>JANOIQ010000556.1:0-12151 GCA_031407835.1 Chitinophagaceae bacterium
GAGTTTTGAAATATCCAATGCTTTAGGATCTTCAATCGTTCCCATCTTTACACCAAGTGCTGTAAACATGTTACGGATTTCCTCGTTATCATAAATTTTATGCTCCATTGCTTTTTCTACGTTAAGGATTTTACCTCGCAACGGAAGGATAGCCTGGAAACTACGATCACGACCCTGCTTGGCTGTACCACCTGCAGAATCACCCTCAACTAAATATAATTCGCAACGTTCAGGATCTCTGTCAGAACAATCGGCCAGTTTACCTGGTAAGCCACCACCGCTTAATACAGTTTTACGCTGAACCAACTCACGGGCCTTTCGTGCAGCTGCTCTTGCCTGTGCGGCTAAAATAATTTTCTGAACAATGTTCTTGGCATCTCTGGGGTTTTCTTCCAGATAAGCTTCCAGTGTTTTACCAACAGTTATTTCAACAATACCACTTACTTCACTGTTGCCGAGTTTAGTTTTTGTTTGTCCTTCAAACTGTGGTTCAGGAACCTTTACCGAGATAATGGCACTTAATCCTTCCCTGAAATCATCACCTTCCACATCTACTTTGGCTTTTTCAAACATGCCTTCTTTCTTACCGTAGGATGTAAACACTCTTGTAATTGCACGGCGAAAACCGGTAACATGTGTACCTCCTTCAATGGTGTTGATATTGTTGACGTATGAAAAGATATGTTCACTGTAAGAGTCATTATAGATCATGGCCACTTCTACTGTAACATTCGATGCTTCATCACGGCTATCCATGTAAATTACCTGTGGCAATAAAGGGCTGCGTTTGCTGTTGCTGTCAATCAGTTCAACAAATTCGCTGATACCTCCTTCGCTGAAAAAAGTGCTGGTATAAGTTGCACCGCTTTCATCAATTTCACGCAGATCATTTAAAATGATGCGAACTCCCTTGTTTAAATAAGATAATTCACGAAGACGGGCTTCTAAAATTTCCTTTTTGAAAACAGAGGCAGTGAAGATGGTTGTATCGGGCCAGAAATGAACTTTTGTTCCTGTAAGATTACTCTTCCCAATTTCACGAACAGGGTATTGAGGTACACCAATTTTGTATTCCTGCTCAAATATTTTTCCTTCACGCTGTACGGTTACCTGTAATGTAGATGAAAGTGCATTTACACAACTCACACCCACACCATGCAAACCGCCGGATACTTTGTAAGATCCTTTATCAAACTTACCACCGGCATGCAGTACAGTCATTACCACTTCAAGTGCCGACCGTTTTTCTTTTGTATGCATGGCAGTGGGAATACCACGACCATCATCCTGCACACTGATACTGTTATCTTCATGTATGTTTACAACAATGTTTTTACAATAGCCACCCATCGCTTCATCAATAGAGTTGTCAACTACCTCATAAACGAGGTGATGCAAGCCTTTCTCACTGATATCGCCAATATACATGGCGGGTCTTTTACGAACCGCTTCTAAACCTTCTAAAACCTGAATGCTGTCTGCGCCGTAACCTGCATTTTGTTCTGCTGCGCTGAGTGTTTTTTCCTGCAAATCTGTGCTCATATTGTGCTTCTCTAAAAACTTTTTGTGAGGTAAAAATATATTCGGACAAATGTACGGAAAAGCAGGCGGTTGAAGCGTTTTTAAAGCCTGTTTTTAACCCAAGAAATCCACAATTTTCTGGTTGATTTTTTAATTTTTTTTTCGACTTTTTCGGCAATTATTTTTTTTCGAAAAATTGTACTGTTCCGGTTTTGTTGAATGAAAAAGATGACAATAATCAGTCATTTCGGGCTGATCTGTCAAATTTCAATGTCTTAACTTTGTTCTCTTATGCAGCAATTGAACGATATACTAACTCTGGCCCACAGGCATCCACTGATGATGCATGAGTTGGAGTTGTTGCATGAAGTGGAGAAACAGATTCCCGGATCAGTGAGTTACAGTATTCAGAGATACAAAATGCAGCCTCAGTGGAATATGGAAGATGTGGGGATACTGGCCTATAATTATCTGCCCAGGCTCCAAAAAGACAGAAGTATTGAACTCCGGTTTTGTATTTCAGGCAATCAGTACTGTTCATCTGCGGACTGTAAAAATGGGGCCTGCAGAAACCAGTCGAAAGCATGCGGTGAGCTTGCAGCAACAGTTGATGTTTTCAGCTTTCATTATTCTGCATCCTACCTCAGCCAGTTCGTAAAAGGAAAAACAGTTCACACAAAAAGTGATCAGATACTTGCGTTTAAGCAAAAAGAATCATTTACAACTTCTGTGAATTTATGTAACCGTACAAAGGGAATTCTTGAAAACCTGTTGCAGCATAATTACAATAATGCATTGGAGAATATTTATGTAAACAGTCAGTTGCAAACCCTGTTACTGTATGGCCTTGAATGTTTGGTAGACGAAAAAGCAGAAGAAAGTTTTGCCTGCAAATTTCTTTCAAATGAAGCCGACCGTGACAAGATGAACTTAGCCCGTGAAATTTTATTGCAACGTATCGGAGATCCGATTACGATTAAAGAACTCAGCCGTAAGGTTGGAACAAACGAATGTTATTTAAAGAAAGGATTTAAAGAAATGTTTGGAACGACTGTGTTTGATTTTTATCAAAGTCAGCGTATGGAGCACGCCAAATATTTATTATATGAAAAAGGACTGAGTGTTACTGAAGTAAGTGCACTGCTCGGTTATTCTTCTATTTCGCATTTTTCTACTGCGTTTAAAAAGCATACAGGGTTAAAGCCCTGTGAGCTGTTGTTTAAGCCCTACTGATTCCATTTGTTTTTTTTCTTAATGAAGGTTTCCGTTTTGCGTAAACCCTTTTCCCGTTTATATAAACAATAGAGAAATATGTAAAGCACCTTTGCATCAGAAAAAACAATAATTCAATGAAACATAAGTTAGGAATCAGTCTGATTGCAATTTGTACATTTTTTACGTCTCCTGTATTTGCGCAGTTGGGAAACAAGGAAATGGCAGCAGCCAGTAATAATAAAGCCGCTGCAGTTTTTACATTTTCAGGAGTTGCTCAACAAAGTATTAAAGGCGTAATCACCACCAGTGATGGCAGACCGGCAGAACAGGTAAGTATCTACCTGAAAGAAATCAATAAAGGAACCATAAGTCTTGAAGACGGATCGTACAAAATCAACAATGTACCTGCCGGAGAGTATACAATTATAGTTTCGTTTGTTGGTCTTGAAACCATTGAAAAAAAACTGCTTGTAACTGAAAAAGAAAACCTGGTTTCAAACTTTGTATTGAAAGAAAGTGCAAAAGAGTTGAATGAAATTGTGATTGCTTATTTCAGAAGCGTTAACGATAAGGCAACAGTATTTGGTAAGTCTTTTATCAAGCCAATGGATTTGCCGCAAGCTATTGCAACTGTAAGCGAAGCGGTCATTAAAGATCAACAGGCTCAGCGTTTGAGCGATGTGGTAAAGAATGTAAACGGTGTGTACCTCGGTACAGCCAGAGCCAGTACACAGGAAAGTTTTTATGCCAGAGGCTACAGCTTCTCATCAACCAATATGTTTAAGAACGGATCCAGGGTAAATTCTGGTGCCATGCCTGAAGTAAGTTCACTTGAAAGTGTAGAGATATTAAAAGGAGGTGCTGCTATCCTTTATGGTAATGTGGCTCCCGGTGGGGTGTTGAACATGGTAACCAAAAAACCCAGGTTTGAATTTGGTGGTGAGGCAAGTTTGCGTACAGGCAGCTTCAATTTATGGAAACCAACTGTTGATATCTATGGCCCCATCAGTAAAAAAATTGCATATCGTGTAAACGGAACCTTTGAAACAACGAACAGTTATCGTGACAAGGTATCATCAACACGTTACTATGTAAACCCATCTTTACTCTTTAAGCTTAGCAGTAAAACCGAATTAATTGTTGAAGGCGATTATCTGAAACATGATTTCACACCTGACTTTGGTATTGGATCTCTTGATAATGGTAATGTAGCTGGTCAGCTTCGCTACAGTATTCCTGACGTACCCCGTTCACGCTTTATGGGTACCGACTGGCAATATAATATTACACAACAAACAACAACTTCTGCTACTGTTAAGCATTCTTTCAATAATAACTGGCAGTTAAGCAGCGTAGTTTCATACCAGGAGTTTGACCGTGATTATTATGGAGTAGAACGTATTCAGGCAAAAGCAAACGGTGATTGGGGTCGTCCGTTGGGGCGTATTGATACTAAAGAAAAATATTTCACGGGCCAGATTAACCTCAACGGGAAATTTAAAACCGGAGCAATTGAGCATACTCTTTTAGCAGGTGTTGATGCTGATTATTATCTCACTGAAACATATAACTATGACGTGCAAAGCAAGATTTACGACAGCATAAATATTCTTGATCCAAACAAATTTATACGTCGTATTGATATCCCTGTTGCGAAAAAAGTAACATATGCAGAGACACCGGTTAAAAGAGCAGGTGCATATGTTCAGGATCTTATCAGTATTACATCAAAGATTAAATTACTTGCTGGTATTCGTTGGTCTTTACAGGAATCGGTGCCGGCAACCACTACTTATCTGTTAAAAAATGATTCGATTGGTAAAGGGAAACGTCAGGTAAGTAGAGCGTTTTCTCCAAGAGTAGGGTTGGTTTATAGATTAAAACCCAGCATTTCTTTGTTTACAAGCTACTCAAACTCCTTTGCTGTTAACACCGGCACTGATATTTACGGAAATGCATTGCCACCATCTATTATTGATCAATATGAAGTGGGTATAAAGAATATTTTGCTGAAGGGTAAATTAACAGTAAACCTTACTGCATACAAGATTATCAATAATAACCTGGCGCAAACAGCATTGTATAATATGAATGGTCAGGAAAACAACAACAGTAACTTAAAAGAGCTCACAGGTAAAACAACCAGCAATGGCGTGGAATTAGATATCACTGCTAATCCTGCAAAAGGATTTTCTGTAAACGCAGGTTACAGCTATAACGATATGCGTTATACAAGTACACCAGATAAAGCCGGAAGTTATATTGAAGGCGATAGACTGGTGAATACTCCTGCACATACTGCAAATGCAAGTGCTTTTTACACCATCAGCAAAGGAAATTTGAATGGATTGAAGTTTGGTGCTTCGATATTTTATGTGGGAGATCGGTTTGGTGGGTGGAATAATACTTTTGAACATGTTACTTCCTACTCAAGAATGATCCCTGTAGAAGCGTTTACAACCGTTGATATATCTGCGGGCTACAGTATCAAACGGTTTTCATTACTTGCTAAAGTTTCAAACGTTGCTAACGTATTAAGTTATTATGTACATGAAAATTACAGCATCAATCCAATTCCTCCACGTCAGTTTGTGGCAACGGTAGCGTATAAATTCTAAGCAGGAAAAATAAATAAAAAACGTCTGATAAGGGACTCGCTTCACAGCGATCCCTTTTTCATATAATAAACGGTAAAGAAAATAATTGAATAAAGCAATGGCAAAAGCCCTCACACAAAAAACCACCTGGCAAAAAGTAAGAAAACTGTTTAACGATGTTCACCTATGGCTGGGCCTTGGCAGCGGGCTGCTTGTGATTGCCATCTGCTTCAGCGGAACAGTGTACGTTTTTAATACAGAGCTTACTGAAAAAGCAGCACCGCATTTATATAAAATAAAACCGATTCAGGGGAAAGACCGCCTTCCGGTTGATACGTTGCTGGAAAAAATAAAAACAGTTTCTGGCGGAACAATTACAAGTGTAACGATTCCCGCAGCACTCAATCGTACATACCAGTTTAATGTAAAAACAAAAAGTGACAGCAATGCCAGAGGAGGAATTACTTATATGATAAATCCCTATACGGGAGATATAACCGGCAATTCAAAAGAAAAGAACCGTACAAAAGAATTCATGGCAACAATGTTCAGTTTGCATCGCTGGCTGTTGCTCGATAAAGTGAAGCAGCCTGTCATCAAAGGATTGGAGAACAGAAAGCTTGGCAGTATGATTACCGGGTGGGTTACAATCATTTTTACATTGGGTTGTATTACAGGATTGATTATCTGGTTCCCGCAAAAAGTAAAGCACTGGCGCCAGGGGTTAAAAATAAAATGGAATGCAGGATGGAAACGGGTGAATAATGACCTGCACAATACACTTGCTTTTTATTCACTGATTTTTTTATTGCTGATGGGATTAACCGGACCGCAATGGTCGTTTGAATGGTATAGAACAGGTATGCAGAAAACATTCGGTACTTACAAACCGGCAGAAGGAGGAAAAGGAGGAGAACGTCGTCCGGGTGCTGAAGGCGGTGAAAGAAAAGAAGGGCGGGCAAGAGCTGAACGTAAAGAAGGTAAAGGAAAGAAAGAAGCAACAACAGATACAACAGCATTAGCTACAGTCCAATTATCAGTTGCTGATTATGTAAAAGAAGCTGATAAATTATTAGCGTATAACGGTAACTATGTGATCACATTGCCTGCTGACGCAGATGCAAAAACAATGATCACAAAAACAAAGCTTGGTTTCTTTGCGCCAGCTGCAGGCGATAGAATCACCATGGATCCAACCAATGGTAAAGTGGTGAAGCTGGATATTTTTAAGAAGAAACCATTTAATGAACGTGTTGCAGGTTCTATCAAAGCGATCCATGTAGGTAATGTATATGGTACGTTTACCAAGATCCTTTACTTCCTTGCATGTTTGATCGCAACAAGTTTACCGATCACAGGAACACTGATCTGGTTGAACAAGATGAAGAAGAAAACGAAAAATAAAAAAGAAGAACCTGTTGTTGCATTGACAGGTGATGAAAAAGTAGCATAAGAAAAAGGGGCTGAATTCTGCTCCCTTTTTATTTATAGTTCTTGTAAACTTTCTTTTGTTGCCCGGATCGTTTTATCGAGATCTTCATACGTTAATGCATTGTTGAGGAACCAGCTTTCAAATGCCGAAGGTGGTAAATAAACTCCACGTTTCAACATTGCATGAAAATACTTTTTGAACAACTCATTGTTTGCTGATGCTGCAGTAGCAAAATCAGTAACTGCATGATCACTGAAATGAACGCTGATCATTGAACCCAATTGGTTGATCACATACGGTTGTCCCCATGCTTTCAATATTTCGTTCAAGCCATCACGTAAGTAAATCGTTTTCTCTTCGAGTTCTTTATAAATGGAAGGATTGTTTTTTAATTCAGTCAGTAATGTAAAACCTGCGATCATAGCGATAGGGTTGCCACTTAATGTTCCTGCCTGGTAAACTTTTCCCAACGGAGCAATGTGCTGCATAATTTCCTTCCTACCACCAAACGCACCAACAGGCATGCCACCACCAATTACTTTTCCATACGTAACAAGATCAGCTTTTATATCAAGAAGTTCCTGAGCACCACCGGGTGCTAAACGGAAACCGGTCATTACTTCATCAAAGATGAAAACAATCCCTTCTTCATCGCACAGCCTGCGCAAGCCTTCGTGAAAACCTGCTTGCGGCAAAATGCAACCCATGTTACCTGCAACAGGTTCAACAATGATGGCTGCAATTTCTCCTTTGTGTTCGTCTGCTATTTTTTTTACTGCATCGAGATCATTGTAAGCAGCCGTTAATGTATCATTTGCAACTCCTGCTGTTACGCCGGGAACAGTTTGAATATTAAACGTAGCAACACCACTTCCTGCTTTCACTAAAAATGAATCAGCATGACCATGATAATGTCCTTCAAACTTGATGATCTTATTTCTTCCTGTATAACCTCTTGCCAAACGGACCGCACTCATACATGCTTCTGTACCGCTACTCACCATACGGATCATATCTACATTCGGCGCCATACTCAAAATGAGTTCGGCCATTTCAATTTCCAATTCGGTTGGCGCACCAAATGAAGTTGAATCAGCTGCTTTTTCCTGAATAGATTTTATAATTGGTTCGTACGCATGACCAAGAATCATTGGTCCCCACGAAGCAATGTAATCGATGTATTGATTGCCATCGGCATCATACATATACGCACCTTTTGCTTTTTGCATGAACAAGGGCGTACCTCCTACACTTTTAAATGCACGTACCGGAGAGTTAACACCACCGGGAATACTTTTCTGTGCCCGTTCGAATAGTTCTTTGCTTTTTTCGTACATCATTGATTGTTTTTTGCCACGAAGGCAGAAAGAAACACTAAGTGAAGAAAGGCTTCGAGCCTTTGCGTCTTAGTGGCCCATTATTCTTATAAAATCTTTTGCGAAATAAGTAGCGATCAGATCAGCACCTGCACGCTTAATTGAAGTAAGCACTTCCATAATTGCTTTGTCTTCGTTGATCCAACCTTTTTCTGCTGCTGCTTTGATCATGGCATATTCACCACTGATATTGTAGGCACTTACAGGAACTTTCATTGCATTCTTTACTTCACGGATAATATCCAAGTAGGAGAGGGCTGGTTTCACCATCACAATATCAGCACCTTCTTCTACATCCATCAACGTTTCTTTAATAGCTTCAGTGCGGTTACTGTAATCCATCTGGTAAGTTTTCTTATCACCAAAACCCGGCGCACTGTCAAGCGCATCACGGAATGGGCCGTAAAAACAGGAAGCATATTTTGCACTGTAGCTCATGATGCCCACATTCACAAAATTATTTTCTTCCAGTCCTTTGCGGATAGCGCCAATGCGTCCATCCATCATGTCACTTGGCGCAACCATGTCAGCTCCTGCTTCTGCATGACTGATACTCATCTTCACCAATGCTTCCACCGTCTCATCATTTACAATCTGTCCATCTTTCACAATGCCGTCATGACCAAAAGAAGAATAAGGATCCAGCGCTACGTCTGTCATTACATACATTCCCGGCACAGCATCTTTAATAGCTTTGATGCTGCGTTGCATCAACCCGTCTTTGTTCCATGCTTCTTTACCAGTATTATCTTTCAGTTCATCTTTTGATTTTATAAAGAGCAGGACACTTTTCAGTCCCATTTCCCAAAGCTCGTTCACTTCTTTTACCGTTATATCTAAACTGTTGCGGTAATAACCGGGCATTGAAGCAATTTCTGTTTTTACATTCTTGCCTTCATCAATAAAAAGCGGAACGATAAAGTCATTGGGAGTAAGAATTGTTTCAGCAACCATTGAACGTATGGCATCCGATTGTCGGGTAATTCTGTTTCTTCTTTGCAGGTACATAGTTGTACTTTTTTTAACGTACGTAATTATTTATACTTCTCTGTTTTTTCGTCTGCTGTCATATCGCCTTCACTTCTTATCTGCAACTGCACACTTAATATCCATTCCGTGCAATGCTGCCTGTAAAGGTATTCGTTTACTGCATTAATAACCTTCATCACTTCTTCGTATGTTCCTTCTACCACAGTTGCAAAAGCACCTACTTCATGCCTTATGTTGCTTTGCCTGATAATTTCAATTGCTTCATTAACCCATATGTAAGGATGTTTGTCGTTTACGATTGGTACTACCTGTAATGATGCGTTGACAATGTATTGATGCATGTTTTTTTTATCATTTAAATCCAGTCTTTAGGATTGAGCAAAACGTTTACAAGTTTTTCTTCTTCACTTCCTGCCTGTGGCTGATGATTGTATTCAAACCTTACAGTTGGAGGTAAACTCATCAGGATGCTTTCAATTCTTCCATTGGTTTTTAAACCAAACAAAGTGCCTCGGTCATGCACTAAATTAAATTCAACATATCTGCCCCTTCTGATTTCATGCCAATGTTTATGCTCTGCAGAATATGGTAAGTTTTTTCTTTTTTCAACGATCGGCACATAAGCTGTAACAAATGCATCACCACAACGTTTGCCAAAGTTCATCCAAAAATCAGCCTCCTTCCGACTTCCCCCAATATGTGAAGCCACCTGCTCACTTACCTCGCCTGTTGAAGATCTTGAAGAGTTGTCAGCATTTTGAACAAGTGAGGATTGTGCAGCGGGTTTTCCCCCTCCGGGGAAATCAAAGGGGGCTTCTCTTTGATAATCGTAAAATATTCCTCCAATCCCTCTGCGTTCTGCATTGCGATGCCAGTTAACAAAATACTGATCACACTCATTCTTGAATTTTGGATACAATGAATTTTCAAATGCGTCGCAGGCATTTTTGTAAGTTTGATGAAAGTGTTTTGCATCTTCTTCAAACAGGTAGTAAGGTGTTAAATCAGTGCCGCCACCAAACCATCGATCGATTACTTCATTGTTTTCATTGTATAACTCAAACATGCGGTAATTGCAATGCACTGTTGGTACAAACGGATTCAACGGGTGTATAACCAGGCTCAATCCACAGGCAAACCATTTGGCTCCATTAATCTTGAGTTGAGTTTTCATTGCATCGGTAACATCGCCAAAAACAATCGATGTATTTACGCCACCCTTCTCAAATACATTTCCATTGGCAATAACTCTTGTTTTACCTCCGCCACCATCCGGCCTTTCCCATTTGTCTTCAAAAAAAGTTGCTTTGCCATCAGCTTCTTCCAATGCAGAACAGATCCGGTTTTGCAGATCGTGAATGTAGATTATCCAGTTTTCCTTAACGTTCATTTTGTGAGTGGTCAATTGTGAATGATCAATATGGGCAACTGTATTATTTACCATTGCCCATTCAGTATTCACGGTTTGTATTCTTTCACTGCGTCTACAAAAGCTTTTGCGTGATCAACCGGTACATTGGGTGTAATGCCATGCCCCAGGTTGACAATATATTTTTGCGTACCAAATCCATCAATCATTTCTTTCACGCCCTGTTTAATCTGTGGAATAGGTGCCAGCAATTTCGCAGGATCAAAATTTCCCTGTAAGGTAATTCTGTTTCCAGTCAACTGTCTTGCAAGCTGTGGTGTTACACACCAGTCAATACCAATTCCTGCTACGCTGCTTTTACTTAAATCTTCTAATGCATACCAGCTTCCTTTGGGAAATAAAATAACCGGTGCATCATCTTTCAATGCATCTACTATTTGTAATAGGTAAGGCTGTGAAAAAATTTTAAAATCTGCCGGACTTAATGAGCCTGCCCAACTGTCAAATACCTGTACAGTATCAGCACCTGCTTTTACCTGAGCTTTTAAATAGTCAATTGTGATGTCTGTGATTTTCTGTAACAGTTGACGAGCTAATTGTGTTTCAGTATAAGCAAATTGCTTAGCTTTATCCCATGTCTTGCTGCTTTTTCCTTCTACCATATAACTAAGTATGGTCCATGGTGCGCCGGCAAAACCAATTAAGGGAACTCTTCCGTTCAATTCTTTTTTAGTTAAACTCAATGCATTCATTACATAACTCAAACTTTCTTCTGCACCTGTTGTACGTAAGGCATCAATATCCTTTTGTGTTTTGATAGTTTTTGGAAGTGAGGGTCCTTTGCCTTCTTCCATTAACACTTCCATTCCCATTGCCTGAGGAATAACCAGGATATCGGAGAAGATGATAGCCGCATCTACACCAACCTGGTCAACAGGCTGCAATGTAATTGCAGCTGCCAGTTCAGGAGTTTGTACACGGGTAAAGAAATCATATTTCTGTCTCAGCTTAATATAGTCTGGTAAATATCTTCCGGCCTGCCTCATCATCCATACGGGGGGGCGTTCAACAGTTTCTCCTCTGAGTGCCTTTAATAATAAGTCGTTTTTTAGTTGTGTCATATTTGCATATTTGTGAGTTATGGATCGTTCATCGTCAGTTGTGCTTCATGCGTGTGCACTCATGGTTCAGAATTGACGATTCACGAAAAGTATTCAGTCATCTGTTTTATCAGGTTTTCTTTGCCAGGGTTATTACCGATGATGATTCTGTTACCGGAATATTTTTTAATCTCGTTTGCTGTAGTATTACCAATGGCGAACAAAATTGTTTGATCCCTGACTTGATTTTTATTAAAAAAACTTTCTACAGCACTTGGGCTGAAAAATAAAATGCCGTTATACGGCTTTTCAACATTATGAGGTACAGCAATGGTTTGATAAACCACAACTTCAGTTACCTCTATTTCATTTTTGCGGAGAATAGCAGGCAATTCTTCCCGGCGCTGATCGCCACAGAAAAAAATTACTTCATCTGTGCTGTTTTCTTCTGCAATCAATTCAGCTAATTCGGCTGCTGAACCGGCTGTTCCTGCAATACTTTCTTCACCAAAATATTTCTTCACCAGCTGCTTAGTTGTATTGCCAATACA
>JANOIQ010000217.1:0-20356 GCA_031407835.1 Chitinophagaceae bacterium
TTATAATTCAAAATCAATCCTGCCTCTTTCCGGCGGACGCAACAGTGGCGGCGGTGGCCGTGGCGGTGGTGGATTTGGCGGCGGCGGAATGGGCGGTGGCAATATATCAACCACACAGGGTTATATAGCTGACAACTATTATGTAGATTTCGGTATACGCAAAGAATTTAAAATTAAAAATAATACAGCAACTGTATCTGCCAACTGGAGTGATGTATTTAGTACAAGACAGAATAAGGTTATATCAGAATCCAGTTACTTTTACCAGGACAGCTGGAGGAGAAGAGATCCTGCTTTTGTTCGTGTAAACTTCAGTTACCGTTTTGGTAAGTTTGATGCTTCACTCTTCAAACGTAAAAATAACAGAACAGAAAGTGGCGATGATATGCAGATGCAGTAAAAAATTGAACACAAATAAAAAAACCCTGAGCAGTATCGCTCAGGGTTTTTGTTTATAAGAAACTGTACAATCGTTGAGCAAAACAATTAATTTCGAAACTGCTATGCAACAAACAACAATTAAAGCAATTCTTACCGGTGCTACCGGAATGGTTGGTGAAGGCGTATTACATGAATGTTTACAGCATCCTGCTGTAGAAACCGTATTGGTGATTGGCAGAAGGCCCTGCGGAGTGGTACATCCAAAACTGAAAGAAATTATTCATGCTGACTTTCATAATCTTTCACCCATTGAACATGAACTCAGCGGATACAATGCCTGCTTTTTTTGCCTCGGTGTATCTTCTGTTGGTATGAAAGAACCGGAATACACGCATTTAACCTATAACCTTACCATGCATGTTGCAGAAACGCTTGTAAAGGTCAACAGCAATATGACCTTCTGTTATATTTCCGGCGCCAGCACCGACAGTACAGAAAAAGGAAAAATGATGTGGGCAAGAGTAAAAGGTAAAACAGAAAATGATTTACTGAAATTACCTTTTCAGCAGGTGTATAATTTCCGCCCGGGTATTATTGAACCAACCAAAGGATTAAAAAACACACTTCCTTATTACAAATATTTCCTGTGGCTGTTACCCATCGTCAAAACAATTGCTCCAAACTATATTTCGAGCTTAAAAGAAATTGGGTTGGCCATGATCAATGCAGTAACACAAGGGTATGACAAAAAAATACTGGAAGTAAAAGATATTGCAGCATTATCAAAAAAATAAAAACCAGGATGCCGGAACATCTGATCATACAAACCGATTTCATTATTACTGCCTATTTTAAACTCACATGATTACAGCATTACTGATTTTTGTTTTTATAGCAGGTTATACTGCCATTGCTTTTGAGCAGCCGCTAAAGCTGAACAAAGCAGCATCGGCTTTAATTACCGGGGTGCTTTGCTGGACAATCTATATGCTGCAAAGTCAATCACCTCATACTGTTGGTGAAGAACTGCTGCACCATCTCGGCGAAATTGCATCGATCCTGTTTTTTTTGCTGGGAGCAATGACCATTGTTGAATTAATTGACTCACATAATGGATTTGATCTCATCACCCGGCAAATAAAAACAACCAGTAAATCAAAATTATTGCTGCTTATTACTGTTATTACTTTTTTTCTTTCTTCGCTGCTTGATAATTTAACCACGGCCATTGTGATGACTTCGCTGTGTTCAAAAATTTTGAGTGAGAAAGAAGACAGGCTTTGGTTTGCAGGCATGATTGTAATTGCAGCCAATGCAGGTGGTGCATGGTCGCCATTGGGTGATGTAACAACCACCATGCTCTGGATTGGCGGACAAATTACCCCGCTCAGTATTATCAAACAACTGATACTGCCAAGTCTGGCCTGCAGTATTATACCGGCTTTTATTATTGCTTACCGCTTCAGGGGAAAACAAAATGCGGTGATACCGGAATCAGTTTGTACAGTAAAAGAAAAAACTGAAGGGAAGATCATCCTCTTTTCAGGCTTGGGGTTCCTGCTGTTTGTTCCTGTATTCAAAACGATTACACATTTACCTCCTTTTATGGGAATGCTGTTTGCACTGGGCTTGATGTGGATCATTATAACGCTGATACATAAAGGAAAAGAATCAGAAATTGCCGAACGCTTTACAGTAGCCAGGGCATTGCAGAGAATAGATACACCGAGCATACTGTTTTTCCTGGGCATCTTATTAGCCGTATCGGCATTGCAATCGCATGGCTTACTCAAAGAGCTGGCAACTGCTATGAGCAATACATTTAAAAACGATTACCTCATTGGTATTGCATTAGGTCTGCTTTCTGCAGTAGTTGATAATGTGCCGCTGGTTGCCGCATCGCAGGGTATGTTTGATTTATCCACTTACCCAACCGATCATCCCTTCTGGGAATTTCTTGCATTAACTACAGGAACTGGTGGAAGTGCTGTTATCATTGGCTCTGCAGCAGGTGTGGCTGTAATGGGTATTGAACGAATTGATTTTATGTGGTACCTGAAAAAAATCGGTTGGTTGGCACTGATTGGATTTGGGGCTGGTATCTTGGTGTTTCTTTTACAATTACAACTGATGGGTTAATATTATCAAAACTGTTAAAGAAAAAACACATGCATGTACAAGCATTTCTACTTGTTTAAGATCACTTTCTGCATTCTTTGTTATCGTAACGGCATTCTAAAATGGAGAAAAAGGAAGCATTGATTTTCAACTGCTCCAAATTTTGTAATATATCATATAATATCATAACTTAAAGTGTTATTGCGTAATCAAAAAAGACCCAGATAAAAAAGCGATGTTATTAAAGAGACTTATGATATTGTTTCTTTGCCTGATTTCGGGCATTGACCTATTTGCCCAAAACAAAGAGGCTAAGCTATCCAACATCATGCAGACGTACCACGACTATAATATGTTTGATGGTGCAGTTTTAGTTGCAGAAAATGGTAAAATTATTTATAAAGGCGCATATGGTTTGGCAAACAGGGAATGGAATATTCCCAACAGAACAAACACAAAGTTTATGCTTGGCTCTGTTTCGAAGCCTATTACAGCTACCCTGATGTTAATTCAGGTACAAAAAGGTTTAATAGCTTTGCATAAAACTATTGCAGACTATTTACCTGAATTTAAAAATAAACCCGCTGCCAACATAACGATAAAACAATTACTCAGTCACACCTCCGGGATACCCAACTATGACATTATAAAAGATTTTTTCCCAAGAATCAGCCGGCAAACTTTCACGAGGGAAGATTACATAAAAGTATATATGGATTCTTCCCTTGCGTTTGAACCCGGTTCCCGTTTTGCTTACAGTAGCTGGGGTTATTTTACATTGGGGTATATTATGGAAAGAGTTACAGGAAAATCATATGCACAATTAATGAAGGAAGATATTTTCGATAAACTGCAGATGAATAATTCAGGCTCCTACCAGCATCTGCAAATTGTGCCCAACAGGGCTACAGGATATGATTATAGTTTTGGAGGTTTTTCCAGCGCTGATTTTCGTGACCAGTCAAATACAATGGCAACCGGTGATCTTTATTCAACTGTAGAAGACCTTTTTAAATTTCATATGGCCATATCAAATCATACTTTATTAAACAAACAGTTGACTGATGAAATGCTAAGCCCCGGTATTAGGCCGGCAAGGTATGGGTATGGTTGGTTTAATCAAAACTTTAAATACACACCTGCAGACAGTGTTGCAGCGAATTTTCATTTGGGGATGACAGAGGGTTTTATTTCCTTCATGCTGCGCATTCCTTCTACCAACAGCTTTACTCTTATTTTGTGCAACAGTTCGCCAACCGATTTCTTTGGAATAACAAAGGACCTGATCAAAATCCTATATAATAAGCCTGTTCGAGTAAAACAGCCTGTACACAAAAAAATGGAAACATATATATCGCAAATTGGTGCAGTAAGGGCAGTTGAAGAATATAAAAAAATGAAAGCTGATTCAATACATTATTATATTGATTGGATTTCAATGAATTTTATTGCCGAACAGTTATTAAACTTAAAAAGGTATGAGGATGCCAAAATAATAGCTGAAAATAATGCTGCAGAGTTTCCTGATAAAGATTTAGTAATGTTAACGATGGGCAATATTTACCTGGCACTAAACCGGAAAGAAGACGCTATCAGGTTTTATAAAAAAACGCTGCAATTATATCCGGGCTATGAAGAAGCAAAAAACAGGCTAAAGGAATTAGAAGCTAAATAAACGAAGGCAACCGGTACAAAAATATTTATAAAAGCCTGGCTTTAAGATCAATGATTCTCCTGTTTTTGTAAATTCACGAACCCAATCTTTCATCGCTTCCTCAATTCACCCTCCTTATCCAGTTCAGTGAAACATCCATAAACAACATCCGGCAGATGGTAAGAATAATCCGGTTTGCATTTTTTTCGGCAAACCTGATTTTACAATGGCAGGTTGCCCTGCACTGCATACCATGTAACAAAAATCACTTATCACTTTTCATTCTCTCATTAACTTTGCAGTAAAGAAACAACATGGCAACAATCAAACTCACCACACAGGATTTTAAAGACAAGGTGTTTAACTACGAAACAGAAAAAGAATGGAAATACGCAGGAACATTACCGGCGATCATTGATTTTTATGCCGACTGGTGCGGCCCCTGCAAAATGGTAGCACCAGTACTGGAAGAATTATCGAACGAATACGAAGGAAAAATTGTAATCTATAAAGTAGATACAGAAGTTGAAATGGAACTGGCTGGTGCTTTTGGCATCCAGAGCATTCCCACCTTTTTGTTCATTCCTGTTGATGGAGATCCCATGATGCAGCCGGGTGCTTTTCCTAAAAAAGCTTTTAAAGAAATAATTGAAGAACAGCTGCTAAAAAGAACCGTAAAAGAAGATGAATAAATTATTACATAATGATCAGCTCTGGTTTATTGATCAGTTGATTACAGGCAGCTCTACAAAAAAGGTGCTGCCTTTTTCCTGTTCTGTTTCAAACCAGATTCTTCCTTTCATTTGCTCCACAATACTTTTACACATGGCCAGTCCTAAACCTGTACCCGATGTTTTTGTGGTGAAGTTTGGATAGAAAATCTTTTCCTGCAGTTCGGGCTTTATTCCATTGCCGTTATCCTGTACGCTGATGAGTGCAAGATTTTCGTTACATCTGAATTCAATTTTTACTTCGGGTTCTTTACCGGCAGCTACTGCTTCAATACCATTCCGGATAAGATTGGTGAATAAACGATTGAGTTGTGTTTTATCGGCCATTACAAAAGCAACTTCATTATTTTGCTGAAAACTTACCTGGCCTTCTTCGTCGTGCATGCTGAAGAGATCAACCACCGATTTTATCGATTCACCAAGACTAACTTCTTCCAAACGTGGGTTCCCGATATTGGCAAAGCTGGAGAAATCAGATGCAATATTGGATAAATAATCAATCTGCTCAACCAGTGTTTTAGCCACACTCTGCGAAATATTTTTTGCATCGGGCGAATTGGAATCAACTGCTTTCTGCAGGTATTGAATACTCAGTTTCATTGGGGTAAGCGGATTCTTAATTTCATGCGCCACCTGTCTTGCCATTTCACGCCATGCCCCTTCCCTTTCACTTCTTGCCAGCAGGCTTGCACTTGCTTCCAGTTTCTCCACCATGCGGTTGTATTCCCGTACCAGTTCACCAATTTCATCATTCCGCTGCCATACAATTGCTTCATTTTCTTTACCCAGTTTAATTTCTTTCATTTTATCGCTGATGATGGAAAATGAATTGGTAATACGGCTGGTAACAAAGAAGGCAATCAATCCTGCAATTAAGAAAATAAAGGCATTGAGGTTAATGAGTGTTACGAGGAAGTTGGAGATTTCCTGTTTCAATTCATTCTGTGAAGTGAAGTAGGGAATATTCAGATAAGCATATGTTTTCCCGGCTTCATCACGCACCGGCACATAAATACTCATGTAAGATCGGTCACCGACTTTTTCATCTTCGATTGTTTGTATTAAATACTCCCTCGATAATTTATAATAAGCAAGCGGATCTGTTTTACGGCTCAGCAGTCCTTTGTTATAGTAATAAGGCTGTGAAGAAATTTTAAGGTTACCGCTGGGATCATAAATGTTTACATCAACCCCATGTATTTCAGAAATATAATTCACTTTAATCTGCAATTGACCTGAAGATATATCATCATACATTTTCAGCACATCATCAAAAATGGCATGCTCTCTGAGTGCAACTTCCACTTCCGTTTTCATAATAGCAATGGTACGGGTAAGACGTTCTTTATTATTACGACTGTGCCGGTTGATAAAAAAGAAAATGGTGGACGCTCCTATTACTAAAAAAGAAAAAATGCTGATTCCGATAATGGTGGAATGTACCTGTGTACGGAATGTTAACTGTAAATGTTTCTTCCAGTTAGAGGGACGGAATCCGAACTGAGAAAGAAACCTGATTAAACGAAAAAGAGCGCCCATAAACAGAAATACACAAAACAAGTAGGCAAATAAAGTAATTGTTTCCAGCCATCTGTTCTGAGCTTTTGCAACCACCACCATCAGGTTCGCTGAGGCCGAATACCAAAGTTCACTGTATCCATCTTTCTTAATACGTGTATAAGAAGGCTGTTCTGTTTGCCTGCGTGTAAGATGAATCGGGAAAGGATAATCGTTGAAGCTGCTGATGAGTTCCTTACTTTTATAAATAGCATAGGCATAAGCAGGCATATTTTCAGGAACAAGGTTGAATGTTTTTGAAAACAGCTCCGGCGAAAATTTTTCATCTGAATACTGCTTGGGCCTGGATAAAATAAATACATAGCCAAGAGGTTTCAATGTTGCTGTATCTATCACCTCTTTCCGTGCGATGTAATAAAACTTATCAAATGATTCTTCGTGGTATTGCCAATCCCTTACCGTTGTTGGTTTACTCTGCAGTTTATAAATTGTATTCAGATTGCTGAAAGAAGTTGAATCAGAATTATACAGGGGTTCTTCTGCCGCATCGAAAGTGAAAATTTCTGAATCAAACTTATTCAGGTACCCGCTGAAGTTTTCATTGATTAAACTGTCTTTTAAAAGCCGGTTGCTGCCGCTGATACTGAAGCGGGAAAAATTATCACGCAAAAAATCACTTCTGAAATTACTGAGCGCAAGACTTAACAGGTTTTCAGCCGATGGGTCGGTTTGTAAACTCAGCTTCTCTGCCATACGAATCCTGTCTTTCCATTCTTTCTTTGCATTATCATTAATGAGTAAAACAGTTAATGAAACCGAAAAGAAAAAGAGCCAGAAGAGTGTACGTCCTCCCGATGGCAAAAATTGAATGTCTTTACTGTGAAACCTGAAAAGAAATGCAATTAACAACAGCCAGATCAGTAAACTGAGATGAAAGGAAATTGCATCAGAATTAATAGTAGCTGTTAAATAAACCAATCCAATAATGGCTAAAGAAATCTGTTGCGGAACCAGCTTATTATAGCTGAACTCCTTGAAAAAATCAAATAACCAGTCGATCAGTAAAAAATAATTAAGTGCCAGCGTTCCCAGTACACAAAAACCGGCGAAGCTGAAAACAGTTAAGCTGAAGAAGCTTGTTACATTAAACGATATCTGTGAGTCTGCCACCAGGCTGTGAACAATATCGCCAAACAGGATTGTAACTGCAAAGATCAGCACAGCCGCAACAATTAATCCCAAATTAAAATTGAGCCTGATATGAATCGCTGGTTTCCCTATTCCGTACTTCCGCATAAAAAGCAGTACCCATAACAGCAGAAATGAATTGATCAGCAGATCACCTAATGACTTGAGAATATTATTTGAACCATAAATGGCAGGATCAAACAGCTCAAACTGCCGGAAATTTAAGGGCAGCGGAAAAAAGTAACTGCTTACACGAATGGTTACTATACAGGCCAGCAGGAACAGCAAACCGAAAAGATAAGAACGTTTCAATGCCAGTTCAGCCGCCGCTTTGTGCAGAAAAAAAAGGAAGCAGAACATGGCCAGTAACCGAAGTACAACAGTAATCCAGTTAAGTGGTTGTGCAGAACTGTTCCTGTCTTTCAGCCAGAATAAAACAGTTCCGTCATTGCTGTTCACGGCAAGTGATGTTGGCACAATATCACTGATGGAATAATATTTTTCAATGCCATCGAAATAAGCAAACCCGTTGCTGAGATAATTGGTGGTAATAAAATAATTCCATTTAACCGGGATCAATGCCATTGCCAGGCAGGTGCGTCCATTTTTCAGTGTACATGTTTTTTTGTACACGGTATAATATCCATTGATGAGCTGTTCAAACCAAACACCATCGGCCCGTTGCCATAATTCATTACCGGGCAAAATAGTTTGTGTATTCCAGAATACGGTTTGAATACCATCCACTCCTTCATTTGCAACAAAAATGAAATAATCTTTTTTCAGCAGTTTCTGGAAAGAGCTCTTACTGTAAGTATTATTGCTCAGCCGCTGCAGCAACAGGGTATCTTTCAGCACAGCGGTAAAATCGTTTTCTCTTTTATTAACTGATCCCTGCAGTGCATTCTTTACCTGTGCAGGTGCAGAACTGTACGACCAATAATATTGAAACAGATAGGAAAATGTTAATGCCCATCCTGCTAATATGAGCAGAAATCCATTTTTGTAAAAAAACTGGCGAATGGTTTGAATTGTATTCAACGTTTACTGTTATGCTTCCCTGTTTTTAATTTTAATGCGGTTCCAGATGCCGTCCATTTCTTCCAGCGTCATGTTCACCAGTTGTTTTCCTTCGCCGGTTGCTTCCTGTTCCATTTGCATAAACCGCTGTATAAACTTTCTGTTGGTACGTTCGAGTGCATGGTCTGCGTCAATCTGCAAAAACCGTGCATAATTAACGAGTGAAAAAAATACATCACCCAGTTCTTCTTCCATCTTATCCCTCTCATTTAACTGCACCACTTCTTTCAGTTCATTCATTTCTTCTTCTATTTTTTCGAATACCTGGTCTTTATTTTCCCACTCAAACCCAACCTGTTTTACTTTTTCCTGTATGCGTATAGCTTTTACCATGGAAGGTAATCCTTTCGGTACACCGCTGAGTACAGATGTTTTCCCTTCCTTCATCTTCAGTTTTTCCCAGTTACGTTTTACATCTTCTTCACCGTCTACTTTCACATCGCCATAAATATGCGGATGACGGCCAATGAGTTTTTCACAAATACCATTAAGCACATCGGGCAATGTAAACTGTTGCTGCTCTGTTCCGATTTTTGCATAGAAAACAAGATGAAGCATTAAATCGCCCAACTCTTCTTTTACATGCTGCCAGTCATTTTCAGTAATGGCATCAGCTAACTCATAGGTTTCCTCAATGGTTAAAGGCCGTAATGTTTCAATGGTTTGCTTTTTATCCCAGGGGCATTTTTCCCTTAACTCATCCATAATCTTCACTAAGCGCAGAAAAGCTTCCGAAATTTTTTGTTCTTCCATAACTTAAATATTAAAAAACGAATAAGAGAATAATCCAACAAACAGGAAACTGTTGATGAAAAGCGCTATAAATAACAACAGTAAATACTTGAAAATTGTTTTTGTTCTCCCCTGCTGATACATGCGGCGCATGGCTTTGTATAAATAATAAAACATGTACAGCCACAGAAAACCGGAGATCCATTCAAAATCGCTTACACCAGTAACTTTCTGCAGTTTATTAACACTGAAAATAAGCAGCAGAATTAAAAAGGCAAATACAAACAAATGAATAGTAAACACCAGGTGGTTCACATAGTAAAACTGTTTTCTTCGTATATACAAAAACGAAAGGATCAATGCAAATAAAGGCAATGATACAAACAGCATTTTCGGCAACGAATGAAGGGCATGCTCAAACAATGCTTTATTAAACTTTGAATAATCACCACCATACTTTTCATCAACAATAATCAACCTGCGTTGAATGGCCCGTTGAATCCATTGATCCCTTTCCTCTAAAGGAAGGCTGTTCTGTGCAGAATCATATTCAGCCATTGTTTTGAATTTGCTTTTTCTCCTGGCTGTACTGTCTTTATCTGTCGTGCTGTCTCTGTCACCATTGCTCCATCTGTAAATACTATCCTGTGAAACCCAGTTTTTACCGTTGCCGCCTGACATGATCTTTTCAATCAATGCAGAGTCTTCTTTTGTTTCAGCATCTTCCAATGCTTCTTCTTTCTCCGTTTTTTGTGTAACGGGCTTCTTTACTTTAGCACCCTTTTTATCTGAGTCGGTTACTTTAAATACTTCCGTTATCTTTTCTGATTCAGAAAAGAACGAAAAGAACATGATAAAGAAAAAAGCCGATGTAAACACATACATCCTCACCGGGTTCATATAACTGGCCCGGCGGCCACGCAGATATTCAGCAGTAAGAAATCCGGGTTTAAATAACAGGTAACGGAGTGAAGCAATGAACTTTCCTTCAAAGTGAGTGATATCGTTGAAAAAGTGAACCACCAATCCCCATGCCGTTTCTTTGGGCTCAATATTCTCCTGCCCGCAAACATGACAATAATTGCCAAATACCCTTGCATTGCAGTTAAGACAGTTTTTTTCTTTCCGTTCCTTTCCGTGCGACATCACTTCGAAGTTTTGCTAAAAATAGAAAATCGGGGTCAACTTTAGCAAAGTTTTGAGTTCCGGACTCCTTTTTGACTGAATGAACTGCACTTCAACGAAATTCAATCAGCAATTCTGCGTTATAATACCGGCTCCTCAAAAGGCAGAAAAAACAATAAAGTATATACACTTAAAATATCTTTGACCCTATCATGCAAACAAAACATCTTCCAGTTATCCTTTTCCTGCTTTCAATTCCTGTTGGTGGTTTCAGCCAGTTTTATCATAAAGACATTGTGAGCTCAAAACAAACGATGGAGCAGTTGAAACTGTACAAAACCAATAAGGTAAAAAAGGTAGTACTGAATTCTTTTGAGCCAAGTGGCGAGCCAACTGAAAAGTTTATCTGCTTTCAGGAAGTTTCTCCTTCCTTTAATTTTATTAAAACATACAGCCAGTCGGCACAAACCATGCAATCGGTTCTTAACAGCCAGTTTAATTTCAAGGGACAGCTGACCCGCAGTGCCGACAGTTCCAATACCACCCTGAATGTTTCATCGTATACTTATGATGGTTTGGGAAGAATGGTTGCTGTTGAATCAGTATCGCAAGCCTATGCCTACCAGACAAAAGAAATTGAAAAACATCAGTGGTTTTATGACACTACAGGTTTCCCGGTAAAAATGCTAAGGATCAAAAACAATACAGACACGGTTGAAGTACAATTTAAAGCCGATGAAAAAGGAAATGTTGCTGAAGAGGTTTGGCGGAGCAAAGGAGTTGAAACACAAGCCTACTATTATTATTACGATGAACAGAAACGGTTAACCGATATCGTTCGTTACAATGACCGGGTAAGAAAATTATTACCTGATTATATTTTTGAATACAATGAGCAGGCACAGCTTGCACAAATGATTACTGTACAGTCGGGCACCAGTAATTATGTTACCTGGAAGTATCAATACAACCCGCAGGGATTAAAAACCCGGGAAAGTATTTACAGCAAACAGAAGGAATTAATGGGCTATATCACGTACCGGTACGAGTAAAAAAACGAGGCTCTTTAAAAAAGTTGGGTGAGATGTTTTGTCAATTAGTGCTGCTTCTTTACATTTGCAACCCAATCGTTCTTTTTCAAGCGGAAGTAGCTCATTTGGTAGAGCACGACCTTGCCAAGGTCGGGGTGGCCAGTTCGAGCCTGGTCTTCCGCTCAGTTTCCCGCCCAGAGGCGGGATTTTTTTTCACCTTCTTGCCCCGGTGGTGGAATTGGTAGACACGCAGGACTTAAAATCCTGTGACCCGCAACGGTCGTAACGGTTCAACTCCGTTCCGGGGCACATTGAAAGCAACGAAAGTTGCTTTTTTTGTTTCCTTTATTTTCCTCCATATAAAAGACGGGCGGGCTTCTACTTATTACAAAACCTAATCAGTATCATTCTTTTCTTTATATAAAACCCATAGGTTTGTCCACAAGAATTAGCTCCAAACTCTGTACTTATGCGAAAACTATTACCCCTTTTTATTGTCCTGCTATTTGTAACGATGAGTGTCCCCAGTTTTGCTATTGCAACTGTTTCTTCAATTGTTGCTCCAAATAAAACAGAATCGGTTACTGATGCCCGGCTTTCAAAAAAGCCATTGATACATATTGCCCAAATGAAGCAGTTTGTCAATATGACTTTAAAGCAGTACGAGATTGCAAGAGGCAGGAAATTAAATTTTATGGAACGCTTTGCTTTTCATGCAGCACAACGGAGGGCAAAACATATACTGAAGAATCATGCATATGGTGATGACTTTACATTCTTACAAAAACTCTCCTGGTTTCTGAAAGGTTTTGTTTTGGGCCCCATTGCCGTTTTACTTGGCTATCTGCTTTTGCAGGATGAAGAACGGGGACTGATTAAATGGATATGGCTTGGCTTTGCTGCATTGATTGTAATGGTACTGATTGTAGCTTTGGTAGTGATGCTTTAAAAAGTACATGTGGTTTCTTGCAGTTACGGATGAATCTCATGTTGATAAAAAAATCCAACAAGGGGGGGGTAAGCTTTACACTTTAATAAAAAATAACACTTCAAATAGTTTATATAACAGCTATAGTGAATAAATTAGACTGTAGCAAATTTAAATAATCAAACATGCCAAAATATTTAAGAACATCTGGAATAACCGCAGGAGTTGAAGAACTAATTCGTGAAGCTCGTGAAAGATTATATATCATTAGCCCATACCTGAAACTTTCAGATAATATTAGAGAACTGCTTAACGACAAAGAAAGAGAAAAAGCAGAAGTGAGAATCATATTTGGCAAACAGGAGCTTAACCCAACTGAAATGAGTTACCTCCAAAACCTAAAGTATGTTCGCTTATACTTCTCAAAGAATCTTCATGCGAAATGTTACCTAAATGAAAAAAAGATGATTATTTGTTCAATGAATCTTTATGAGTTTTCCCAACAAAATAATAGAGAAATGGGAATCTTAATTGAAAGAGAGAATGAAGCTGACAGACTAGTGTATGAAGATGCATGGAAAGATATTGAATCGATCTTGAATAACGCAACAGACTTTTCTTATGTGGAAGCTCCTAAAGAATTCGACAAGGTAAAAACAGAGCCAACTAAAGCAGAAGCGATTAAACAAGAACCCATTACATCACAAAAAGAAAAATTTACTGGAAAATATTTTTCAGCAACCGCATTATCAAAAGAAATCGGAATTTCAAGTAAAGACCTCACTTATCAAATTGAGAAATTAAAGTGGATAGAAAAAAAGCATGATGAATGGGTTTTGACAAGTTTAGGCAAAAGCAAAGGCGCAGAAATGAAAAAAGGACAGTATGGAGAATATATTGCCTACCCTGAAACATTTATTGAACAGTTAATAAGAACCTTGCCAAAATAGCTACATCATTTTCTTACTATTCTAGATGAAGTTTATTGACCATAATTATCTTAAATAATACTTTCCCTCATGCCAGAGATTATAAAAGAGATATTAACATTGTATTGGTCTCAAACTGTCTTAATCATTGCTGCGTTAGGTTACTTGATAAAACGAGCATATGACCTTCGTTCGAAAAAGGTAGAGCAAAAGCATTCACTATTCCAGCAAAATAGGATAAATGTAATAATGAAATTTATTGACTCCTACATTGAATTGGAAGAGAAATATAAATTGATTCCTGAAGGGCGATTGAACTTAAAACAACTTTCAGCAGTCGAGTTCGAAGAATTATTTCTTAAGAAATATTCTAATTTATATTCATCCTATTTCTATCTCAAATTCTATCTTGAACCTTTAGAACTTGCTCGGTATGGTGACATCGTAACTTATATGCGAAATATTTCTTCTAAAATTAGTGACTTTTACAAAAAAACAGAGATGGAAAGTAATTTGGAGGTTGTACAAGAATTGAATACATCAATTAGCGACACAGTTAAAATAAACAATGAAAACTTTAAAGTAATTGCAAATTTATTTAGAGAATATTCTGATAAGCATTTTGTGCTAAAATAAAAAAATTTCAGGTGAGTCCGGCAGCCAACACAAAAGCTATTGCGAAGACACGGCTGAGAATATGGATGAAACTGAAGTATTAGGAAATGCTATTTTCTATATAACTTCCCTGCAATTCTCTTGTTGTAAACGATAAAATAGGCTTCCGTCTCTTTTATCATTTACATTCGTTTTTCAAATGTTTACTAATCCTGACCACACTGTGATAATACTCTTTTGTGTCAATATTAAACAGCCAGCCCAATAAATTTGAATTCAATATGGAAAAAATGAAAGCAATTGTATGTTCCAAATACGGGCCACCGGAAGTTCTGCAGTTTAAAGAAGTGGAAAAACCTTTTCCTAAAGATAATGAAGTACTGATAAAAGTAAAAGCTGCAACAGTACATATAGGTGATACTAAGGTGCGGCGTTTAGAGCCTGGTTTGGGACCCTTGAGAGATTTCTTTTTCAAACCCATAATGCGCATAGTGGTGGGCTTTAAAGGACCAAGAAAAAAAATACTTGGAATGGAACTGGCCGGAGAAATTGAAGCAGCAGGCAAAGATGTTACACTGTTTAAGATAGGCGATCCTGTTTTTGCATCTACTGAATTTGAATTTGGTGCGTATGCCCAGTATCGCTGTATGTCTGAAGATGGGATTCTGGCAATAAAACCAAGCAATATGACTTACGAGGAAGCAGCCCCGGTTTCTAATGGTGGATTAACCGCTTTGCTTAATCTTAGAAAAGCAAATATTCAAAAGGGTCAAAAGGTATTGATCTATGGAGCTTCCGGTAGTGTTGGTACTTTTGCAATACAGCTTGCCAAGCACTTTGGCGCAGAAGTTACAGGGGTATGCAGTACTTCGAATTTGGAAATGGTGAAATCGCTGGGAGCCGATAAACTTATAGATTACACGAAAGAAGATTTTACACAAAGCAGCGATACGTATGATATTATTTTTGATGCAGTAGGAAAAATTGCATCCTCAAAACGAAAAAAATCACTGACGAAGTCAGGAATCTATCTAAACGTTCTTGCTTTGTCAGGCAACCTGAAGTTAAAGGTTGAAGACCTGATCTTTCTAAAAGAACTCTGCGAGGCAGGAAAGCTAAAATCAGTAATAGACAAGCGCTACACGATGGAACAAATAGTTGAGGCGCATAGGTATGTTGACAAAGGGCACAAAAAAGGGAATGTAGTTATCATTGTATAATACTCAGATAATAACATAAAGAACGCACAACAATGTATAAAAATAATAACCGATAGTAAAATCAAAGTTTTCAGTTCACTTTCCTCCCCGGTCTCGTGCAAAAAATAAGTCATTAAATAAAAGATGTCTCAGCATTGGGGCTTAGCTTAGCCGCCTGAGAATCTAAACCAATATGTTATTGCTATTTTCATTTATGCAAGATGTCTGACGTCTTAGCGACGTCCTGACATCATCTCCGAAATTCAGAGAGCAGGTGTCAGTACCTTGCAAAGGTCAGACACCGGAATATAAAAAATATAGCCAATACATAGGGTCAGGTAGCCATGAAAACAGAAAGATGAACCGAGCGTGGCAACAAACGATGCAATGAAAATATGCAGCCAGCATACCCCCAATAAAAAAACCGCCAAAGGCGGTTCTTCCTATTCAAAAAGAGTATCTTATTTATACTTTGGTGTGTACAGTGTACTTTCCGGCACTTCTACATTTGGCTTACCTGCGTAACGTGAACTGTACAGTTTGTAGCATCCACCCAGTAAAAGGGCTGCGATACAAAACAATTGTACATAAAACAGAAAACGGGATGAAATAACCCAGTTACTGGTAATATCCTTGTGCTTTTGATCAATAATTTCCTGCGCCATGTTGGTTAATTTTCGTTGCAAATGTAAGGGATGATTGGAAACATCTGCCTATTTGCTCTTCACAATTTCAGAAAAAATTCTTGTTTTTTCAATGAAATACTTCCATACAATACTCCCCCTGTACACTCCCTGTAAAAGCGGATATCCGTTCAACTCTTTTTTCCGTTTACTTAAGAACCAGGCAGCAAAGGCAAAGTGTGCTTTGTATATCGCTTTCCAGTATCCGGTATTACCTGTGCTGAGCAGGGTTTTCCATGCTGAGATTGCATCTAAACAAATCCGTAAGGGCAGCTTCCAGATCAATTGCTGTAAAGGCATGTTGCGGGTGATCATGATGAGGTTATTCCGGAAGTTGAGATATACTTTCAGCGGATTGCCGGTTGGCAAGGTACCGCCACCTACATGATACACCACTGATTGCGGACAAACGTATATGAGGTAACCGGCCCGCTGCATGCGCCAGCAAAGATCTATTTCCTCCTGGTGGGCAAAAAAGAACTCATCAAATCCTCCCATTTCATGATACAACTCTGCTTTTACAAACATAGCTGCACCACTGGCCCAAAAGATGGGAGCAACATCATTATACTGACCATGATCCGGTTCAAGCACATCAAACACTCGGCCTCTTGAAAAGGGATAACCCAATGCATCAATCCATCCTCCTGATGAGCCAGCATACTCAAACATCTCTTTATTCTGATAAGAAAGGATTTTAGGCTGACAGGCAGCAACTTTACTGTTCCCTTCCATGAATTGCAGTATGGGTTCAATCCAACCGGCTTCCACTTCCACATCACTGTTTAAAAGCACATAATAATCTGTCTTGATTTGCTTCAAAAAAAAATTATATCCCCCGGCAAATCCATAATTTTTATTGCTGGTTAAAATTTCAACCGTTGGAAACTGCTGCTGCAAAAAAGCAACTGAATCATCGGTTGATCCATTGTCAGCAATAATGATTCGTTTATTTGTATAAGTTGAAGCAATCACGGAAGGGAGGAACTGTTGCAGGAATTTCTTTCCATTCCAGTTTAAAATAACAACAGCAACAGAGGGTTGATTGAACAAGTGTGAAAATATTTTTTCAAAAATAGCTGTTGCCAGCCAAACCTTGTCTAAATTAGGCGCATGCTTTTTCAATATTTTAACTGGCGCACACTTTTAGCACTCATTGCCATTGGTATTGTTACAGGAACCATCTTCTATTCCAATTACCTGGCAACACAAATTGCAAAAGATGAACGGGTGAAAGTGGAACAATGGGTGGAAGCCGGAAAATTCCTGATCAACGCACCGGTTGATGCTGATACCAAACTGCCTTCCCTGATCCGCAATGAACAGAAATCGATCCCCATTATTGAAACAGACGAGAAAGACAGTATTGTGAGTTTTATCAATATTGATTCTGCAAAAGCTGCTGCTGATAAAAATTATGTGCAGAAAAAACTGAAGCTGTTTAAAACTCAAAACAATCCGATTATTCTTGAAGTAAACAAAGAACCGCTGCTCATTAATAAATATTATTACGGGCATTCGCAACTGCTGTTGCAAGTACAGTACTACCCCATTGTGCAATTATTTATTGTGGCGTTATTTATTCTGATTACTATTTTTTCGCTGCAGGCAAGAAATAAATCAACCCAAAACCAGGTATGGGCAGGCATGGCTAAGGAAACGGCACACCAGTTAGGCACTCCTGTTACTTCCCTGCAGGGTTGGGTTGAAATGCTGAAAGAAAATACGGGTAATGAACAGATAGCCACAGAAATTGAGAAAGATGTGAAACGGTTACGACTTGTAAGCGACCGTTTTGGAAAAATTGGCAGCACGCCACAGCTTGAACCGAACAATGTTGTACGGCAGGTGGAAGAAATGGTGGAGTATATCCGCAAGCGTACAACCGACAAGGTACACCTGCAAGTAAAAAGGGCTCAGTCCGACATGATTGCTTCGATTTCACCTCCTTTGTTCGACTGGGTAATTGAAAATTTATTAAAGAATGCGCTGGATGCAATGGATGGCAAAGGATCCATTATTGTTGATATGACGGAAGAAGAACGAACCATTATCATTGATGTAACAGATACTGGAAAAGGAATATCCTTTCAAAACATCAACCGTGTGTTTAAGCCGGGCTTCACCACCAAAAAGCGTGGATGGGGATTGGGGCTTTCGCTCAGCAAACGAATCATTAAACAATACCATAAAGGACAGTTGTATGTAAAACAATCGGAGTTGGGCAAGGGCACAACTTTCAGGATTGTATTGAAGAAGTAGGAGAAAGCTACAAGCTCTTAGCAGCTAGCTACAAGTTTGTTTTTACTTTTTCAGTTTGCACTTTTTCCGCCTCATTAAAAAAATTTGATGAGGTCGGGCAGGCACTTTACATTTGCTGCCCGCAAGCCATGGTGTTGAACCTGCCTGCCCGGGTGTTGAAATTGGTAGACAAGCCACTTTGAGGTGGTGGTGTTCGAAAGGACGTGCTGGTTCGAATCCAGTCCCGGGCACAAACAAATGGCGATTCTTAATTGAGTCGCCATTTTTATTCTCTGAAAAATTGCTTTAACACTTTTTCTGGTATAAGCTACAGGCTTTTTTTCCCAATCATGGGTAACATGTTTGCCGTTTAAACAACATTAAACTACAAAAAATATATATCAGGAATGAACCTGGCTAAAGTTTAATATTTTGATTCTTCACTCTTCCGTGTACGGTAAATTTTGGGCGACATACCGATAATGGTTCTGAAACGCTTGGAGAAATAATACGGATCATCAAAACCCATACTGAAGGCAATATCCTTAATGGAGCGGTTAGTAAAGTCTAACTGCTGACAGGCTTTCTGCATTTTCATCTGCAAAAAATAATCAATGGGTGCATAGCCTGTTTTTTGCTTGAAGAGATTGGAAAAACGGGAAACAGAATAATTGTATTGTTTACTCAACTCATTCAAAGAAATATTATCGTTGATATGTTCCTGCATAAAAAGTATGGCCGTATCAACGCAATCCAGTTTGTCAGATGTTGCTGCTGCAGAATAATTTCTTGAATTATAAACAAACAGGGTTAGAAAATGCGAAAGGCACATATTCGCAAAAAAAAGATTGTCGATACTGTAACCCAGCTCCAGCGTCTTATATATTTTGGTGAAGATGGGAATGATATCACCGTTATTCTTTACATACTCCGGTTTGAAATGTTTTTGTACAGCCTGTACTTCATTCAGCTCTTTCAATGATTCTCCGCCAAAATGAATCCAGTAAATCGTCCAGGGATTATCAGGGTTACTTCCGTATGAATGTTCTGTATTCTGCGGCAGAATAAAAAATTCATTCGGCCCAACTTCATATTTCTGTTTTCCCAGCTGAAACCAACCATTACCATCAACACAGTAAAACAGGAAATTTTCAGGCAATCCTTTTTTGCGGTAGGTGAAATGATCCTTTGCCTTGGGATAGTAACCAATGGAACAGATATGCAGATGTTTCAGCAAAGAATTCCCATGTACCCTCGACTTTAAAATGGTCTTGGGAATCTCAATACGCTGGCGACCGAGGCCGTACCAGATATTCTTATGAGAACCTTTTTTATTATCTTCCATAACCTGCAGGCAATAAGATTGAGTGGTGAAAATTACTAAAAGATAATTACAAACAGAGTTCTTCTGCTCCCATGCAAAGAAAAGCCGGCAATTTCTTTCACTCAAATCACAGGTACAAGAAAGAATCAAGTAATTTCGACAGCATCTAAATTCTCAAAAATGATCCTCCTTTTTCAATCCCTTTCCAGAAAATGCACAGCATTCTTTTTACTTGTATTCATTGCTTATAATCCACTTTCTGCAGCTATCAAATTACCTTACTTCTTTTCTGATAATATGGTACTGCAGCAAAAAACAGATGCCGCTATCTGGGGTTGGGCAAAAGCAGGAAGCACAGTGCAGGTAGTTACATCATGGAATAAAGCAAAGTATTCTGCAAAAGCTGATGATGCAGGTAAATGGAAGTTGAAAGTAAGTACTCCTGAAGCAGGTGGGCCTTATACGATTACCATCAGCGATGGAACTCCGCTTACATTGAAAAATATTTTGATTGGTGAAGTGTGGTTGTGCAGCGGACAATCAAATATGGAAATGCCGATGAAAGGTTTCAGGGATCAGCCGATCCTTGGCAGTAATGAAGCAGTCTTCAATTCAACGAACAGCAATATCAGGTTGTACACAGTTCCCCGTTCGGTACAACGTACGCCGCAGGATACCAGTAAGCAATCTTTTTGGAAATCAGCTGAACCGGAAGCAGTGAGCAATTTCAGTGCAACGGCCTATTATTTTGGTAAGATGTTATATGAACAACTGCATGTACCTATTGGATTGGTAAATATCAGTTACGGAGGCTCACCTGCAGAAGCATTCATGGATGAAGCTACTCTTAAAAGTTTTCCTGAAATCAAAGTACCATCA
>JANOIQ010000578.1:0-3982 GCA_031407835.1 Chitinophagaceae bacterium
GGAAGAGGAGAAACAGTTACAGTGAATGGTAAAGTAGTAGGTTACTCTAAAATCGGTCAGAAGTTTACAGAAGATAAATACTTCTGGGGCCGCCCTTCTGCTGTAGATTATAACGCTGCAGGTTCTGCAGGTTCTAACAAAAGTCCATCTAATCCTGATTATCTGAAACAGGTACAGGATAGAATTGATACCTTCTTAGTGCATAACCCAACGGTAAAAAAAGAAGAAATTCCTGCAGAGCTTGTTACTGCATCCGGCAGTGGACTTGATCCTGATCTTTCTCCAGCTGCTGCTAAAATACAGGTAAAGCGTATTGCTGCCATACGTAACATTGATGAAGCAAAACTCATCAGCCTTGTTGATCAGCAAACAGAGAAACCATTCCTGGGTTTGTTTGGCCCGTCAAAAGTGAATGTGCTGAAATTAAATATCGCATTAGACCAATTAAAATAAAAACAATTTAAAAATGAAAATAATTTTAGTAAGTGCTGCCCTTTTGATGGGCTTCACTGCAATGGCTCAGGATTCAACTAATAAAGGTAACCTGGTATTATCGGGTTCTGTTGATGCTTATATCCGTTACAATTTTGCCAATGCAAAAGACTCTGGCCGAACAAACAATTTAACCAGTTTTACCAACTCACATAATTCATTTGAACTGGGGATGGCTTCCATAAAAGCTGACTATACCGTTGGTAAAGCAGGAGCTGTTCTTGATCTTGGTTTTGGCAGAAGAGCGGAAGAGTTTTCCTACAATGATGTGGGTACATTGGCTGCTGTTAAACAAGCCTATGTTACATATGCACCTTCTGATAAAATAAAATTCACAATGGGTAAATGGGGTACACATGTTGGGTATGAATTACTGGATGCTTACCTTAACAGAAACTACAGCATGGCTTACATGTTTTCGTATGGCCCCTTCTTTCACACAGGTTTAAAAGCCGATTTTGCACTAAGTAAAAATTTTGCTTTCATGGTGGGTGTTGCTAATCAAACTGATTACAGTACAGCAAGCTTTCAAAAAAAGTTTTTCCTTGGTCAGATACATCTAAATACTACTGATGGAAAACTTGGTGGTTACTTGAACTATGTTGGAGGAAAGGATATGTCTGGTGCTGCAATAAATCAAATTGATGCTGTAATTACCGGAGTAATTTCCAGTAAATTCAATATCGGTTATAATGGAACAATCAAATCTGTAAAACCAAGCGGTGGCAGCAGCAGTTCATGGATGGGCTCTGCGTTATATCTGAATTTTGATGCCTGTTCATCTTTTGGTTTAACTGCAAGGGGTGAATATTTTGGAGATAAAGACGGTGTAGCAGGATTCGGTACGAATATTTTTGATGCTATGTTATCTGCTAATATTAAAATTGGCAACTTAACCATCATTCCTGAATTCCGTGTAGATGCTGCAAAAGATCCCATCTTTTATAAAAATTCAGATATGCTTTCTCCAACAGCAAAAAGTACAGGATCATTTATCTTAGCTGCAACGTATCATTTTTAAAAGAACCATCTTCTTGTAAAATATAAAAGATATAAAGTTTTTATGAAGCGTTTCAACTCTTGTAACCCTTTAATCTTAGTAAGCCACAGGTTATACCAGTGGCTTACGTTTTACTTTTAACTATTAATGACTGCTTCACACCATAGCACATTTCATAAAAGAATATCAGCAGCAGGTTTGCTGATAGCAATGGGTATTGTGTTTGGCGATATTGGCACTTCTCCCCTATATACCTACACAGCCATTTTTCATGAAGGTGAAGTAATCAATGCAGTTAAAGCATTAGGCGTATTAAGTGCTGTTTTCTGGACACTGCTTTTATTAACAACAGTGAAATATATTTTCATTGTACTCCGTGCAGACAACAATGGAGAAGGAGGAATTTTTTCATTGTATGCCTTAGTTAGAAGATATTTTGGCAAATGGTTGGTTATCCCTGCAATTATCGGAGCTGCATTTCTCATGGCAGATGGAATTATTACACCGCCTATTTCTGTTGCATCAGCTATTGAAGGTTTGCAAAAATTTGATCCCGAATTCAACACAATTCCCTGGGTGATAGGGATACTGATTGTTCTGTTTATTTTTCAGCAAATAGGTGCTGAAAAAATTGGAAAAGTATTTGGTCCCGTAATGCTGATCTGGTTTTCGTTTATTGGTGTAATGGGTGCAATAGCAATAAATGGTAATTGGGAAATTTTAAAAGCACTCAACCCTGCCTATGCGTTTTATTTAATAAAAGATTACCCGGAAGGTTTCTGGATGCTCGGTGGCATTTTCTTATGTACTACCGGAGCCGAAGCATTGTACAGTGACATGGGGCATGTGGGTCGTAATAATATTCGCTGGAGCTGGATGTACATCAAAATTTGTCTTGTATTAAGTTATGCCGGACAAACAGCGTGGCTTGTAGCACACCAGGGTGAAACACTTGGAAACATCAGTCCGTTTTACAGTACCATCCCTTCAAATATTTACATCTTAGCAGTCATCATTGCTACACTGGCTACCATCATTGCCAGCCAGGCATTGATCAGTGGCTGTTTTACACTTGTAAATGAAGGCATACGACTTGGTATCTGGCCAAGACATAAAGTTTACTTTCCGTCTAACATCAGGGGGCAGATTTATATTCCCTTCATTAACTGGTTTTTAATGATTGCCTGTATTGGTATGGTTTTGTATTTCGAAAAATCAACCAATATGGAAGCTGCGTTTGGATTAAGTGTTACACTAACGATGCTGGTAACAAGTTTTCTGGTGGTGATGTATCTGTTGATTAAAAGAGTTGCGATGCTATGGATTATTTTATTCAGCCTAGTCTTTTTCCCTGTTGAAATAATGTTTCTGCTTGCCAATCTTAGTAAAGTACATCATGGTGGCTGGATTACTTTAGTAATAGGCACCCTTCTTTCAATCATCATGTATATATGGTATAAAGGAAAAAGAATACAGGAAAAATTTATCACACATGTTCCGCTAGAGCAGCAGGTAATTGTCTTGCAGGAACTCAGTCGTGATACTGAAATTCCAAGATATTCCGCTCATCTTGTTTACTTAAGTAATGCTGCTAATGAAAACCTTGTAGAACAAAAATCGATCAGTTCCATCCTGAAGCCCCCGGCAAAAAAAGCGGATGTTTATTGGTTTATACATATCAACGTTAGCGATGAGCCATATACAATGGAATACAGGGTAAGAACACTTGCACCCAATGATGTTTATCATCTTACTTTTAATCTGGGTTTCAGAGTTGAGCCAAAAGTAGATTTGTATTTCCGAACTGTAATGGAAGAGTTGATCAATAGCAGGGAACTGATACTTGATATTGACGCCAATCAAAAATACACATTGAAGAAGACAGGGGATTATAAATTCATGCTTGGAGATTCATATCTGTCGTATGATAATGATCTGCCTAAATGGAAAAACTTTATGTTGAAATCTTATTATAATCTGAAAAACTTATCTGTAAAAGAAGAAGAAAATTTCGGGTTAGATGCCAGCAATGTATTAGTCGAACATTATCCGTTGATTGTGTCGCCCGCAAAAAACATAACATTAAAAAGATTGTTTGACTAAAAAAAAGAAAAATGTCTGACGAAAAAGAAAATAACGTTCAGCACTTTCTCGACCTGATTAAGAAATCAAGACGGGGTAAGTTTAAAATTTATATTGGTATGAGTGCCGGTGTAGGTAAAACTTACCGCATGCTGCAGGAAGCACATGCTCTGCTCAGAAATGGGATTGATGTAAAGATTGGCTATATCGAAACACATAACCGGAAAGAAACGCATGACTTACTCGAAGGCCTTCCATTGGTGCCAAGAAGAAAATTATTTTACAAAGGAAAAGAACTGGAAGAATTAGATGTGCAGGCCGTTGTTAACCTTCGGCCTGAAGTGGTGATTATAGATGAACTGGCACATACCAATATTGAAGGAAGTAAAAATGAAAAGCGCTGGCAGG
>JANOIQ010000608.1:0-14362 GCA_031407835.1 Chitinophagaceae bacterium
CCGCAATTTTTCCCTGCAATGCCTGGTCTAGTCTTGATACAGGTGTTTCATCTAACTTTTCATTTTTGTATTTTGATACAGCGCCTGTTAAATGCGATTTTTTTTGTGTGCCATAACCAATCACAATTACTTCATCATTAGAAGTAACTGCTGCAACCATTGTAATGTTAACAGAAGTTTTATCTCCTATTTCAACAGTTTGTGCTGTAAAGCCCACAGAAGAAAAAATCAAAGTGGTTACAGTTTTATCAACCGTAATTGTATAGGTACCATCTGCCTTGGTTGTGGTTCCGCCTTTTTGTTTACTGGCAAGCACAGTTACCCCCTGCATCGGTTCATTATCACCCTGGCTTGTAACCTTGCCGGTTATTACTTTTTTTTGTCCCATTACGGAACTGCTCAGTAAGAGCAGCAGTAAAAATAAGTAATGAATTTTTTTCATAATTGCTGTTTAAATATTTAGAAATCGTTTTAGTATAATAGATTTAAGAATAAACGTGTTGCTTTTTCTCCTGCCATTTGCTGAACGGCCTGCTCACAATCTTTACATTTGAAATACACCGCAGCATCCATTAATAAGGGATACCCATCTTCAAAACCAAACTCTTTGATTTGCTGACCTTCCCATTCTTTATTTTTTACCAGGTAAGGCTTCACCACATCAAATGCTTTTTTTAATGATTTGCCTGAAGGGGTTGTATAATTCCAAAAATCAAAGCCCGTTTTTTCTGACATGTGAGCAATAGTGAAAAAAGCGTTCATCACAAAGGATGTGTAATGAAGTGAAATGGTTCGTTCCATTTCTGCAGGGAAAAATCCTTTCTCATCTAATTGCCTGTCGAGACGGTCCGCTGCATTTATTGCAATTTTTTTGGCGAGATCAGTACTGTCAATAAACAAGGCCATGGATAATCGTTGTGCATCGTACCATGCACCATGATTGTTCTTCGTCTTCATTTCATCCATCCCCTTCTTACTTGTCTGCATCCAGTTTAAAAAATCGGCAAACCATTTTTTCATTCCTGACTGGTCGGCTTCTTTCCATGATTTTGATCCTTTGATTAATCCTACCGCATCAATTACTTTTATAAAATGTCGTGTATCAATTAACCCTGCACCTCTCCCATCATTCACTCCTTTCACTGCCTGCGCATAATTTAAATTTGGATTCATTTTAGTTTCCGGATTCAGAAACCATACCCGCAGCAGTTCAGCTGCATGTTCCGCATACATGTTTTCACCTGAGAAATAATACGCCAATCCTAACAAATGAACATACTCACAGAGCTTCGGCATATACTCCTTGTCTTTATACTCTTTCACTTCCGGATTTGTTTCACCATCCTTACGCATGTAAGGCAGGCCGTTTGGTTTTGAAGGATCGGGCCAGAAATATGGAGCCAGGCTCATGTAATCATGTTTATCGCCACTGGGAGGATTGAATGTTTTTTCCATTACACTTACCGGCTCAAACTTCATTGCTTTACTGTCTGCATCTTTTATTAACTGTTTGTAGGCAGGCATGATCAGCGGATCATGATTACTGATGCGGGTTTTATTTTTTTCCAGCGCTTTTATATTCATGGAAAAGACGGCAGGTTTGCCTGATTGCCCATGGGCATTCAGTACACCGCAACTTACCAGTATGATCAATATAACAGAAGTGAATGTTCGTTTCATTTTTACACAATTATTTTATGATCTGAATTTTTTTCCAGAGGTTCACCCCTTCACCACGTACAATTACAATATAAATTCCGGGAAGAACCGAAGGAATAAATAATTCCGTATTGATAAATCCGGTTGGCATAAAGAGGTTCTTTCTAGCAATAACTCTTCCATTGATATCATACAAAACAATATCACCTAAAGTTGGCTCTGGTGCATACACCCTTACTGTAAGATTTCCATTTGCACTTAAAAATGCATTCATGTATTGAGCGCCTGTTCCTGATAATGGAAGGATGGTCAATTTGCCTGACACAATAGTAAAGCTATAGTTCTGCGATACTGCACCAGCGGGTGTAAGTGTATAATAACCCGGAGCTGAGTTTGTTGCAGCATCAGTTAAAACGGCAGACTGTGTACTTAAATTAGTGGCAGTTTCTCCTAATACAAATCCGGTATAAGCAATAATAAATACAGGATTCGGTTCTCCTGTTATTTTAACTGTATCGCTAACTTTGATTGTTAAGGCTGCTTTATTAACCGTTAATGTTCTTACTACATTAGTCGCAGCAAAATATCCATCATTACCTGCCTGTGATGCAGTAATAGTTGTTGTTCCGGCTCCGGTAATATGTATAATGTTTCCTGTAATAGTTGCTACCCCGGTATTACTGCTTGTATAAGTAATGGGGATTGTGTTGTTAGTACTTAAAGCACCCGTTGCAAAATCGGCATTGCCATATGTCTTTGTTGCTGGTGCATTAAAAGTGATCACCTGGTTTTGCTTTGCCTGTACAGTTAATACGCCATTTACAAATGTGATATTATAGTTATTGGAAGTAGCTCCTGAAACTGTAATGGGATATGTTCCGGGTGCTGATGCAGTTACTGCAGTTGTTGTTATTTGCACAGGAGTTAAAAATGCAGATGCTGTTTCACCATATACAAAACCTGTATAGGTAATGGTAAGCGCCGGATTAGGCAAACCTTCAAACCGTAAAATATTATCTGCCTTAACAGTAAGGTTTGTTTTAGTTACGTTTACTGTTTGTGTTTTGCTCGCAGCAGGATAAAATCCATCAGTTGCCTGTGTGGCGGTAATAACGGCAGTTCCCGTTCCGGTAATATGAATATTTCCATTTACGATTGTTGCAACAGCTAAATTATTACTGGAGTAAACAATCGGTTGTGTTGTATTGAGACTGGTAGCACCAGCATTAAAATCAGGAGTACCATATGGTTTATCCGGTATTGGATTAAAAACGAATGGACTCACCTGCGGAACAGCGCCGGCACTGAAAGCACCGAAATTACTTACTGTAGCAGTTGCAGTATTGGTTGTGTTGTTTGCCACACCCACCGGCAATGACCATGATGTGCCATTGTTGGTGATAATGCCGATATCAGTATTGGGCAATGTTGAAAAAGTAGATCCTTCTAATGCTGCATTCCAACCAATTTGAATAGCTGCAGCACCTGAACCTGACAACCTGTTTATATTCCACACTGCATTAACAACATTTTGTTTTTCAGAAGGTGTAAATGCAGTACCAGTTATAGTTCCATTGGCCGTTATGTTTTCAAATACAGCAGCACTGAAATTTGAAACAGACACAGGATTAATAGTATAGGGAAGATAATAGTTTGCAGTGCCGATTGGTAAAACTGTTGAAACTGCCAGACCATCATATTGTAAAATACTTTGTTCGCCTGTTGCAATGTTATAATCGGTAGCAATATAATTTGATGCATTAAATGTGCCTGTAATGGATGCACCTGAAACAATACGAACCGTATCTAACGGACGCAGCAGCACTTTTCCGTTGATCAGTAAATGATCAGAAATGGTTACTCCGCTGTTAACAGTAACCGGTGCATTGATTTCAACAAAACCTGTTTGTAACATATTTCCTGTTGCTCCAGTTGTAATACCAAAAGGAGTTGAAGTAGCTGCATTAATGATGTAATTAATTTTATCCTCGTATGTTTTAGTACCGGCTACAACAACTGATCCTGTTGCAGGATTGAAACCATTCGTATTAGAAGTTGCGAGTTTGGCGCCACCTGTTGTTACTGAAAGAGATGCACCTGCTGCAGTTGCAGTAGAAGGATTGGAAACATAAATGGTATCGTTCGTTAAAGAAAAAGAAACAATCATTGTATTGGAAGGAATACCCGATCCGCTTATGCTCTGTCCAATTGAAGAGGAAGCAATGGCTGAGTTTCCTGTAATTAAATAAGATCCGTTTACTGTATTCCCTGTTCCGGCAACAGGTGTAAGCACTCCTCTTGCAGTAAAGGTTGCCGCACCTGAAAGCTGGTTTGTATTAAAATTTAATTTACCATACACTTTTACAGCAGCTTCAAGACTTACACTTTTATTCAATACAACATCTGCTTTATCGGCAACTGTTAATCCGGCAATACTGATTGCACCAACGCCTGAAACAGTTTGCTGTGCATTTCCTGCCAGCACCAAAACATTTGTAGTTGCAGGAGCTGAAGACAATGTTCCTTCAACAAGAACATTCCCTATTACGGTTGTTTCGCCAGAAACATGCGTGATGAAGGTACATCCCGTATTAACAGTTAAATTATTGATTCGGTAAATGGGACCATCAGCTGTTAATGTTGCATTGTTTTCAACAATGATGTTTCCAAAACTTTTACGGTTGAAGAATGAACCAAGTCCATTGTTAGCACGGTGATGCCAGAAACTTCCCGGTTTAAAATTAATTGCTGAATAAGCTGAAGTACCTCCCATTGGACTGTAACCACCTTCATAATACAAATGTGCTCCGTCTTCAAACACAACCCAGTTTTCTGATGACTGTGATGAACTGCCAAATGCATATGAACTGGAAGCTGCTGTAATATTTGTTCTCAGCGATGAGCCGTTTGTAAAAACAAATGTTCCCGGTGTTCCTGTAATTGTATTATCAAATCTTGCCTGCAATGGAGTAATCATCACTAATGCACCACTGCACTTCCCTGTATTCGTTGCACCCATTGCAACACGAAGGCTTCCAATAGTTGAAGTAAAAGAAAGCTTTGAACCCGCTTCTATAACAAAATCATCTCCCAGTTCTCCGTTGATGGTAATAGTGCTTGTTCCACCTGTAGAACGTACCCAAATGATATCTGCATTATTTACAATTTTAATCTGGGCACAGGTTATACTTCCGTTAGCCAGAATTGTTGCAGGTCCGGTGGCAGGCACTGAACCGCCCACATTGGTTCCGTCGAAAATTAATATGTCAGTTGCACCTGTAGAAGATGGCCTTGGACTGCCAGTGCCGTTCAATGATGTGTTCCAGTTTGATCCGGTATTGATAAAGGTTGCAGACGCTGTTCCACCAACCCAGTAATAAGTAACCTGGGCATTGGCAATTCCCCCTACCATAAAAAATAAAATCGCAAATAGAATTCGTTTCATATAGCAGTTTTTACAGTGTTTGTATATCCTGTTTATTCAACAGGTTCATTTTATTTTTTGAAACTATAAACATGATGCATATCCACGCTAACGGCACAACCAATGCTGCCAGCAGGAAAAAAGAAGTATAACTTGTTTTGGTTAATACCGGTACCAGCCATGTTACAATTAATGTACCCACTACAGCTGAAGTGCCACCCATGCCTGCTACTGTTCCCACATTTTTTCCATGGAAATAATCCGAAGGCAGTGTTTGAAGATTATTTATGAGAAATTGAAAACCAAACAGCGTTGAACTGATCAATGCAATTGCCACACCCGGTTGTTCTTTTAACTGATCTAAATAAAAAGCAATGACTCCTAAAGAAATGATCATAATTACACTGCCAATTGTAATTGCATTTTTTCTTGCTTTTGTTGCAGACATTCCTCTTTTTATCTGCATCGAAGAAAAAAATCCACCGGATAAACCGCCGATTGCAGCAAATAAAAATGGCACCCAGGCAAATGCACCAACCTGTTTAATATCAAATCCAAAATTTTCTTTCAGGAAAAAAGGCAGCCAGGTAACAAACATCCACCATACAGGATCAATAAAAAATCTGGATAATATGATGCCCCATGTATTCTTAAAATTCAGTAATTGTTTCCAGCTGTAAACCTTTGTTGCTACTGGAGCCGTAGCTTTATTGGCTGCAGATTGTAGTATATAATCCTGTTCTTCTTTCGTAATCCACGGATGTTTGTCAGGTGTATTTTTATTGATAATTAACCATGGTATAATCCAAAGCAAGCCCAATACACCAATACCAACAAATGTCATCTGCCATCCAAAAGCAACATAGATGTATGCAATGAACGGTGCTGCCACTACTGATCCTAATGATGCACCTGCACCAAATATTCCCTGTGCTATAGCACGCTCTTTTGCCGGGAACCATTCTGCATTACTCTTGGCCGCACCGGGCCAGTTACCGGCTTCACTTAAGCCAAGGAAAAACCTGAATATATTAAATGATACCAGCGTTCTGGCAACTGCATGCAGGGCAATAGAAATACTCCAACCAATAATTGATACAACAAATCCTAACCTCGTACCAATAGCATCCATTAATTTACCTGTTACTGTTTGCCCTATTGCATAAGCAATCATGAAGAAAGTAGTAATCAGTTTCAATGCGTCTTTGCTATCTGCTTCACTGATACCAAAATCTTTATGAATATATGGCCAGAGGATATTGATGGCCGTACGATCAATATAATTGATGATCGTTGCCAAACCAATCAGGCCGATAATATACCATCTGAGTCCTTTGATTTTCATATTTATTAATTACTGAGTGTAATGTTGCTGATACCACTACCTGCACCTGTTACACTATTATTACTGTACACTTTATTTCCTGTTGACACTCCATTACTTCCACTTAACTGAATACTAAATCCATAACCTGCTGCATTTACAGTACAGTTATTATTTTTAAATTCATTATTATTTCCCCAGCCTGAAACTGCCACATGCGACTGGTATCCATCTTTAAAAATGATACCGCCCGGGTTAAATCCTGTGTTATATTCAATTAAATAGTTATTCCCCTTTGCATCTATCCAGCTGTCGCCACTGTTTGCCCCGGTAATACCGCTTGCATCGAAATAATTTTCTTTAATTAATCCACCGGTAGTTCCTTCTTTTATATCAATACATTCAGCCGAAATATTTGGTCCGATTATATTTTTCAAAACGGTGTTTGAATCGCAGCGGTCTTCTGCTCCATTTGTATAAGTTGCCCAGTTGTTTTTTGCTGAACCGATATAAACACCTTCCCCATAATCAGGAGTTTTTAATCCTGTATTTTTTATTTCTGTATGCTGAATAATATTATGTGAACTGAACCGTCTTAAATGAATTGCTTCCTCTCCAATGTCATGAACAAACAGGCTGTCAAATACATTAAATGATGCACCATCTGTCATCAACCCTTTCAACCCGTTGGTAATAGTGAATCCTTTTATCTTCCAGTAATCAGCCTGGAGATGCAATACATAACCGGTAGTAATATTTCCTGCATCAAGGATTGCATTTCGGCTGCCTCTCAGTATAACCGGTTTGGCGGCAGTACCACTAACAGTTGAGCTTACAACAAATTTTCCATTGTATACACCATCGGCCATAATGATTTCATCGCCGGGCCTTGCATCAAGCAATGCAGTGGTTAACTGCGCTGCAGTTGAAACATGTACATACCTGTTACTTACAACCGGCGGTGGAGCCACCTGTGGCAATTCAGTTGTTTTGTTTTTCACACAACTCACAAGTAATAACCAAGAAGCGATATATAACAATTTGGGCATTCTTTACTCAGTGTTATTTACTCTCAATAAAATCTTCCCGCATCGGGCTAAAAACGTCGATTAATACACCGGCTTCAATACATACGGCGCCATGTAATACATTAGGTGGAATGTAAAAAGCATCCCCGGCAGAAAGAACTTTCTTTTCGTTATCTATTTCCACCTCAAACACACCACTCTCAACATATGAAATCTGTGAATGATGATGTTTGTGCAAAGAACCAACCGCTCCTTTTTCAAAGTCAACTTTTACAACCATGAGCCGTTCATCCCATGACATGATTTTTCTTTTTACTCCATTTCCCAAATCATCCCATGATATTTCTTTGTTTTCTATAAATACTTTTGAACTTTCGATTGCTGACATAACATTATTTTTAATCTGTTTATAATTTTTCCCCGTTGTATAAAACCATATAAGGACCTGTCCACTTATAATTTTTTACTGAGTGCGTTTGCTTTCCATCAAAATTCCGATTGCTTTGAGCAATGATTAATTTTTTATCTCCAAGAGTGATCTCGGCAATTGTATATTGATCATCCTGCTGAATTAATTTTATTTGCTGAACAGAAGGATAAGCGTTTGATGAAAATTCAGAGATCGGATCAAATTTTCCATGAATTTCAACTACGCTAATAAAAGACTGGCTTTGTCCTTTCTTCCGTACAATGAAAGCCGGCTCATGCCTTACATTAAAATCAGGGTCATTTGCACCTGTTCTTGTAAAAAATAATTGAGCACTGTCTTCAATGAGTGTTGAAATGGTATAATATGAATTTGCATTCAGAAAAGTAAACTGAGCAGTTGTATTAAGAACTGAGGCTTCCGCTTCTTTCCATATAAACTGGTAACCATTACCGGTACCTAATGTTTTCAGATTTTTTGTAAACGATTCGTACTTAAAGGAAGATTTGATGAACTGCCCATTGTATTGAAAAGGAAGATCAAATTGATGAGCAGCCGCTGATGAAGTATTGAATATGTCAACAATCATTTTTTTGCCATCCGGTAACTGAAGGGTGTATAATGTTCTTTGCAACTGAACATCTTTATAGGCATTTGCTTCTTTTGCAGCAACTACCTGAACTGACGGGTTATTGATACTGCTGAATAATTTATCTGAATGATATTTCTCAGCTATATTTTCTTTTCCATCAAACTGGCTTGTTTCATCAACAGTTATTGTATTATGCGCAATGGTTTGTGAAGAATAACTTTTGTTCTCTGGTAAGTATCGTCCACCATATTTTTGTTCAACACCTATAAATCTTACTGATCCGTAATCAGTCAGTATTTCATTTCCCTTGTCAAACAAATTAATATTCAGTTCATCAAAATGCCCGTGCGAAAGACCATGTGATGCATATTTAACTATCAGTGTTGTAAGCTCCTTACCTTTTCCGCTTCTGATAAAGCTTACACCTCCTTCATCTCCTTTCACCCCATCGGTACTTTCAATTGTTTTATAAGCAAAGGAAGCAGGTATGTTTTTATTTGCGTTGATGGCAGCTGCAATGGCCAGCCCGCCTTTATTCAGCATTACCCTGTTTTGCTGTTTGGCCACAAAAAGGAAATTCTGATCCGGGCCATAAATCTTCCAAAAAATATTTATAGCAGTTACCAGTTCATTCGATGTATAATCTTTCTCTTTTAATGCATCATTCAATGGGAAAAACGATCCATTCGTATTTGTTTGCTGCAAACAGGTGGTTAATGCTTTTTGTAAAATCCTGTTCCTGTGTTCAAAAATCTGTAAGGAAGGTTTATAATTGTTTACTGCATTTGCAAGTAACGCATAAGGCAAAATAGCATACCGTGTATAATATGGCCCCTCGGTATAATACCCATCAGGAGAAAAAAGATGATCCATCTGTGCAATAAATCCTCTTTTGCCATCTTTCGCTGTACCATACAAAGCCATATCAATATAATCCTGGTTATTTGTGGCAATGCCAATTATACCAACACCTGCACATGCCCAAACAGCATGATTGTGCAGCAGATTAAACCAGTCTTTTAAATCTTTCGTGAAATAATCCACTTCAGGTTTAAATGCCCCTTCTTCAATTTGTTTTTTTTCTGCAGCACTGAGTGAATGGTACACAAGGTCATAAGCCATCCCTGCATACACCATCCAGTTGGCATCATTCAATGCCTGCCAGAATAAACGCCCCGGTGAACTGCTGGTTGCCTGCGGATGATTTTTCAACGTTGGGTTCAGTACTGCATATTTGAGCAGCATCGCTTTTACCAGTGTGGCATACTTTGCTTCACCGGTAAGATTATACAAAACACCACTGTTAAACATGAGTGTATAATTCGCCTTATGCTTATCATGCGTGTACCCACCTGCAGGATCTTTTGGGAAGGGAACATCAATATCTTTTCCAATCCATGCATCAACTTCCTTTTTAATATCTGTATAGGATTGAGTAAGTAATGGAAAGCGTGTTAATCCCAACTTCACCTCAGCTGCTTCAGCTTTTGTAATAAACGTAACAGGATGTTGAGCTACAGAAAAAAAAGGCACCAGGATACAGGAGAATATTTTCAGCAATCGTAACATTTGGCAATCAATTCAGCAAACCATAGAAACTGTTTTATTCAAAACAGCTTCTATAGGTTTTATTTAAATAAAATAAGTTCCACCGTTAATTTCCATACTGGCACCGGTAATAAATGACGATGATTCACCGGCCAGGTATAAAACGAGGTCACCAACTTCTTCAGCGTTACCTTCTCTTCTCAATGGCGTAGCTGCAGCAACATTCGTCCTTACTTCAGGCTTGGTGAATGTATTATGAAAGGTAGTATTGATCATACCTGGAGAAACGCAGTTCACCCTGATTCCTTTTGGTCCTAACTCTTTTGCGAGTCCACGTGTAAAAGTTAAAACACCACCTTTTGCAGTTGAATAAGCTAATGCACCAAATCCACCACCATCTCTTGCAGCCTGCGATGAAAAGTTTACAATGGCTCCGCCTTCGGTCATATGTGATGCAACAGCTTTTGACACGAGATAAACTGATTTGAGGTTTACATCCATAACAGCATCCCAAAACTCTTCATCAATGTCGGCCAGAACTTTTCTGCCCATCAAACCACCTGCTACATTTACTAAAACATGAATAACATTTCCATAAGCAGCCATACATTCTTCCACCACTTTTTGAACATCTGCTGCTTTTGTCATATCACCCTGAGCAATAATTGCAGAACCACCAGCATTATTTATGAGCTGCAGTGTTTCATTTGCCTGTTCTTCATTGCCGAAATAGTTGATACAAACTTTTGCACCTTGCGCAGCCAATTTTAAAGATGCCTGCCGGCCAATATCCCTTGCTCCACCTGTAACCAATGCTACTTTTCCATTTAATGAATTCATAATATGTACTGTTTATTTCTGTATGTAAGATTCGTGTAAACGGGTAGAAAGTTGCAGTAATGAAAAGAAATCAACACGAGAAACCCTTTTCGGGCATATAAGTAGCTGTTATTTTTTCATGCAGCAAGCTCTCATTTGTAATACTAGTTCGTTTTTCACAGATCGGTTAAAATCCAACTGATGTAATATTTCTAAAATAACAGGGATATTCTTAGAAAAATTTATACATAATTCACATTTATAGTAATATTCTCTAATTTTTTTGTTCCGAGAACGTTACCGGCAACGCTGCCGGTATTTCCGTAATACTTTAAGAACTAGCTTTATGATTCATAACGATTACTACTAATGGATAAGCCTGCCACCATAAAAGACATTGCACAGAGACTGAATATTTCCCTTTCTACCGTTTCAAGAGCATTAAGAAATGCTTCGGATGTAAACAGCGAAACCAAAAAAGCGGTATTGGCCTTATCAGAAGAATTAAACTATCAGCCAAACAGGCTGGCCATAAGTCTGCGGGAAAAACAAACACATACAATAGGTGTGATTGTTCCTAATCTTGATTTTGTTTTATCAATGATGGTCAGGGGTATTGATGAAGTAGCATTAGAAGCTGGCTATACAGTTATGGTTTGCCAGAGCAATGAATCGTTTGGAAGAGAAATAGTTAATACAAGGCGATTGCTTGACAGTTTGGTTGATGGCTTTATTATTTCTGTTTCCAGTGAAACAAAATCATTTGAGCATTTCAAGAAGATACAGGAACGAAATATCCCCATGGTAATATTTGACCGGGTAACACCGGAACTTTCAGCTCCCAGCGTAAGATTGGATAATGAAAATGGTGGGTTTATAGCTGCCGAACATTTAATTGAACAGGGATATAAACGGATCGCCATTTTAGCAGGCCCCAAAAATTTAGGAATCAGCAACAAACGCATGGATGGATATTTAAATGCCCTGAAAAAATACAAACTCAAAAAAGATAATGACCTCATCGTTCATTGCGATTTTAACCAGGACTACGCCTACTTCGCAACACTTGAATTATTAGCAATGAAAAAAAGACCTGATGCAATATTTGCCATCAGCGACAGAATGGCCATTGGAGCCATGCTGGCCATTAAGAAAAAGGGATTGAGAATGCCACAGGATATTGGGCTGGTTGGATTTAATAACGAACCGGTTACCACCCTGATTACTCCGCAAATATCAAGTGTCGACATGTCTTCCTTTGAGCTGGGAAAAGCAGCAGCAAAACTGTTTATACAAACAATGCATAATACGGAAGATATCACTCCTGTAGAACAAATTTTGAAACCAAAATTATTTATCAGAGAGTCCTCTCAAAAAATATCCACAACTGTTACCCGTCAAAAATAATAAATGATGTTAAGACTCCTTCTATTGAATTGCCTGCTGATACTGAGCTTTAGTTCTTTTGCAAAAACAATCCTGGTTAAAAACGGGGAAGAGCTGGCAAACGCAAATAAAAATGCTAAACCCGGCGATATCATCATTCTTAAAAATGGAGAATGGAACCAGGTAACTATTTCGTTGAATTGTAACGGAACAAAAGAAATGCCCGTTACGTTTAAAGCAGAAACCGGCGGCAAAGTAATTATTACAGGAAATTCAAAACTGAAAATAGGCGGCAGCCATATTATTGTTGATGGGCTGTATTTTACCAATGGATATGCGGGAAAAAATGCCATTATCAGTTTTAGAATTACTACAACTGAAACTGCTAATAATTGCAGAGTAACAAATACAGTTATCAATAATTTTAATAATCCAAAAAGACTGGATGAAAATTACTGGATTGAATTTTATGGCAAAAACAACCGGCTGGATCATTGCAGTTTTTTGAACAAAAAAAATATGGGTGTTCTGCTGGCAGTTATTCTGGATGATGAAAGAAGCAGGGAAAATTTTCACAGCATTGATCATAATTATTTTGGCGTTCGCTTGCCACTTGCCTCCAATAGTGGCGAAATTATACGGGTGGGCGTATCACAGCATTGCGAGTTCAATTCCAATACTCAAATTACCGACAATTTTTTTGAGCATTGTGATGGTGAAACAGAAATTGTTTCTATCAAATCAGGCAGCAATACCATCCGAAATAATGTATTTAAAGAATGCCAGGGTAGTCTTGTATTAAGACACGGAGATTTCAACACTGTTGAAAATAATATTTTTTTGGGAAATAATAAAGAAGGTACAGGTGGTGTGAGAATTATTAACAAAGGGCAATGGGTTGTCAATAACCTGTTTTATAAATGCAGAGGCGTTGGTTTTCGTTCACCATTATCAATTATGAATGGTGTACCGAATTCGCCTGCTTTCAGGTATGTGGCTGTTACAGACGCCGTTATTGCCAACAATAGTTTTATTGAATGTACACCTGCCAGTTTTTGTGAAGGAAGTGATACAGAAAGAACTGTGCAGCCGCAAAATGTAGAGTTCATAAATAACATCTTTTATAACACTACCGGGAAAATTTTATACAACAGTTATGATGACATAAGTGGAATCCGCTTCTCAGGTAATAGGGTAAGTAAAAGCTTTGAACAGTCAATGGAAAACGGTTTTACTAAGTCCTCTTTCGCATTGCAAAAAATAAATGACCTTATACTACCAATTGCCGGAACAGAAATAAATAGCAAACTCAGTGATTCAATACAGGCAGCAGGAAAATCAAGGCTGAAAACAAGATTATCTTCATCGGCGGGGATTACAGATAAAAATCTGTTTGAGCAGATTGAAAACAATGCTTATTCAGCTTGCGGAGCAAAATGGTTCGCTAAATCCTTAGCTGCAAAAATTAAAAAAGAAATAAAGATTGATTGCAATAGCGTAGCAGATATTATAAAACAACTGCAAAAAAATACCGAAAGCAGGATGATCATAAATCTGACAGCGAAAGAATATTACTTTACTGAACCGCTACTTTTAAACAAGGATATTGCATTTACTAGTGTACAAAAAAATAAAATCAGTTTTATTAAAGATGGTTCATCTTCAGATTATCTTTTTATGATCGTTGCCGGCAATACCCTTCAAATGAATAATCTTGCACTTGATTTAACTGACTTAAACACGCATTCATTTATCAGCACTGACACTTCAGGGAGTTCAAACCATTGCAATTTACTATTGCAAAATTGCAGTTTCAATAAACTGAATGGCACATTCCTTTCTGCAGCTAAAACAAGTTTATCAGACAGCATCATCATTAACAATTGTTCTTTCAGCAACATTACCGGCGCTCTTTTGAAATTTGATGCAGAGCTGGATAAGAAAGGTTATTATAATGTTGAGAAAATAAGAATTACCAACACAAATTTCGTAAACCATAATGGCCAAATCTTAACCATGTTAAGGGGTGGAAATGATGAAAGTACTATGGGGCCACTCCTTGTATTCATTAAAAACAAGATCACAAAATCAAATACAGGCAACCCAGCTGTTCCATTGATTCTTTTGTTTGGTATTCAAAAAACAATTTTTACGC
>JANOIQ010000622.1:0-4726 GCA_031407835.1 Chitinophagaceae bacterium
GCTGCATTTTCCTGTTCAACACAATTAATGCCTTATCAGCGTGTGAATATTCTTGGTACTACAGGCAGAATTGATATGGAAATTCCATTCAATGCTCCGTCATTGGCAACAACAAGTATCTGGCTCAGTACAAAAAGTGGGCTGGAAGAAATTATTTTTGATGCGGTTGATCAGTATACATTACAGGCTGATCTTTTTTCTAAAGCAATTCTCGATGGTACAACTTTACCAACTGATTTGAACGATGCCGTTAATAACATGAAAGTAATTGAAGCGGTGTTTAAAAGTTCGGCTGAGAAAAAATTGATCAGCATTTAATTTGAAATACTTTATTGTACATTGTTAAAAATCCCCGCCTGAATTGCCGGGATTTTTAATGTATCAATAATTGATTGCTGATTTCAGATCATAAGATTATCGCAGTAAATCATTGGCGGCTTTTACCTGTGCAGTATAAGCTTCCATTGTTTTAGCAATGATGCTGATATTTTCCTGTGCTTCTTTCCAGTAACGTTGCTCCACAGCTTCACGAATGCCGGGTAATGTTTTTACACCATAGCCGGTATAAAAACCGGGCGCATAAACCTGGTGCCTGTACCATACACGTCGGGGCAAACCATTTTGCTGCAGTAAACTTCTTTCTGCTTTATAAAGGATTTCATTTAACTGCATTGTTTTACCTGCCGGTAACTGTGTTGCCCCTGCATATAATTTTTTAAATTCTTCAGTGGCCATTCTTAACTGTTCCAACGCGTTTTCTAAATGGCTCCAGTTCAAAAAGGGTACGGGTTCTTTTGCAACGGGCAACAGATAATTATTAGCAGGATCTTTTGCCAGGAAAAACAGTTTGTCTTTCAGCATCCTGTTTTCTGTTTCTGTTTCCTGCCGCATTGTTTCCAATCCTGTCTTGATTTCTGTTGTATAATCAATCACTGTTTTATAAAAACTATTGAAGTCAACAGGCAGCACATCGGCATTAGCTAAACGCAACATGATTAATCCACCTGTTTGCGAAAGTGCCACACCATATTTAAAACCGGGATCAATGTATTTGGTAAAATGATCGTATGAATCGTAAATGGAGTGATACTGATCACCATCTGACTCGCCACCAAAACCAAGATTGAGTGATGCAATACCAAGATGCTGCAGAAATCCACCCCAGTCACTACCTGCACCCAATGCACCCAGCTTTATGTATTTGTTACCCATTAGTTTTGCACGGGCTGATGCATTGGCATTAACCATCAAAGCTGCATATTTTCGTTCTTTAAGAGAAACACCAGTTTCAGGATCAGTTACATCATCCATAATTTCATTAAAGAAGGTCTCAAAAATATGGGAACCTCCAGCATTAATAAACCCTCGGCCATTTCCATCTGTATTAATGTATGCAACTGCTTTTTGTTTTAATTCCTGCTGATGATCTTCTGTCCATTCGGTAGAACCAAGTAAGGAAGGTTCTTCGCCATCCCATGCACAGAACACCAATGTTCGTTTAAGTTTAAAACCTTTTTTCACCATTTCTCCAATGGCTCTTGCCTGTTCCATTTCTGCCACCATTCCACTAACAGGATCTTCAGCACCATTTACCCATCCATCATGATGATTACCTGCAATGACCCACTGATCAGGAAATTCTGTTCCGGGTAATTTGGCAATGACATTATATAACGGTTTGATATCCCAGTTGAATTCAAGTTTGAGATGCACTTTTTCAATGGATGGTCCAGTATGATAAGTAAAAGGTAAAGCACCTCTCCATGATGCAGGAACCACATCACCTTTCAATGATTGAAGCAACGGAATTGCATCTTCCCATGAAATAGGTAGCACAGGAATTTTCATGATGGTAGTTGCATCTTTCACCTCTAATCTTTTTGCATCTTTTGTTGCTCCAACATCTGGTGTTAACGGATCGCCGGGATAAACGGGCATATCCATCACTGATCCACGCTGTACACCATCTTTAGGTCGATAGCCACCTTCAGGATACGTATCGCCAATGGCATAGCCATCATCTGCAGGATCGGAATAAATGATACAACCAATGGCTCCATGTTCTGCAGCCACTTTTGGTTTAATACCACGCCATGATCCGCCATATTTTGCAATCACAATTTTCCCTTTTACACTGATGCCCCTGCGATCGAGTTCTTCATAATCAGCAGGCACACCTCTGTTCACAAAAACAAGTTCGGCTGTTACATCACCATCGGCAGAGTAAGCATTGTATGTTGGTAATTGTTCATTCGATTGTCCGGAGGTTTTATCATTCGGCAGTGCCGGTTCTTTCAGCTTTGCTTTATATTGTTTGTTACCGGGCATTTCCAGCACACGAATTTTTGGTGTTGGAAACAGCACAAAGTATTCAGCAATTTCTGTTTGATAGCCCCATTGTTTAAACAGGTTGGCCATATATTCTGCATTGGCTTTTCCCTGCGGGCTGCCTACATGATGGGGATGTGAGGTTAAAAATTTCATGTACTCATCCTGGTTGGATGCTTTGATTTCAGCCCGGAATAATTTTTCGAGTTCTTTTTGTTTTGCAGCATTTGGTTCTGTAAAACCCATGATCTTCTGCCCGTAAATGAGGGTTGAAAATACCAGCAGAAATAAAACAAGTTGAAATTTTCTCATGATTTGCTTGTTGATAATGTAAATAAGAAATGAAAATAATGAAACGAATGTAAGAAATCAGCAGATGTATTAGCAGTTGTTTTCTCCAGGGCAAAGAAAAAGAATGCTTTGTATTTCAGAATCAATATCCACTTGCCCGCAGGGAAATAAAAAACCGGGCAATTTCTGAGGAAGAGAATATTGACCGGTAAGAAAATAATTCATTCTGCAGAAGCATTAAGCATTTTGCTTTCTTACATATTTTGTAAGAATTACAATTAACTGTCCTTCAATTTTACCTTCAATCTGTTCTGTATTTTCAGCAACAAGATGGATGTTTTTTACAAGGGTTCCAATTTTGGCATTCAGGGATGAGCCTTTTACATCCAATGATTTAATTAAAATAACTGTATCGCCTGTTTGCAGCAGATTTCCGTTACTGTCTTTATGCAGATCAACACTTGCATCATTATCATGATCGCCGGTTGCTTTGGCCCATGCGAGACGTTCATCATCGAGATACATCATGTCGAGATTGTCTGCAGCCCAGCTTTCATTCCGTAAACGGTTCAGCATGCGCCAGGATACAACCTGCACACCAGGCACTTCACTCCACATGCTTTCAGTTAAGCAACTCCAATGTTTATTGTCGAGTTCTGCTTTCTTTTCAATCTGTGCAAGACAGGTATCACAAATCATGATGCAGTTGTCTTCACTGGTGCGATCGAGCGGCTGCACTTCATAAATTTTTACATTACTCTCTCCTTTACATAATTCACATTTTTGTTCGCTTCGCTGAAGCAGTACATCTTCCAGTTTCATGCTGTCTTTGTTTGATTAAGGCGTTGAAGGTAATTGTTTCAGATTGCATTGCAATTACAGCCAATAATAAACAATTCAACAGTTGAGTGACATGCAGCAAGCAGGTAAACCCTGTTATTTTTTTATTTCCTGTTTCAATTGTTCACGGATATGATATTCCTGGATGAGTGCAGGCGTTTCGGGTGAGAGTGTGAAATAAATTTCAATATTAGTTTTTTCGCCTTCGATGATAAATGAACCTCGCAGCTGATTCTCTGGCTTTACTTCTTTCACAGCAATGATCTTTCCTGCTTTTGCATAAAGTTCTTCTGCATATTTCTTCAAAGTATCAATCGGGTAATCGGGGAAAAAGTTTTCAGCGAAAATGCCGCTTTGTTTTGCATTGTTCCAATCGGGTAAAATTTTTACCAGTTCATTTTTGCGCTGCTCTAATATTTTTGATGCAGGTAATTGTCTTGGTTGAAGACCTGCCAGTTTCACAATTGTGTCCAGCACTTTTAAATTCACAAATCCCATTGGTGAATAAGTACGATTTGCAAAAGCCATTACACCAATTCCATAATCGGGCATAATTCGCCACTGACTTCCAAAGCCAGGTAACCCACCACTGTGAGCGATATACGTTTTACCATCACAATCTTTCATCCATCCTAATCCATAACAGTAAGCAGTTGTTACGGCACAAATTCTTCCATCAGGATATTGAAAGGAAGGGTTAAATCCATTCCATCTCCAGGGATGATGCATTTCCCGTACTGAACTTCGTTTAATTGGTCCATCATCTGCAATATTGTTGGGCGGCCATGCAGAAAGATGCAAAGCCATGTAGTTGGCAAATTCATCAATCGAAGAAATCATACTTCCCATGGCACCCCATGAACCATCAGGTGTATCGTGCAGTAATTCTTCTTCATTCCATTTGTTATTGAGCCACCGGTAACCATGTGCTAATTTATCAGGAGCAACATTGCCATATTCCCATTCAGCTGTTTTCATTCCTAATGGTTCCCATATATTTTTTTTGATATAATCCTGGTAACGCATTCCTGAAACAGTGGTGATTATTTTTCCTAATAAAGCAAAGCCCAGGTTACTGTATTCATAAGCAATGCCGGGAGGATTGGAGAATGAAATTTGTTTGCCAATAAATTCCATCAGGTCTTTATCTGTATCAGCCAGCTGTCGATCGCCCCATGGATTATCTTCAGGAAATCCTGCACTGTGCGATAGTAAATGACGGATGGTAATATGCGGAGCATCAGCTGTTGGATATTTAATATTTTTT
>JANOIQ010000625.1:0-1632 GCA_031407835.1 Chitinophagaceae bacterium
CCTGCATTTAGATACACCGCTTCAACACTATTTGAAACAGCCATTACCCGATATTAAATTCAAAAAAGAATGGAGAGGATTTACTGATTTAAAAGGCGACGACCGGTACAAATTGATTACTGCACGCATGTGCCTGTCGCACACAACCGGGTTTCCCAATTGGCGCTTCCTCACGGAGAAAGGGTTTGATGAAGAGGGGAAATTATTTATTCAATTTACTCCCGGAACAAAATACAGCTACTCCGGTGAAGGATTACAGTTGCTGCAGTATGTAGTGGAACAAATAACCGGCAGAGGATTGGAAGAAATTGCCAGGGAAAAATTATTGGATCCATTGGGCATGAATATGACAAGTTATGTATGGCAACAGCGGTTTGAAAACAAGTATTGTAACGGGCATACAACTGAGCAGGAGGTTTTAGAAAAAGATAAAGAAGATGATGCAGCCGGAGCAGGAAGCCTGGAAACAACACCCGAAGATTATTCAAAATTTATCATAGCTTTTATGAAACATCAACTCATAAAAGATGCAACCTTTAATGAAATCACCAAACAACAGATCAGGATCAAAAGCAAACAGCAATTTGGACCCAATCGGAAAATTGATACAGATGCGTTTGACAAAATCAACCTGGGTTATGGATTAGGTTGCGGTTTGCATGAATCGACCTATGGGAAAGGGATTTTCAAGGAAGGTCATGGTGATGGTTTTCAGCACTACTTTATTTTCTTTCCTGATAAAAAAATGGGTGTCCTTATTCTAACGAACAGCGATAATGGTGAAAGCATTTTTAAAGAGTTACTTGAAGTAACGATTGCTGATACTGTTACTCCATGGCAATGGGAAAACTATATACCTTATAACATGCAGGGTACTCAATGATCAATTATTTTCAGGCCCCTGTTGTTATATTATCAGTTCATCAAATTATGTGAGCATTTGTATTGCTGACCGCCAAGGTTTCGACAGGCTCAAGCAGGCAACAATTTAAATCAACTCCTTATGTTTTATCTGCAGGGCCATCAGCACAATAAAGAAACCAAGTAGCAGGTAAACAAGTTGTAACCAGTTGTAGGTTTGTATTATACTGATCTGAACTACTTCAAACGCAATAATCATCAGTCCGCCAGCTCCTGCCCAGAAAGCACCCCTGTAATGTTTCTTCCACAATTTAAACGCAGCATACAGGTTTACGAAGCCAACAAAAAAAGTAAGCGCAATTCCAGGTACAAGATAATTGTGAAGAAAAGATTGGTTAATGAGATTACTATTTAGTAGCAGTAAACGGCCATCTGGCTCAATCATCAGCAGTATTCCGCAGGGAATAGCAGTGATGGCTATAAAACCGGTAAGAAACATTAATAACTTTGCCACGTTATTTTTTCTTAAAGGAACACTAGAATTTCTGCACCGGAAATGAGAGCAGTCAAACAGCAGGGTGACAGGTATCATTGAAACCACCCTTTGGACTGGAAACCATTCATTAAATCTCTGAAAATTGCATTGTTCTCAAAAAAAATTACCTTACTGCACAAACTTGCCATATGGATGCTGTCAATTTACAAGACTGCCTTAACAAAGTCATGTCCTGGAAACGGGAAGGTCTGAGCATCGAACAGATTGCTGAACTA
>JANOIQ010000640.1:0-5027 GCA_031407835.1 Chitinophagaceae bacterium
TTTCCGGATCAAATGGTACTTCAGAGATTAATGCACGATCCACACCAGCAAGGTAAGAACTGATCAATGCAGTTTCACCGGAGTTACGTCCGAATAATTCAATGATAGCAATTCGTTCATGAGAACCGGTACTGGTACGCAACTGATGAATAAATTGAACACTGCGTGTGATAGCTGTGCTGAAACCAAGACAATAATCCGTTCCATATACATCGTTGTCCATTGTTTTTGGAATGGCAACCACTTTGATTCCTTCACGGTGCAAACGTTCCCCGTAGCTCAGTGTATCATCACCACCAATTGGAATTAAGGTTTCAATACCCATTATATCCAGGTTTTTCATTACATGTGGTGTAAAATCACGCAGGCTTGTGTCGGCGGCCTCCGCCTCCGGGTGCTGTGGGTCCTTTAAAAAATCAGGAACCGCATTCGCTTTCACTTTGCCCGGATTGGTACGGCTGGTATGCAGTATTGTGCCGCCCGTACGGTCAATTGTACGCACCTTTTCCCTTGTCAATACCGCTGTATGTTTTTTAACCGATTCAGCGTTCGCTGCATCCAGCTCCAGCAGTCCGCCCCAGCCCCGCCGGATACCAACCACTTCATATCCTTCATCAATAGCACGGTTAACAACCGTTTTAATGCACGGATTTAAACCGGGCACATCACCACCACCTGTCAGAATACCAATTCGTTTCATAGTATGATCCTCCTGTTGAACAGTTTTTAGAGTGTTTCGAGAATGTATCTTTTACGATATAAATAATAGAAGCAGAGATGCAGGCAATTCATGAAGAATCTGTTTACAGTAACTTAAACTGTACGTGTATGGCATTTCAGTATTGTGCGCATCGTTTTTTTGCCAGAGCAATTTATGACCTGTTATTAAATCGCTTCGTGATATTCATCATACAAAACTGTGAGAGTAATCATTTTGTTAAGTTCATGTGCAGATTAGCAGGGAAGCATTTTTATGAACGAATAGCTGTACATAGTAAAAACTTGCTCTATTGCTTAATAATTATTTAAAGGCGATGTCTCTGCCAGGATTTTCGAGAAGGTTAAATAGTAAGAACCAGGGCTGGTTTTACACGTCGGGCTTCGAATAGCAGTACAACAGAATTACCGCTGCTCATTTTTTCAATGTTAAGCCCCAATAGTTTCGTTGTTACGCATTCATTTTTTATAGATTCATTGAATGCCGGATTTACTAAGCTTAGTTGACGGGCTTTTTCTTCCTCGGGTTACTAAAATGTGTGAATCATGTAACTTCTTTCTAAAGTTATATAACATTTGCCTTTTTAGATATATTGATCTTTGATTGTTGGGTATTTTCACGGAAGAATGCTGATTCATTTTCAAATTTGGCGGGGGAAATTAAGATAAACCGGCTGTTTGAATTGATATTGTAGTCACGTTAATTGAATAGGGGATGATGTATCATGGCAAGGGTTTATCATTCAGTTTTCAACAAAACAACAAATGAAATTATATGTCTGTAAAAACAAGGCCGGTAAAAAAAGAAGAAGAAGTTCAGCAAAATTCTGATGCGAAAATAGACCAGGATTTTCCCGGCTTCCCTCATCTTCCCGCTGATAAAAAAAGTATTTCTCCGGTTACGGTAACTGAAAAAAAACTGGCTGGTGTTCACAAAAAGAAATCAAAAAAAGTTTACGGCGGTTAGTATTTGTTGGTAAAATTGTACAGGCAACAGGCAATATATCATCTGGTACAAAAATTTGTTTTTTGCTAAAGAACCGGGTTGTAAAAGTTTTATAAAAGCCGGTTCAGTAAATAATTATTACAGGGTCGGCATTATCAGATGACTTATATAAGAGTATTAAAAAAAACGGGAAAGATACTGGTATACATACTTGTATGTGTACTTGTATTGGTATGCCTTGTTTTTATCTTTATTAATATTCCCGCAGGAAAACGCTTTATAAAAAACCAGGCGCAATCTTACCTGCAGGATAAATTAAAAACCAGAGTTGCTATTGGCTCCATCAATTACAGTTTACCCAACTCGGTTGAAATAAATAATGTTTATGTAGAAGACCGCAAAAAAGACACTTTACTTTATGGAGAAAGGATTTTTGCAGAAGTAAGTATGCTTAAATTAATATGGGGTACTACGGACGTAAAACAGGTGGCTTTAAAAAACATTTTCCTCAATGTAAACCGGGCCGAAAAAGATTCCTCATTTAATTACCAGTTTATTATTGACGCTTTTGCAGGAAGCAAACCAACACCTGCTGCTAAAAAAGATACAACCGCCTTAAAAATAAATTTAGGCAGGCTGGTTCTTGACCGGGTTTCACTAAGGTTTGCAGACAAAAATGGCGGAACAGATTTTAGTGCCGCCATAAAAAACCTGGATGCATCTTTTAATAAATTTCAACCCGACCGGGTTGATTTTGGGTTAAAAGATTTTATTGCCTCAGGCGTGAATTTTTTTATGAAAACCTATAAAGCAAAAGCAGTTGCACCTGTCTTGCCGGTTCCTGATGATAAAATAAGCGAACCAGGATATGGGTTAAATATTACCGCCTCTGCATTCAATATAAGGGATGTAAATGTAAAAGTTGAAAACACTATTTCGGGAATGTATTACGCAAACAACGTAACGCATTTAGGTTTGAGTAAAGCTTTGTTCAGCTTATCGAACTCATTGGCAACTGCGGATGAATTGCTGTTGGATAGTTCTTTTGTAAAATTCATCAGTCCTAAAAAAACTATTGATTCTACTGCCAGGGAACTACCCGGAGATGTAGAGCCGATGCCCTGGCAGATAATTGCCAAACAGGTTTCGCTTAATAACAACCATGTTCAGTACGATGATGATAATCTTCCTTTAAACGAAGGCTTTGATTTCGGGCATTTTAATATAACAAATCTCACAACTGATATTTCTGCGTTCACTTATTCAGTAAAAAAAACAGCAGGACTGGTAAAGCAACTTGCATTTAAAGATATCAGTGGCTTTGTTTTGGACACAACGCATGCGGATTTCTTACTGACAGATACAGTTTTTTCTGTAAAAGAACTGTATGTAAAAACACCAAAGTCTCTTATACAAAATTTTATAGAAATAAAATTCGACAGTATTGCAGGCATAACTAAATATCCCCGTAATAGTTTGATTGCAGCAACGCTAAAAAATTCAACCATTTCTTTTAATGATCTGTATTTGCTGGTTCCCACCCTAAAAAAAACTTTCCCGCCTGAACAATTTGCAAACAACCAGGTTTATTTTAATACCGAGCTGCGTGGCAGCCTTGCACAAATATATTTACCATATCTGCAACTGGTTGGATTTTCGGGCACTACATTAAAAGCTCATGGAACTTTATATAATCTTACCGATGCAGATAAATTCTCTTACGATCTGTACATTGACCAAAGCAGATTAAAAAAAACAGATATCTTAAAATTTGTTCCTCCGGAAAATCAGCAATCTTTAGCTAATCTGCCCGACATCATTAATGTGAGGGGACGTGTCATCGGAAACAAAAACGATCTGGTTTCTGATATCATTGCAAATGGAACGGGAATGGCAGTGAGTGGTAAATTTTCTTTTAAGAATATTTCCAACCCGGCCAATATGAGGTATGATTTTGTGATGAGGGAAAGCAGCCTCGACAAAAGCTTTATCATGGGCCTGATACCGCCGGGTACATTACCGCCTGAAATTAATTTCCCCGAAAAAAATTACATAAGAGGAACGTTGAAAGGAACGATTGACAATCTGGTTGCGGACCTGCAGTTGGGCGGTAGTTATGGCCTGCTAACCGTAAAAGGATTTATTAAAGACCCGAAGGATAAAGAAAAGGCAACGTACGATCTCCTCATCACAACCAATAATTATGAAATTGGTAAACTGATAAGCCAGGACAGCATTTATGGAAAAGTGACAGGCAGCTTTACAGCTAAGGGAACCGGGTTTAATTATAAAACAATGCGGTCGGATATTACAGCTTCTGTACAACAATTGCAGTACAATAAATACAATTATCAGAACGCAAAAATTAAAGCAAACCTGAATAACGGAATGATAGACAGCAAAGGGATGATTGATGATGAGAACCTGAAATTACAATATGATATAAAGGCCAATGTGCAGAATGAGTATCCTTCCGTAAATGGTTTGGTAAGGATTGATACAGCAAGACTGCAGCCGCTCAACCTGTATACCGATACCTTAAATTTTTCTTTCACTGCAAATATAAATGCCAATAACCTGCAGCCACGCAGCCTGGATATTAATACCATCATTGATTCTGTAAGACTGCAGGTTGAAAATGGTTTTTACAAACTGGACAGTGTTTCATTGATTGCCACATCGGCTAATGGTAAAGACAGTATAAATTTTTATGCACCCTTCGCTAACCTGCAGGTAAGCGGTGCTTTTGATTACGATAAAGTGGGAGATGCCATTGTGCAGTACGTGAATCACTATTACAAAATATCAGATTCGGTATCTGCCAATACTATTCCCGGTCAGCAGATGGTATTTGCAGCTACAGTAAAGAAACATCCATTGCTCACTGGCATTATCCCCGGATTAAAAGATTATAATGATATCAATTTCAACGGAAGTTTTGTATCTGCCAATACAGACAGTGCTTTAAGTCTGCATGCTTCTGTTCCGTACCTGGCATACCAGGATAACAGGATAAGAAATGGGAGTGTTGATGTTGCATCTAAAAATGAACGCATCAATTATGATGTAAAATTTGATACACTGCATACAGCCTCCGGCATTTTTTATGTCAGCCGGTTAAATGGAAGTGCAGCACACGACAGCATCATGATCAATGCCCAAACACAGGACAACAAAGCAAAAGACTGGTTTGGATTAAAAGCATCTTTATCCGAAAAAGATGAAAATTATTCATTCAGATTAAAAGACAGTTTGCTGCTTGATTATGAAAGATGGAATATGGCTTCAGATAATTATATCAGCTATTCACCACAGGGATTGATCATCCATAATTTTGTGCTGACAAGCGATACGTCAAAAATTT
>JANOIQ010000642.1:0-3441 GCA_031407835.1 Chitinophagaceae bacterium
CGAAACTATAAACCACAAACTACAAACTGTTAAACCCCTCCCCAATTCTCCCCGCTTCTGATTCTATAAAGTGTCATTTCACTGACGCTGTATTTTTTTGCCAGCTGTTTGTAGGTGATGCTGCGGTTGGGATCGGTAATGATTTTTTTAATGGTCTTTACCTGCACGGGTGTAAGCTTCAATCCTTTTTGTGTGGAACTGCGTTCTTTCTGTAATTTTTTGTAAGCAATCTTATGCGGACTTTTCTGCTGATGAGCCGACATCTCTTCCAGTGTTGCCCATTTCAGATTTACTGCTTTGTTATCTGTTTTGTTATGATTGATATGGATAACGTATTTGCAGCGGGCTGAAGTTTTTTTACAGTACAGCTTTGCAATTTCCCTGTGCAGATAAATGGTTCCTTTATTTTCTGCCCGATGAAGATTTAATGTACGGTAACCGGTTGTAATAGATCCGCTAAGCAATTTCCCATCTTCTGTAACATCCTTTGCAAAACTGGCGCAGCGGCCGAAATTTGAAACGGCATATTTTTTCCGCAACAGTTTCCAACCGGCAAATTGCAATTGTTTCCATTGTTCGCCGGGAAGTTTTTTGATCATACTAAAAGATTGGAGAGTTTAAATATACAACAGCAAAACCCGTACCTGCAAGCATAACAAGATATTATTTTTTCAACAGAGCTGCAAACTCTTCTTCGTTAATAATCTTGATGCTGCTGATTTTTTTTGCTTTCTCTAATTTACTGCCCGCATCTTCTCCCACAACAAGGTAGTTGAGTTTGGCACTTACCCCACTCAGTATTGTGCCGCCCTGATCTTCTGCCATCTGTTCGGCCTCACTTCTTTTAAGTGTTGGCATTGTTCCTGTAAAAAGAAAAGTAACTCCGGTTAGATTGCCATCATGCTTTGTGTCCTTCTGCTCATTCTTCAGTTGAAGACCAAGTGATTCCAGTTGCTTCAGTATGTCAATATTTTCCTGATTGCTGAAAAACTCCTGAATGCTGCCGGCTACTCTTGGTCCAACATCTTCCATCTGTTGTAATTCTTCCTGCGTTTTAGTTGCAATATCTAACAAGTGTTTGGTTGCGTTAGCTAAAGTCTTTGCTGTTGCTTCACCAACAAAACGAATACCCAGTGCATTGATCAACCGGTACAAAGGTTGCTTCTTTGAATTTTCTATTGCCGTCTGCAGATTGTCAACACTCTTTGCTCCATAACCTTCCAATACTTTTATTTTATCGAAGGGTAACTGGTAGAGGGTTGGAATGTCTTTTAAATAGCCAAGGTCATAAAACTTGCGCACATTGGCATCGCCCATCCCACGGATATCCATGGCATCTTTACTGGTGAAATGAATAATGCGTTCAACAATCTGTGCTTCGCAATGATAATTTACACAACGCCATACTGCTTCAGCTTCGGGCTTTACCAATTTACTTTTACAAACAGGGCATTCAGTTGGGAACTTAATTTTTTCTTCTGTTCCTGTTCGTAACTCCGGCATTGATTTTACAATATAAGGAATTACATCACCTGCACGTTCAACCAAAACAGTATCGCCCAGCATCAAATCTTTTTCAGCAATAAATTCTTCATTGTGCAAAGAAATACTCGTAACCGTTACACCACCAATAGCAACAGGGTCAATTTTGGCAACAGGTGTAACTGCTCCTGTTCTTCCTACCTGGTATTCAACAGCACGCAGTTTGCTGGTGCCTTGTCTTGCTTTGAATTTATAGGCAATGGCCCAGCGGGGATGATGACTGGTCATGCCCATCTTATCCTGCAACTGCAAATCATCAACCTTGATCACCATTCCATCAATTTCATACGGCAGATCATCTCTTTTCAGTTCAAACTCATTGATATATTCAACAACAGCATGAATACCTTTCAGAATTTTCTTTTCTTTTTCAGGACTGCGAAATCCTAAGTTCCATAACATTTTCAGTGCATCGCTATGAGTGAGGATGTCTTCATACTTTGTACTTCTTACATCGTACTTCATTAAATAACCTACATGATATAAAAACGCTTCCAGATTTCTCCTTGCAACCTCTTTTGCATCTTTTATACGTAAGCTGCCACTGGCTGCATTACGTGGATTGGCAAGAGGAGGCAAATTTTCTTCAGCTAACTGATCATTGTATGCTTTGAAATTTTTCTTACTCATTAATATCTCACCACGTATTTCAATCTGTTTAATGCCGTATGTTGAAAAGGCAGCAGATAAAGGAATAGATTTAATCTGCCTGATGTTGGTGGTGATTTCTTCACCTTCTGTTCCATCGCCTCTTGTTGCACCACGAACCAGCATGTCATCTTCATAAATTAATGAAATACTGGCTCCGTCAAATTTTGGTTCAACACAGTATTCTATTTCATCCAGTCCGCTTGCTTCTCTTGCTTTCCGGTCCCAGTCAATTAAGTCGTCAGCATTGTAAGAGTTCTCCAGGCTCAGCATGGGAACCAGGTGCTGCACTTTTTTAAAATCATTCCCCAATCCTTTTGCCACACGCTGGGTTGGAGAATCGGCGGTAATGAGTGAGGGTTCTTCTGCTTCCATCTTCTCCAGTGATTTATACAGCTGATCATATTCATAATCGCTGATCAACGGATCATTCAGAATATAATAGCGGTATTCATGAAAACGAAGAACTTCTCTTAATTCTTCAACATCGTTTTTATCTAACCCTTTTTTGGTGAGATGCTGAAGTAATACAGTTGTAGTTTGCTGAAGCTGTTTGGTTGTGTCTGGAGAATACATAGAAAATAAATCTGGCAGTAAAAATACAAGGACTAACAACAAAACAAATGAATTTCAGGTGTTCATTTTAATTGTTTTTTATTTGCCACATAGGATATCCATAAAAAAGGCCAAGCCGATTGCTGTAAAGCAAATTTTTTTGTGGATATTCCGTCATCAATTCTGAAATTATGTGTGCTTTTGTTGTTAGCCTCACTAACAATTGATGTCATTAAATCAAAACTCATGGTAAGATCATTTTTTTTGCTGCTCGCTATTATTGTCTTTAGTCAGTGTAATAATAAGACGTCGGTTGACAGTCTCTTGATTAATGGAACAGTTTACACTGTTGATTCTTCTTTTTCAAAAACCGAAGCAGTGGCTGTAAAAGATGGAAAGATTGTAGCAACAGGTTCAACAGTTGAATTACAGAAAACGTATGCTGCAAAAGAAACGATTGATCTGCAGGGGAAATTTTTATACCCCGGCTTTATTGATGCACATGCGCATTTCTTTCGCTATGGCCTGGATTTGCGACAGGCCAATTTAACTGGCACTGAAAGCTGGGAAGATGTACTGAATCATCTCACCGATTTTGCAAAAGGGTTACATGCAAAACCAGGCGAATGGATTATTGGAAGAGGATGGGATCAGAATGATTGGGAAGTAAAAGAATATCCAGCCAAAGAAAAATTA
>JANOIQ010000654.1:0-14400 GCA_031407835.1 Chitinophagaceae bacterium
TGAAGGAAAGGTAAAACCAAGAGTTCTTACCTGGTCAACAAACCAACCCGGTGCTGATATGTTTGACATTTTAGGGAAACCTGCTCCAATAGCAATTGACAGTCCGATATAAATTCTGAATAATGCCCAGCTGATGTTAAACACCTTATTGCCCTGCATACTGCTGCCGAAAAGTAATTGTTTCATAAAAAGAATTTGTGGTGATTGATTTGTTTCAGCAAAGTTGTTCACAATAAAACCCTCCGTCGCCTCAAAACCTGATTTGAGACCAATTGAAGTGGCCTCAAATCAAGAATAATATTCATTTATAAGTTGAGGCTTTTAGGTAATAAGGGATTTATTTTTTATATCCCTTCCATGGTAAAGTAAATTTTCGGCTTTCGCTGAACGATATGCCAAACACCTTATTTCCTTCAACATATCCTGAATGAAAGTAAGTGCCGCTCTGGTCGGCAGTGGAAAAGGCAAAGTAAATTTTATCCCAATCTTTATTAAGATAACCACCTTTAAATGGATAGCCATAAAACTCACCATCGAATTCTTTGCCGGATATACGGGTGAACTTGAATTCTTTAAGATACGGTTCGCTTTCAGGAGTTGGCCTGAGATCAATGATCCAAGTGCCGGCAAGGCTGTCAACTGATGGTTTTAATGATTGACTGTTAGCCTGGAAAGAGATAAAAGAAATGAAAAGAACAAGTGGGAGGAGATGTTTCATACTTTTTTAATTACAATTTTACATTCAGTTGTGAAATGGAAGGTTGCAAATGATAATTTGAGACAACTAAAAAAAGGATATTATAAATTTCTCAAACACCATTCTTTTGGACTCAGTCCTGTTTGTTTTTTAAATGCTCTGTTAAAAGTGGCTTTGGAATTAAAACCACAATCGAAAGCAATACCGAGCAGGGTTTGGCTTTTCTGTTCACCTGCTTTAAGTAATTCAATCACTGCATTTACTCTGTATTCATTTACAAAGTCATTGAAGTTAAGCCTGAAACCCTGGTTAATGACCTTACTTACTACCGAAGGATTCGTAGAGAATTTTTTTGCCATTTGTGTAAGTGTGAGTTCAGCATCTTCATACAGCCTGTTCTGCTGCATAGCTGCCGTAATTTTTTCTTTCCATTGTGTGAGATGAAGATCTTCCTGCTGTTGTTCTTCTACCAATTCATATGCAATATCCTGTGTCATCACTTCTGCAGGTGCAGGAAGTAATGCAGGTTGCTGATACTGTAACAGCAGTTCGGGCTGAAACAATAATTTTTTTAAAGGAATTGTAACTGCATTAAATCCATTAATGGCAATATAATACACTACCAAAGCGAAGGCCAGAAAATAATACCAGCTGCCGATATAATCCATATTCTCAAAAAAAGGAAAATAGGAAAGAAGAAATTGCAGCAGCGGAAGAATGGTGATGATGCCGAATGCAATTAAAAAATTCCGCAGCCAGCCAAATCCTGCCTGTTCTGCAAAAGACATTTCAAAAACAACATATGTTTTGTACTTCCTGTAATAACGGATGGCCAGTATGAGGTAAATAAGGATACTGATATTCTGCAGCCATTGGTACCAATTGTCAAAATCAGGATCTGTTTCCCCATTCATGAGGTAATATTTTTTTACAATCAGCAGGTCAACAACGGCTACAATAATATACCAGGTGATATAAACAATACCCGGCGCAAAATGCAGCCAGTCTTTCTTTTGCAGTTTGTACCGGAAGTTGGTAATTGTTTTTACATAGAGATAGAGCAAAGGCCCCATCAGCAAACCGTGAACAAACGGCGTATAGAAAAGTAAATTCCTGTATGCAGGGTTATTTGTATTATACCAGCCTGCAAAACCCGTCATCCATGGTATAACATAGAAAGCAGCCAGCAATAAAAATGTGCCCAGCAATTTATCGGAGATGCTTTCCTCTTTCATGCCTCTGCGCCACAGCATAATGGCATATACCATAATATGCACAAAGAAAACGAGCAGGAGGGAGCTGTATAAATTAAAATCAAACAACATAATGAAAGAAACCGGTTAAAGAAATCAGTAAACGTTCGGAATAATAAATTGTTTACAGATACTGATGAAACTTTGTCTTTCGGATGCTGAACTGAAGTATTACATTTGAAGGCAATCAATTTATATGAACCGCATCGACCGCCTGCTGGGTATCATTACCACGCTGCAATCAAAAAAATACATCACGGCAGAGAAAATTGCTGATAAGTTTCAGATCAGTGTACGTACGGTGTACAGGGATATTAAAGCAATTGCTGAACAGGGTATCCCGGTAAGCTTTGAACAGAACAAAGGATATTTTTTAGTGCAGGGATATTTTCTGCCACCTGTATCTTTTTCGCCTGAGGAAGCTAATGCAATGTTGCTGATGCAATCGGTGGTAATGCGTTTTGCAGATAAATCAACTTTGAAATATTATTCGGGTGCATTAGATAAAGTAAAATCAGTAATGCGTTATTCCGAAAAAGAAAAAATAGATTTTCTGCAGCAACAGATAAAATTTCAATCCTGTTATCCTGTGTTGCAGGGTGCAGATTATCTTTCTTCACTGCAAACAGCCATCTCTTCACAAACTGTAATTGAGTTTACGTATAAAAATAAAGCAGAAATTACAAACAGGCGTAAAGCAGAACCTCTTGGTCTCATTTTTTATGCCTACAACTGGCACCTGATAGCCTGGTGCTACACACGAAAGGAATACAGGGATTTCAGAGTGTCATCTATTCTTGATTTGAAAAATACAGGTGAAGCTTTTAAAATAAAGAATCACATACCGCTGAGTGATTACATGAAGAAGCTTCCTGTGAATTATTAAAAGTATTTTCAACACACTGCCATAGGGTTGTCAGTGGCTTGTTTTTTATTTGCAGTACAATAAAAAATAATCAGCCATGACAATCATTGAAAAGCTCGTAAAAGAAATGGAGCAGGAAGCTGTTACCACACGTAAAATGTTATCAATTGTTCCGAACGACAAGTATAGCTGGAAGCCGCATGAAAAAAGTATGACCATGCAGCAACTTGCTGTACATATTGCCGAACTTCCATGCTGGGTAACAATGACCCTGGCAACAACTGAACTTGATTTTGCAAGTAACCCGTATAAGCAGGAAGCAATTGCAAATACAAAAGACCTGCTGCAGTATTTTGAGCAATGCCTTGCAGAGGGTAAGGCTGGTTTGCAAAAAGCGAAGGATGAAGATTTACTGCCAATATGGACATTGAGAAATGGTGAAAATATTTACAGTGTTGAACCAAAGGGTGATGTAATACGAATGACCTATTGCCAGATTGTGCATCACCGTGCACAGCTTGGTGTTTATTTGCGGTTGCTGAACGTTCCTATTCCCGGCAGTTACGGTCCAAGCGCAGATGATATGAATTTTTAATTGTAACTTAAAAGAAATGAAACAATCAGTATGGAACAGGAATTAATTATAACTAATCACATTATTATCAACAGGGACGCTCTGAAAGTATGGGATGCATTAGTGAATCCTGAAAAAACAAAAAAATATATGTTTGGCTGCGAAACAGTTTCTGACTGGAAGATCGGCAGTGAACTTTTGTGGCGTGGTGAATATGAAGGAAAAGAAATGGACTTTGTAAAAGGGAATATTGTAATGATGGAACCAGGAAAATTATTAGCCTACACTGTCATTGATCCCAATGATCCAAACATTCCTGATGTTCCCGAAAATTATCTTACTGTAACTTATACGTTGAAAGAAGAAAGCGGAGCTACAGCTTTTACAGTTACACAGGGCGACTATTCAAAAGTTGCTCAAGGGGAGAAGAGATACCAGGATTCATATAATAATGGTGAAGGCTGGAACCCGATATTGGTTGAAATTAAGAAGTTAGTGGAAGAAAGCAATTAAGCTAAATGCTTTATACCAAGCTCAGGAATTTTCCCTTCAACATCAGCAAAAAAAGAATGGATTCTTTTGAAATCTTCTGCTTCATCAGCAGGGTAAATCAACTCACCAAGGATCACTTCTTTTTTTGCAAAATCAAAACCAATTAACAGTATAGGAACATTTGCCAGTTTGGCAATATGATAAAAACCAGTTTTCAGTTTATCAACTTTTTTTCTTGTGCCTTCAGGACTCATGCCTAAACGAAATACATCATGCTGTGCAAATTTTTCAGTAACCTGTGCTACCATTCCCTTCGATGAAGAACGATCAACAGGTGTACCCCCCATTGCTTTAAAGAACCATCCAAATGCACCGTCAAATAATTCTTTCTTTCCTAAAAAGTATGCATGTTGAATGGGAATAAGTCTGCGTGCTCCAAATCCAATCACTACATCCCACGCACTGGTGTGCGGGCCAACAGCTAAAACCATTTTCGGAATATGGTTCGGAAATATTCCTTTTACTTTCCATCCTGTCAATTTCATCCAGTTGGATAAGAGAAAACCTATCATGCGTTAGTATTAGCCGAAAAGATAAGTTGATTTTTTTTGTGCGCCAATATTTTTTGTAATGCTTTGCTGTTGGGGCTTTTAAAGAAATACTACTTGTAATTAGGTCGAAAACTGATATTGCTCATTCGTTAAAATTATTACTTGTTGTAATCTTGCAGCATTATCTTGTATATCAATTATCAGCGCCTTAGATTTAAAGCATAAACTAATATTTATTCATATGATAGCAACAATTAAAACAGATTTGAAAGAATGGGTAGAAAAAATGGAGAAACATTTTCAACCCGATAATGTACACTGGTGCGATGGTTCACAGGAAGAATATGATCGGCTTTGTCATCAGTTAGTAGAAAAGGGAACCTTTATAAAATTAAATGAAGAAAAGCGGCCGGGCAGTTTTGCATGTTTCAGCGATCCAAGTGATGTTGCCCGTGTTGAAGACCGTACCTATATATGCAGTGCACGTAAGCAGGATGCAGGCCCAACCAATAACTGGATGGAGCCGGCAAAAATGAAAGATGTACTGGATGGTTTAACCAAAGGAAGTATGAAGGGAAGAACCATGTATGTAATTCCTTTTTGTATGGGTCCTGTAGGTTCAAAACTTTCACGTTATGGTGTGCAGTTAACCGATAGTGAATATGTAGTGGTGAACATGCGTATCATGACACGCATGGGCGAACAGGTAATGGCTCATCTCAATACTGATTGGGTAAAATGTATACATACGCTTGGTGCACCATTAGAAAAAGGACAGCAGGATGTAAAATGGCCATGTAATCCAGCTGTAAAATATATTTCTCATTTTCCTGAAGAGCGTTTAGTGATTTCTTATGGCAGTGGATATGGTGGTAACGCCTTGCTCGGGAAAAAATGTTTTGCGTTACGTATTGCATCAGTGATGGGGCGTGATGAAGGATGGCTGGCAGAACACATGCTGTTACTGGGTGTGGAAAGTCCTGATAAAGAAAAAACATATGTTGCAGCTGCATTTCCAAGTGCATGCGGTAAAACAAACTTTGCCATGATGATTCCTCCAAAAGAAATGGATGGATGGAAGATTACAACAGTAGGTGACGATATTGCATGGATTCATAAAGGAGAAGATGGAAGTTTATATGCCATCAATCCTGAAGCAGGATATTTCGGTGTTGCACCGGGAACAAATGTAAAAACAAATCCGAATGCAATTGAATCAGTAAAAGCAAATACAATTTTTACCAATGTAGCTGTTACAAAAGATGGCGATGTATGGTGGGAAGGATTAACAAAAGAAATTCCTGATGGAATGATTGACTGGCATGGTGAGCCTTATGATAAAGCAAGCGGAAAACCTGCAGCGCATGCTAACTCCCGCTTTACTGCACCTGCATTTCAGAACCCTGCTATTGATGCTGAATGGGATAATAAAGAAGGTGTTCATATCACTGCCTTTATTTTTGGCGGAAGAAGAGGAAGTGCTGTTCCGTTAGTGTATCAGTCATTTAACTGGAACTTTGGTGTATACCTCGCTGCAACGATGGGTAGTGAAATGACAGCTGCTGCATTTGGCGAATTAGGAAAAGTAAGAAGAGATCCATTTGCAATGCTTCCGTTTATGGGTTATCATATGGCAGATTATTTCAACCATTGGTTACAGTTTGGCCGTGACTTACCTAATGCTCCCCGCATATTTGGTGTAAACTGGTTCCGTAAAAATGCGAAGGGTGAATTTATGTGGCCGGGGTTTGGTGAGAACATGCGTGTGTTGAAATGGATTGTTGAACGCTGCAAAGGAAATGCAAGTTCTGTTGAATGCCCTATAGGATGGAGGCCACGTTACAGTGATATGGACTGGACAGGATTAGAGACCGATGTGTTTTCAAAAGAACAATTCAATGAGCTGATGCTGGTTGATAAAGAATTGTGGAAACAGGAATTGTTAGGTCATGAAGAATTGTTTGAAAAATTATATGATCGTATTCCAAAAGAATTTTTATACATGCGTGAACTGTTACTGAGTGCATTATGGCGCTCACCTGAAGTTCATCAGCTGGCAGCAGAACGCAGCGAATAAAATTGCTTTCTCATGTTGATTGATAGTTAAATAAAAGGCCGCTGATCTTTATCAGCGGCCTTGCTTTTTTAGAAGGTGAAGATATTCTGTTGTAAAACTGTTTCATTTACCTGAGGCTGACAGCATATTGTCTTTCTGCATTTACGTTAACTCAATTTCTATCATACAGCTTTACTGCCGGGAAATAAATTGCCTGTTGGTTTAAAGAAAAGTAAATCATACATAATTTTAAACCAGATCAGGATACAGGGCACTGCCTTCAAGACATATGGAATAACAAAATTATCCCGGATGCTCTTTGGAAAAAGATCTGTGGGCGACAGTATAGTAAAAATGAATGCTGCTCCAAGCAGGGTGGCATTCAGTAAGGTTATTTTTTGTGAAAAAAACCAGATAGCAATTCCCGTAACTGCGATAATAAACGTAGCAGATTCTGCTTTATGATTAAAGATCACAATCCACAGGAGAATGGATGAAAGAAAAAATAATTTAAACTGTACTTCATTATAATACTTCCATTTCAGAAACGGTAAGCAAAATATAAATGCACCAATAAGAACAGTTGCGTTTTTTGCATCAATATGAAACCAGGTGTAAAGCCATCCGGCAACAGAAAACCCTACCGATGCACTATGATCGTTTTGGAGTAAGTGCAGCCAGCTTTGGTACAGAAAAGATAATTGTGTTACTGAAACAACAAGCAATGGCAAAGCAGCCAGTAACAAAGTCCAGCCAATTGTATAAAGAGCTGCCCGTAGTTTATTTGGATAGAACATAAAAATGGCCAACGCAACCAGACCAAAAATTTTAATGAATACAGTTAATATAATAAACAGCGATGCCAATGCAATGTTTTTCTTTTCAAGAGAAGTAAACGCCAATATAATTAACCCTGCTATTAAAGCATTGCTTTGTGAGTTTTGGGTAGAAGTAAGCAGTTCAATAAAAACAAACCCAAGCATCAGTAAATGGATTTTGTTTGAGGACAGGGGTAATCGCCGCAGGGCAAAATACAGTACAAGAACATTTAACAGGTTCCAGAAAAAAAGTCCGATTGCATCAGGCAAAACAGCCAAAGGGGCCATGAACAATGAGAAAGTGGGACTGTATTTGAAATAATCAAAATGTTCTGCAGGATATAATTCGTACAGATCCTTGTTTTCAATTAAGTGAAAAAAGGACTGCTTAAAAATTACATAGTTGTTGTAGTGTGTATAGGCAGGCTCACCCGGGATAAACGTTTTTGATTTCAACAGAAAACTCTGGGCCGTTATAATAAGAACAACGATGCTTATTATTGCCGGAACAAAGAATTTATTTTCAGCCAGTTTTATTTTTTTCATAATTTTTTTCAGGAAAAAAATCACTCAACCTCCTGTTTGGTTACAAGTCAAAATAATTAGTAGTACACTTTGCCAGGTTTCTCACTCTGTAAACATAAGTGTAATTCTTAAAACAGCAGTTTACAGAACCTGTAAAACAGGAATGTAATTTAATGACAGGCAAACATAGAAATAAGTTGGTTGAAAATAAATGCTCAAATCCAAAAAGAACCAGCACCGTTTCATTTTGATCAGCGGTGTTGATTTTGATCAGTGATTTTTATAATTTCAGCTTTAACCCTCCGTTTACTACAAACCCATCCAATGGAGCATAAATGTCACGAAAAACAGGGCTTGTAACCGGGCCGGTATAAATTGTATCAAACCTTGTTTGCCGGCTATCAGTAAAGTTTTCAAAATTAATATAGATAGAAAATTTCTTCCAGAGACGTTCAGCCATAAAGCCGAAGATCCAGTAGGGCTTTCCAGTTAAGCCATCTGTAAGTTGCTGTTTGCTGAAGTAATAAGCTTCCACTCCAAGTTTCCATTTATCTTCCGCTTCATACATCAATACGGAGTTGATACGGTTGCGGGGCGTTAAGGGATTGGCTGTTTTGCTGTTGCCTTCATGAATTTCAGTGTCGGTGAATGTATAACCCAGAAATAATTTAAAGTCGTGGTAACCGATTTTAATATTTGTTTCCGTTCCCCTTGTATCAAGATGCCCGTTGATATTAATAAAAGAATAGTTGAATCCGCTATTACCTTTTAACATCAATGGATTGTTTACACGGGTATAAAAGAAAAGATGATTGATGCTGAAAGAAACTTCATCAAAAAAATTGGTTTTGTAATTAAAATCTGCATTTACGCCATAGCTCTTTTCCAGTTTGTTGATGGCAGAATTAATCGGTAATACCTGCTTGTACTGGAGACGTTCACTTTCTTCAGTAAAGATTGTTGGAGCTTTATACCCCAACCCTGCCCCAATGCGTGAACTGAAGTTGGCAGTTGTTTTAAATAAAACAGATATCCTTGGCAGTACGGCAAACCCATAATCCTTTACATAATCGCCACGCAAACCGGTTTCAAGATGTAACCATTCTTTAATACGCAGCACATTTTGTATAAACCCGCCTGTTGTAACCTGGCGGTAGTTTCTTAAAGGCGTAATAGTGGTTTGTTTTTCAGTAAAATCTTCTGTCCATAAATTAACACCCGCCACCCATTCTGCTATTTCATCATGACGGGAATAATTGATTTCTGAAAATGTACTTAACTGTTTGCCATCAAACAGGTAGCCGGGACTTGTAATAACCCGGTTGTAATAGTTGACACTTTGTTTTACTGTTAAATGGCTGCAAATTCCAAAATCATGATCTAGGGAAAACTGCGAGGAGAAACGTTTTGTTTCATTCCGTTCAAAATATCCGCTGTTGTTTGTTTTTTTGATGTAATCCATATTGCCACCCAGCCTGTCTTCAATAACAGCATTCACACCGAATACAATTTTGGTTTTATCAGACGGATAGAAAAATAAACGTGGATTGATTGTATAGCGTTGAAATTCCGGAATGGCCGATAAATTAATTTTTGCAGGATCGTAAGCAGCATTGCTGTTTCGTGATGCAAATAAAGTAAGCCCGAATTTGTTGAACCTTTTTCCGTAAAACAAACTCAAATCCAAGCCAGCTGCTGTTGTGCCGTTAAGAAGCAGCTTCAGTTCCCGTTCAGCAGTTGGCGTTTTTGAAATCAGGTTTACCAACCCTGCAATGGCACCGCCGCCATATAAAGTAGATGATGACCCTTTGATAAATTCTGCCTGTTTAAGATCAAGCGGTGGAATTTGTAATAATCCCAAACCTCCTGCAGCGCCACTGTATAAAGGGAATCCATCTTTTAATATTTGTGTATAGCGCCCATCCATTCCCTGGATGCGGATGGAAGAATTGGCAGAGGTAGCTGATGTTTGCTGTGTCTGTATTCCGGTACTTTCGGTGAGCAGCATGCGTATATCGCCGGGTTTCATGTTTGCTTTTTCATCTAATTCCTCTCCGGCAATAAATTCTACCCGGGTGGGAATATTGCGGATGCTTCTTGTACTTCTGGTTGATGTGATGATGATTTCTTCTTCTTCTTCCCCTGCCGACTGAAGAAAAATTTCAATGATTGATTGAACAGGAAGGCTGATTTCTTTTTCTGTTGTTTCATAACCAATATGCGAAAATACAATGGTTGCCTTTTCTTGTGTACTAACAATCAGTAATACTCCGCCGGCGGAATCAGCGAGAACCATTTGTTTGCTCCCCTTTACATGCACGGTAGTTGCAGGCAAAGCCGTTTGTGTTGTTTTGTCTTTTATAATGAACCGTATTTGTTGTTGTGCTGTTGCGGCAATGGAAGTAAAGGCAAGCAACAGCAGCAAAATAATTTTCTGCATTGATGAAAATAGTTGAGTGAAAAAATAAAGTGCAGTAGAACTAACTCAACTGCGGCGGTTGCCAGATGGGGAGATAAATTTCAGATAACTCCAGGTTGATTTCAGCTGAATAATATACCGCAAATAATTCCGGCGATTTCAGTTTAATGCAAGTACATGTTTTTGAAAACTGCAAACCGCAGCAGGCACAGGCACAAAAGGGGGTACATGTTTCATTTTGGTAATCTGTTTCTGTAAACGACAATGAAACACTCATATCCTGCTTATCTGCGCAGCCATCCGTTTCGCAACAGGGCAGTGCAGAAAGCAATAGCATGTAAACAGATAATATGATTGTGAGTAGCTTCACCCGGCAAAAATAAAGCATGCAGATCTTTTGCAGGAAATATTACTGATTCAAAGTTGCAAAAAAGGAGATTTTAAATTTTCACAGCAGTTCCTGTTGCAATCACCATCAGCATACTGCCACCGCTTCCTACTGTTTCAAAGTCAAGATCAATACCCACTACTGCATTGGCTCCCATCTGCTGTGCTTTTTGTTCCAGTTCTTTTAAAGCACTGCTTCTGGCTTCTTCAATTACACGTTCATAAGTGCCACTGCGCCCTCCTACAATATCACGGATACCTGCAAAAATATCTTTGAAAATATTAGCACCAATAATTGTTTCGGCTGTTACAATACCAATGTATTGCTGAATGGGTTTGCCTTCGATGGTGGGTGTTGTTGTGAGGAGCATATAAGTTTTTTATAAAGTTAGGAGATGTAATAAGAAGATTCATGTAAATATAAAAATTCCATGTTGGCGATGTAACCAACATGGAATGAAGAAAGGATAAGCAGTGAAGGGCCTGTTTTACTGAATAATAATCTTTTCTGTTTTACTGTAATCTTTTCCCACTATGTTTATAAAGTAAATTCCCCGTGCAAGACCTGGTAAGTGAACAGAAAAATATCCCTGCCGCCCATTGAGGTTACTGTTATACATTTCTTTTCCTCCGATATTATATACTTTTAATCTTTCCACCGGAACAAATGCATTTAACTCCAGTCTGTTGTTCTGTACCAGTGTGGTGTAAATTTTTACATCAGCAGAGGTTTTGCTCCCCAGGTTAATAACGGATGAAAAGCGGGAACTTGCATCAATGTCTATCATCTGCAAACGGTAATAGATTTTGCCCGTACTGTTGGTTACATGTCTGTAACTGTAATTAAATCCGGAAAGCTGATTCATTGCAGCAACTTCACCTGCAACAATAAAATTACTTCCGTCGGTACTGTATTCAATAATATATTTATCTGCATTTTGCTCGTAAGAGGTTGACCATTGCAATTCATGATAACCAGTATAAGTTCTGCCGGTAAAACTTGTCAATGAAACTGGTAATGCAGCGCCGGCAGCTGCCGTTATATTGTAAATGATACCTGCTCCTGCACTGGAGCCCCGTGCTACTGCATACAATTCCCCGCTTTCATCTGTACCAAAACCGGCTACATTACTGCGATCCATTGTTTGCTGTGTTACATTTCCTGATTGATTCATCACCCATACATTGCCGGTAACGTAATCAGCAAAAATATAGTACCCATACATAGAAGGATACAGGGTTCCTCTGTAAACAATACCACCCGTAATTGAAAAACCACCGGTAGCTGCATTGTGAGTGTATTCATAAATTGGTGCAACATAATTAGCCGGAAGAGGATTGCATGCAGGAATGCCAGTGGGAGGTTGCACCGTTCCTTCATAACAACGCCAGCCATAGTTTACACCGCCTGTAGTTGGTGCTTGTAACCGAACATTCACTTCTTCTCTTAACCCCTGTCCCACATCGCCTATCCACATGGCGTTTGTTACAGCATCAAAACTCCAGCGAAAAGGATTACGAAGGCCAAACGCCCATATTTCATCCCGTATATTATCTCCTGATGCTGCATAAGGATTATCAGAAGGAATAGAATAGAAAGGAGTACCTGTCGTGCTGCCATTTATATTAATACGTAACATTTTTCCTAATAGAGAGTTTCCGCTTTGTGCGAGGTTAAACGGATCATTATTTCCACCCCCATCTCCGGTGCCGAAATAAAGCATGCCATCAGCACCAAAATTCAGCTTACCACCATTATGACTTTCTTGATCCGGAGGTTTGGCAATAGCAATTACTTCAACAGCACTTGATGGATCACCAAGATTGAAATTACCTGTTTGTGTTTGATACCTTGCCACTCGAATTGTTGTTACATCGGTACCTGTTGTAGTATAATAAACAAAAAAATACCGGTTGCTTACACCATCATATGCCGGATGAAAGGCCATACTCAGCACACCCCTTTCTTCACCTGAAACAGGGAAAGGGACAAGGCTGGTAAGATCAAGAAAAGTTGTAGTAGTTGTTCCATTAAATAACTTAATAAGCCCGCCTTGTTCAACAATAAATAAACGACCGCTTCCATCACCGGCATTTACTATGTCAACAGGGAAATTAAGTCCCGTTACTTTGGAGATATAATTTAAAACGGGTTGTGCTGATGATGCTAATTGAAAAAATAAGAGCACAATGATGCAGCTGAAAAATCTAAAAAATAATTTCATAAAATATTGTTTTTTAAAGTGGTTACCAAACCAATTCCCTGTTTTTTACAAGGCAGTAATACAATAGCAAATTTTTGGGAGCAGAAGATACAGGTGAAGGTGTTGTGAATAACGAAGGCTTTTGCTGGTACAAAGATGAGCGCAGTTGCAAAAGAAATGTTACATAATTGACAGAAAGAATTACATCATTCACACATTGCGAATTGCAGGCAGTATGAAACTGTCATTCATTCATAGTATTGTTTTCAGCAGAGTTATATGAACTAGTTCTGAGTAAAAGGTACAAACGAGATGCTTGCATCAAAGGAGGGTGTTCATTATTAAATTAAACTGATGAACGAAGTTTAAAAAATTATTTGTTGGTCAGGAGACTTGCATTAGCTAAATAACATGACCTTAACTATCACCTTTATATTTTTCAATAAATACTTTGTCCCTATTTGCGTTTATAAATTCTGTACTCTTTTTAAAATCGGACTTTATGTTAGGGGTTAAATATTTTAACCAATCAGGATTTTCTTCTTCCCGATAATAGGAATATAGAGCAAGAGCATAGCCCCATTCTTTTTGTTTTAGGTAGCCCAAGCTATTATTTCCATAACTGTCAAACGATTTATATTCTTTATACGCAGCATTTGCATTAAAGATTCCGAGACCGAAAATAATAGGTGTTAAATCGGTTAAATTTTCGTCGTTATAAGCAAGTCTTTTTTCACCTAAGATTCTTATGTGTGAAAATTCATGGGCAAGTGTTGCAACAAGATTTTCAGGGTCATTTAAAGCCTTTTTCTCAATCATTATTTGATATTTACCCTGTTCGTTCTTGTCGAAATATAAACCTGCTGATAATTTTTCTTCACTATCATTGTCAGGCTCTGTCCACATGCGAAAGCCTAAGTCCCCACCAAACTCTTGAATGTTTTGTTCGTATGTGTCAAGAGTTATTTCATTTATATCTAGCTCCATTTGTCTGGCTACAATTTGAGCAGTCTTTATCAGAGACTCTTTCGTACCGTTATACTGAATTGGAAAGAATTCTGGTGTAGGATAAATCATTTGTTTTGTTGCAATATTTTCTTGCCCAAATTGTGTTGCTAACCAAAGAAAAGCATTCTCCATCCACAGCCGCACTTCTGGGTCTATTGGGCAGTCATTATTATTCTTCTTTGAAAATAGACCAAACATATCGGAATTTTTTAGTGTATTTAATTTAGAAATAATGTTCCTTGTAATATCTTCAAAATTATGTAAATCATTGACATGATATTATTGTTCATCTCAACAATGCAACTTTCTGACTCAATAACAAAGAGTCATCAAATAAAAAACCTCCGTAAGACAAAAGTCTTACGGAGGGCTGTTGTATGTGTCAGACGCTCTTCGAGACGTCAGGCACGGTTATTTCACTTCCTTCAATAATTCTTTCACAGCAATATCTAATTGCTGATCAACACCCACACTTACTTTTTCATTTTCATTTTTTACTTTCAGGTCGGGTTCGGTTTGCGCATTTTCCAAATACTTTCCATTTGAATCTT
>JANOIQ010000003.1:0-2445 GCA_031407835.1 Chitinophagaceae bacterium
GCCGCAGCTTTCAGTTAGTGGCCAGGCCACTTATCAATCGGATGTAACGAGAGTAAAAATTCCTGTACCCGGTGTAAGTATTGAACCTTTAAGTAAAGATCAATACAGGATTGTGGCTGATGTAAACCAAATGATTTACGACGGCGGGTTAACAAAGCAGCAGAAAAATATGCAGGCTGTAAATGCAGAAGTGGAAGAGCAGAAAATAGAAGTGGAACTGTACAAACTTACTGATCGTATCAACCAGATTTATTTAAGTATTCTTTTCATTGATGAACAGTTGAAACAAACCGAACTGATCAGGAAAGACCTTGAAACAGGAATGAAAAAAGTAGAAGCACAGGTGCAGAATGGGGTGGCGTTTAAATCAAACCTTAATTTGCTGAAAGCAGAAATCTTAAAAGTTGATCAACGTGTAATAGAATTGAATGCTACCAGAACAGGTTTAATTGATGTGTTAAGTTTATTTACAGGTGAAACTTATTCTGCTGCAACTGTATTTGAAAAACCGGTAGTTGTTTTATCAACTGCGGAACAAACAATTCTGCGGCCTGAATTAAAACTCTTTCAATCGCAGCAGAAATTATTGGAGGGGCAAAATAATATTATCAAAGCAAAAAATCTTCCTAAGACAAGCCTTTTTTTGCAGGGCGGTTATGGAAGGCCCGGATTGAATATGCTGGAAAATAAATTTGCTGCTTATTATATAACCGGGGTTCGGTTTAACTGGGCTTTTGGTGGATTATATACTTCAAAAAAAGATAGAGGGCTGATTGAAGTAAATAAGAAAATTGTTGCAGTTCAGCAGGATGTATTTCTGCTCAACACGAGCACACAATTAAAACAGCAGCAGGCTGAGGTAAATAAGATCAACCAGCTGATTGTAAAAGATGCAGAGATCATTAACCTGCGTATTATGGTGAAAGATGCAGCAAAAGCACAACTGGAAAACGGTGTGATTACTGCCAATGATTACCTGCGTGAAGTAAATGCAGAAGACCAGGCAAGACAATCACTTATTGTACACCAGTTACAGTTATTACAGGCACAAATCAATTATCAAACTATCAAGGGTAAATAAAATACAGCGTATGCGAAAAATAATTTTATCAGTAATGGCAGCAGTTTCACTTGCTGCCTGTAAGAACAACGAAAACAAGTTCGATGCTTCGGGCACATTTGAAACAACAGAAGTAATTGTTTCTTCTGAGCTCAATGGAAAAATTCTGACACTAAGTATTAACGAAGGCGATACAGTTTCATCAGGCAGAGTTGTTGGAACTGTTGATGCAGAAGGCATCTCATTGCAAAAGGAACAGGTGGAAGCAAGCATCAGTTCATTGGGCGATAAAACAGCTGATGTTGGTCCACAGGTACAGTTGTTGCAAAATCAATTGGCCGTTCAGCAATCACAGCTCAGCAATTTGCTACATGAAAAAAAACGTATTGAAAATCTTATCAGCCAGGATGCAGCTACGGGAAAACAACTGGATGATATCAATGCACAAATTGATGTTGTGAAGAAGCAAATGAATGTAACGCAGCAGCAGATTGCTGTACAGCGCAGTAATGTTTCCACTCAAAACAGAAGTATCCTCAGTGAAAATAAACCCTTGCAGAAAAGAGTAGCCCAATTGAATGATCAGTTGAAACGTGCTGATATTGTGAACCCGATTAATGGAACTGTGTTGACAAAATATGCAGAAGCAGGTGAATTAACAGCAGCAGGAAAAGCATTGTATAAAATTGCTGATTTGAGTGTAATGAAACTCCGTGCTTATGTTACAGGCGATCAGCTTTCGCAAATTAAATTAGGACAACAGGTAAAAGTGTTGGTTGATGATGGAAAGGATAAGTACAAGGAATTGGCAGGAACAATTACATGGATATCAGATAAAGCAGAGTTCACACCAAAAACTATTCAGACCAAAGAAGAAAGAGCCAATCTTGTTTATGCTATAAAAATTGATGTAAGGAACAATGGTTATCTGAAGATTGGAATGTATGGAGAAGTAATGTTCAGCCCACAATTATGATCTGCGTTTCAGCACAACATATTATCAAATCGTACGGCAGTAAAAAAGAAAGTATTACTGCGCTGAATGATATTTCAATTGAGGTAAGCAAGGGCGAACTCTTTGGTATTATTGGTCCTGATGGCGCAGGTAAAACTTCTTTATTCCGGATACTTACAACATTGTTACTGGCCGATAGTGGCACTGCAACAGTGGATGGCTTTGATGTAGTGAAAGATTATAAAGCAATTCGGCAAAGAGTTGGTTATATGCCCGGGCGTTTCTCTTTGTACCAGGATTTAACAGTAAAAGAGAATCTCGATTTTTTTGCCACCATCTTTAATACTTCTGTGGAAGAGAATTATGATCTCATCAGGGATATCTATTCACAGATTGAACCTTTCAAAGACCGGAGGGCAGGAAAATTATC
>JANOIQ010000029.1:0-3068 GCA_031407835.1 Chitinophagaceae bacterium
TGGGAACTGATTGCAAAGATTGATGTAATGGGCGGCAGCGTAAGTGCCATTGAGCAGGGTTTTATACAGGAAGAAATTGCACGAAGTGCGTATGAATACCAGCGGAATATTGAAAACGGTTCTAAAATAATTGTGGGCGTAAATAAGTTCCAGGTAAAAGAAGAAAATAAAATACCGGGTTTCAGGATCGATGACAGCATCAGAACAATTCAAACGGAGAAACTGAACCGGTTAAAGTCGAACCGCAATCATGCAAAAGTGGATCAGTGTTTACAGGCGGTTAACGACAGGGCTTCCAGTGGTGAAAACCTGATGCCTGCTGTAATTGAAGCAGTAGAAAATAAATGTACATTGGGCGAAGTGGCAGATGAACTGAGAGCTATCTATGGTGAATACAGGTAGGTTCATTTAAAATAATGCATGCTGAAAGACCAGATGCCTTACTTTTATACTTCTTAAGAATCATATTAAATACTGATGATAATCAGTTGTCTTTAAACGGTACAAAACCATATTTACATATTAATACATTTCAACGATGGCACAGGACAACAATGATCTTACTTTAAAAATGGATGAACGTATTGCAACTTTCCTGAAAGAACAGAGTGTCGTTAATTTTGCAACATCAGTCAACGATATTCCTTATTGTGCATCCTGTTACTATGCTTACGTTCCCGGTGAAGAATTGCTGGTGTTTAAATCTGATACTGATACAAAGCATATTGAAGATGCATTAAAAAATGATCATGTTGCCGGTACGGTTCTTCCTGATAAGATCATTACTGCAAAGATCAAAGGCATACAGTTTTCCGGTACATTTAAAGCAGCTGATGGCGAACATGCTGATAAAGCCAAGAAAGCATATTTATCTAAATTTCCCGTAGCAGGCCTTTTCCGTGGTACCATTTGGGTAATAGAATTAAGCAGGGTTAAGTTTACTGACAATACACTTGTATTTGGTAAGAAAGTACTTTGGGAAAGATAATTACTGCACAGTTTCTCCTGTATAGTTTAAAATGAAAAGAATAGCCGGAACTTAGTTCCGGCTATTCTTTTTACGCAATCACTTCATGTTTGTAAAAAAGAATTAAATTGAACTCTTATCAATAATCAACTACTAGCATGAGAAAACTGATCACACTTTTTTTAGTACTGATGGCCGGATACAATGCATCGGCACAAACCATCCAGCAACTTATCGACCAGAAAGCAAAAGCCATATTGCCGAAAGTGATTGAATGGCGCAGGTTTATTCATCAGCATCCTGAACTGGGCAACCGTGAATTTAAAACAATGGAGTTAATTGCCAATCACCTCAAAAGTCTTGGGCTTGAAGTAAAAACAGGTGTTGCAAAAACAGGTGTTGTTGCGTTACTCAAAGGCGGCAAACCAGGCCCGGTTGTGGCTTTACGTGCAGACATTGATGGCCTGCCCATTAAAGAACGGGTGGATATACCGTACAAATCAAATGTAATAGCAGATTATTTAGGGCAACAGGTTCCGGTAATGCATGCATGCGGACATGATACACATGTGGCTATTTTAATGGGTACGGCTGAAGTTCTTGCCTCCATGAAAAAAGATATTCCGGGTACAGTGAAATTTATTTTTCAACCGGCGGAAGAAGGACCTCCCGGAACTGAAGAAGGTGGTGCGCCATTAATGGTGAAAGAAGGTGCAATGGATAATCCGAAAGTGGATGCCATTTTTGGTTTGCATATTGCTTCCAGTTTGGAAATAGGAAAAATCAAATATAAAAGCGGTTCATTTATGGCCAGCAGTGATTGGTTCACCATTAAAGTAAAAGGAAAAGGTGCTCATGGTTCTGCACCATGGAATGGAATTGATCCCATCATGATTTCTTCACAAATCATCAGCGGACTGCAGACGATTGTAAGCCGTTCAGAAGATTTAACCAAGGCTCCGGTAGTAATTACTGTTGGTAAGTTCATTGCTGGGGTAAGAGAAAATATTATTCCGGAAGAAGTAAGTTTCAGTGGAACCATCCGTACACTTGATGCAAACATGCAGAAAGATGTACATGAAAAAATCCGTCGCACAGCTATGAATATTGCTGAAGCATTTGGTGCCACTGCTGAAGTAACGATTGATAATAAAACCCTGGTTACATATAACAATCCTGCTCTTGTAAGCTCTATGATTTCATCTTTGCAAACAGCTGCCGGTGCAGAGAATGTAAGTGAAGGCACATGGACAACAGGTGCTGAAGATTTTTCTTTCTTTGGAGAAAAAGCCCCTGCGTTCTTTTTTAATTTAGGTGGAATGCCCAAAGGAATGGATCCTAAGAATGCTACCGGTCATCACACACCCGATTTTTTTATTGATGACAGCATGCTGGATGTTGGTATAAAAGCATTTTGTAACCTTGTGTTTGATTATGGTAAAGCAAAGAAATAAGCGAAAGGAATGAAGAATTTTTGAAGAGCTGCTCCTTATAAGGACAGCTCTTTTACATTTGTAAAAAGATATATATGCGTAAATCAATACTACTTGCATTGTTTGCAATGACTGCACTCGAAGTGTGGGCTCATCCTGGTGTTGGTATTGTGATGGACAGCAAGGGTAATTTGTTTTATACCGACCTTGTTCAGATATGGATGATAAAACCTGATGGCAGTAAATCCATTGCTGTGCCTGATGTACATTCGCATGAACTGTACATGGATAAAAATGATCAGTTGTGGGGCGAACATTTATGGTTTAATGGTGAACAGACAAATACCTGGGGGCATTATCTATGGCGGCGTTCAGCGAATGGTGAAATCATAAAAGTAAAAGACAGCACTGCTGGTTTTTCTGAGTGGAACAGCTTTACAAGAGATGCAGCCGGGAACATGTATTATATTGAAAAAAGTATTCTCTCCAATTTCTGGAAGATTGATACGGCTGGTAAGAAAACATTGCTGGGTTCAAAATCTTTATCCTCTATAGGGAGATTGCATTTAACGGGAAATGGTGATTTATACTTTAATAACGGTGCTGATCTCTATTGGTTTCCGGAAGCAGATTCTATTGAGCTCTTTTTAAAAGCTGTGAATGATACA
>JANOIQ010000030.1:0-1624 GCA_031407835.1 Chitinophagaceae bacterium
GCCAAAACCAATATCACTGTTACCAAGATTTACCTCAATTCCTTCTTCTACAGGAGGAGGAGTTGGAACAGCCATTGCAATGGTGATAAAGAAAAACAATAACAGCAATACAGCATGTACAGCAACAGTTACAGCTGCTGCTTTGATATTATTCTGTGAATCGTTTGCCTGCATGTTTAAAGCTTGTTGCATCGAAATTACTTCTTTTACCAATAACGATGGAAAACCATGCCAGATTGCATAGTAGTAAATGGGCTTTTAAGAAAATCTTATGAAATATTTGTTTGGTTTACGTCCTTATGGAAATATGAAAAGTAGCAGAACTTAATTGCTCAAAAAAGGGAGGATTTGATTTGTTAGTGCTAAGATCAAGTTTTTGATAATGTTTGGCCTCCCTCTCCTTTGGAGAGGGAATGAGGTCGGACGATAAATGTCTGACTCCAACCGAAGCGTCGGAGGTGAGGTTGTCCTTACCCAATTCTCTTATAAAGCCAATAAGGCATCCACTTAAATAGCCAGGCCATCAGTATCCATCTTTTAGTGACCTGTACTTTTCGTTTCTTTTTTTCAATGGCCTGAAATATCTGCTTTGTTGCTTTTTCAAGAGGGGCTGACCAGAAAACCCCACTGCCTTTTGCCATAGCTGTCTGCACAAAGCCCGGCTGAATATCTGTAACGGCAATATTTGCTTTTAAACGATATGCTTTGATGGTAATCCCTTCCATATAATTACTCATAAATGCTTTGCTGGCATTGTAAGCAGGAGCCCAACTTCCACCACGGTAAGCAGCAATGGAAGAGGTAGCTGCTATTTGTCCATGACCCTGCTTTACAAAGTAGTTGAAAGCATAGTTGGTTGTTTCAATAAAGCCATTTACGTTGATGAGTGTTGTGGCTCTATCCATTTCCCAATTGAGATTTTTACTTGCATCAGCGTAGCCACTATTGTACACAAACAGATCCATACCACCCAGTTTACTGATCAATGATTCCAGATGAAAAATATTGTCAGTACCTGTTACATCAAATGTTTCTGTTTCAACCAGTGAAGGAAATTGCTGCTGTATTTCTTCCAGCAGTTTGGTTCTTCGTCCGGTAATGCCAACTTTGTTTCCGGCCTTTAGATAAAGCAGGGCCAGTTCTTTTCCTATTCCGGAAGTAGCACCAATGATGATTACTTTTTTCATTGATAATTTTTTCATTAACCCCGGCTTTAAAGCCGGGGTTAAAAAATGAGTATTCAATTGGGCTTTAGCCCTGATGAATGATTTCTTTTCAAAAGGTGACTGTTATCAATCAGTAAGCCTGTTACAATTAATGCAAAACTGATGAGATGAATATAGTTGATTTTCTCACCAAGAATCAGCACAGCTTCAATACTGCTGAAGATGGGAATGAGATTGCCGAACAAGGCTGTTCTTCCAGCACCTAGTTCCCTGATGGATCGGTTCCAGAGCAGAAATGAAATAACAGAAGTGCCGAGACCGAGGTACAGAATCACTCCGCCGGTTTTCAATGTCCAAACAACCGGTTTGCTGTAAACTGATTCAGTAATAAATGCAGGGATGAGCAGCAAAGTGCCAATCAAAAAAACAAAGAATAAAAAGCCAATAGCTGATATTTC
>JANOIQ010000100.1:0-3910 GCA_031407835.1 Chitinophagaceae bacterium
TGTAACTAACTGCTGCTTTGTAACCAAAATCAGCACGTGACCACGTAATAACAGAAACAGTATCATTGGCCGTTGCTGATGACAACACAAGTGTTGATGGAGATAAGGCAATAACCGGTGCAACACCATTGGTTTTTACCGTTTGGGTGATATCTTTTTTACATGCAACCAGTACAAGGCTGCAGATGAATACTGCAGCAAGCTTATTTATAATTTGTTTCATGATTTCTTTTTTTAGTTGATTGATTCATCGTTTAAAAATCAAGTGCATTAATACCCGGTGTTCTGTTTAAGGTTGGGATTAGATGATAAATCGGTAGCTGGTAAAGGAAAAATATTGTACTTAGGATCAGATGCCCTGCCTGCAGCTACACCACCTTTCCATGCCCAGAGATAAGTACCTGTAATAAACTTATCAAAGCGGATGAGATCAGTTCTTCTATGTGCTTCGTAATACAATTCACGGCCACGCTCATTCAGAATAAAATCAAGTGTAAGATCGCCTGCTGTAATGTTACCGGAAGTACTTCCGTTGTAAGCACGTGTACGAAGTTGATTCATGTATGTTAATCCCTGTGCGCTGCTGCCACCTGTTCCACCTCTTAAAACTGCTTCTGCATAGATGAGATAAACTTCTCCTAAACGGAAAAGTGGAAAATCAATATCTGTCCAGTTACCATTCGGATCGGCATTGGGTGCAGCTGCACCGGTTCTTGTTTTGTTTCTGTATTTGGTTGATGAATAGCCATCGGTACCAACATACAGATCGGTCATAATTTTATTCTGACCAGTTGTATAAAACTGTGCTCTTTTGTCGGTATTACCGGAAGGATCAGCAAACAGGTCAACAAACTGTTGTGTATGACGTAAGCCGCCCCAGTTACCACTTGTTCCTGAAATACTTCCCGGTACTGCAGCAGGGCCATGTGTCAGGTAAGTTGTGCCGCCCCAGTTTTGTGTGTAGCGTGCATCATAGGCAATAGTAAAAATATTTTCATCTGTATTAAGATGATTATCGGCAATGGTTAAGTTGCGATAATTGGGATTCAATGTATAACCAGCCTGTATAATCTTTTGGCAATAGGAAATAGCTTCAGTATTTTTTTCTGAACCGGTATAAACTTTTGCATTTAAGTACAAACGTGCAAGCAATGCCCAGGCAGCTGCTTTATCAGCACGGCCATATTCATTTGTTTTTGCAGCAGCCAATTCTGTTTCAATTGCCTTTAATTCTGATTCAACGTAAGCAAACAATTCAGCACGGGTAATCTGCTTAGGCAAACCTGTTGCAATCGGTGCATTCTCATCAACAAAAGGAGGCCTTGCAAAGAGATCCATCAACACCCAGTATTGATATGCACGCAAGAACCTTGCTTCGGCTCTGTACTTTTTAATATTATCAGCATCTGTTCCGCTGAAACCTCTTTCGCTGATTTTGCTATCAGCAGACTGGCGGATAAAATCATTACAAACGGCTATCTGAAAAAATGCACGGTAATATACACCGGCAATGATGGGATTGCTGGATGACCAACTCATTTCTTTCAGTCCACGTACGCCTGCATCGTTCTGCCACGTCCATGATGCTTCATCTGTTGTTAATTCCTGCAAATTCCAGTAAAGACGGAGGAAATCAGAATTTCCTTCATCCGCAATGATTTGTGGCGATACATCGGGGGTACCTCCACCACCGGTATTACCCGTTAATGCAAATGAACCATATGCTTTTGCCAAAGCCTGTTTGTAACCAAGTGCTGTTTTAAATACTGCATCAGCAGTAATATCATTCACCGGAACAAGATCAAGTTTTTTAACGCAGCCCGTTAGTACGCTCAAAGAAGTAATGAGCAACACAGCTGTTTTAAGAAGATTTTGTTTCATACAATTTATTTTCAGTTTTAACTATCGATGAGATTAAAAGTTAAGATTAAGACCCAATGTAAAAATGCGTGGGCGTGGATAGAAGTTGTTATCTACACCAGAGTTCACTTCAGGGTCAAGTCCGTTGTACTTTGTAATTACAAATACATTTTGCACAGATGCATTTACACGCAGTGATGCTTTCTTACGGAGAATTGTTCCTGCATCGTAACCGAATGTAAGGTTATCCATACGCAGGAAAGAAGCGTCCTGAATATAGTAATCGCTCAGTAAATTATTGCTGTTGCCGTTAAAACGTGTATCGAGATAACTGGCAGATGCGTTGTACAATACATAGTTCCCTAATATCTGACCCTTGTTACCGGTATTGCTGTGTACATTATTATATACGTAGTTACCAAAGCTGCTTCTTACTACAAAGCCAGCAGAAAAACGCTTATAACTTACGTTGGTGCTGAAACCCATAAACAGATCGGGTACTGCACTTTTTGTTTTGGTTAAATCGTCCTGGTTAATAATTCCATCTTCGTTTACATCAACAAACACATTTTCTACCGGCTTGCCATTTGCATCGTACACCTGCTGATAAAGATTAAAGGTGTTGCGGCTGTAACCAACCTGCTGTATTTGTGAAAAGCCGCCACCAATACCGCCGGCGATTCCACCTGCCTGTATACCACGGTATGTTGCATCTTTTGGTACTACTGTTAAATTGGTGATGCTGTTTTTATTGTAAGTAACATTGAATCCTGCTTCCCAGTTCCAGATACTATTTTTTACAATTTCTGTATTGATGTTGAACTCCACACCTTTATTTTCCATACTGCCTACGTTTGCAATAAAGAACGCAGAGAAATTTGTACCTGCCGGTTGCGGAATACTGTTCAACAGATCAGTTGTCTTTTTATTATATAAATCAATACTACCGTTGATACGGTTCTTGAAGAAACCATAATCCAATCCGATGTTGGCTGTAGTTGTTTCTTCCCATTTAATGTTGGGGTTATAAGCACCGGGGCGATACATTTGGTAATACTGGCTGCCAAACTGGTAAGTAGCATTGGGTGAGCTGAGGCCATAGAACGAAAGAAAATCGTAGTTATTAATTCCATCCTGCTGACCGGTTACACCATAACCGATTCTAAGTTTTAAATCAGAAAACACTTTGCCTGAAGCAAGAAACTTTTCATCAATCACTTTCCATGCAAAAGCAACAGATGGGAACATGCCCCATTTGTTATCGCCGGCAAAACGGCTTGAACCATCACGGCGTAAGGTGGCTGTTAAGAGATACTTGTCATTAAATGTATAATTCAACCTGCCGAAGAATGATACCAATGTATTCTCCGGTTTATCAAATGCAAATGCAGGATCTGAGTTGGGGAATTTCACTCCTCTTGCATTATAACTTGCAAAGAAATAATTTGTAGTAAGAAAATTATTATACGAATAACCTGCTGTTACATCCACCCTGCTTTTGATGTTGCTGAAAATTTTGTTGTAGTTCAAATAAAAATCAAAAACAGTATTGGTACGTTGCTGCCTGTACTTGTTATTTTGTCCACCTACTCCTCCTGCTGCATAATCAGAGGCGGCACTATCAGATACAAACGTGGTACCCCTTCCTTCCGACACATCATAACCCATATTCAGGTTGGCTCTTAACTCCGGCAGGAAATGAAATTTATAATCAAGCTGAAGGTTGCCAATGCTGCGTACAGGATTGCTTTCGTTAACTGTTTGATTGAGTAAGCCTACAGGATTTCTACCAACAAGATTTACAAGACCTGTAGCTGTTGAAGCATCACGCCATTCATAATAACCGCCAAAGCGATTGTCATTTTTATTAGAGTAAACAGGTTGTGTAGGATCGAAACTTAACGCTCCGCCAATAGCGCCTGTGTTTGCAAACCGTGTATTCTGTGCACTTCCTTTCAGGTTGAGATCAACTTTCAAATGATTGTTAAAGAAAGAAGGATTCAATGCCAGTGAAACAGAAGTGCGTTGGAGGTTATCGGTGTACAACACA
>JANOIQ010000128.1:0-12417 GCA_031407835.1 Chitinophagaceae bacterium
AATCAAAGAATTAAGAAGTTAATAAAATTTATACCGACCCGGCAGACAAAATCAGCGACACGACTACACTAACAAGCCAACGCTGCAAGTCAGGCACATGGTCAGGCACACAAACCCAGAACACAGAAGCCAACCTGCCCAAGAGCCTGTCTTGCCCAACGCACGGCAACCATCATTCGGTGCGACACAGACCCACATTATAGATGACAGCGGAGATAGGGTATGCGCACAACAAAAGTATTTGCAAAAGCAGGACTGGACAATGTAACATCTGCTATGTGCAGGCATCAGCAGCGGTTCGGGCTGACATTTATAAATTTGGCTTTTAGTTGTTAACTTCAACTTTATATTTTCAATTGGCATTTGTACCGGGCAGGACTTTCAATGAATTCCCTGCCTTCGCAAATACTCAACGTTAGCGGTGATGCTACAGCAGCTTTTCGATTCAAAAAAATTTTGTAGTTTTGGCTAAACATTTTTATGGCAAGCGCACTAAAATATATGGTTGATGAAAAAGGGGATAAAACTTCTGTTTTGGTTCCAATAAGGACTTGGGAGAAGATTAATAAAGAGTATTCTAAGCTTCAAAATAAGTTAAAGGTTTTTACTGACATAAAAGAGGGTCTTTTAGAAGTAAGGGAAGCAAGAAAGTCGGGAAAGAAATTGCAAACCCTAAAAGATTTTTTGCGTGAAAGTAACAGTTAAGATTACTAAATCTTTTAAGACTGCAGCAAAACCACTCCTAAAAAAGTATCAATCTCTATCGAAAGATTGTAAAGGCTTTTGATCAATGCCTTTTTTAATGCACAGACTACTTTGCTGTAATCCGGTTGCCAGTTTTTTATTGTCTGCATCATTTTTTCAAAGCCCAGTATGTTTTTGGTGCGCATAAAGTTGTAGCAAAACATAATTAAATTCATTTCGCCATTTACTTTTTGCAATCCCTTCAGTAACGTATGGGTGTATCCCCAATGCCGTTTTAGTGTGCCAAAAGGATGTTCTACTATTGCCTGCCGGCGTTTATAATACTGTGGGTTGTGTTTGATGTTGTTATCATTGATATCAACTGCATCCTGGTATTCGCTGCGGTGAATAATGCGTTTGGAAAGTTTGGTGCATTGATGTTTTAAGGAGCAGGTTTTACACTCATCGGTACGGTAGGTTTTAAAACGATAACTGGTTTCATTGGCCTCCCCTTTTTTATTATGCCAGGTTCCCAACGATGTTAGTATGGCTCCTGCAGGGCAGGTGTAGCTATCGGTTGCTTTATCATAATCAAAACTTTCTGATAAAAACTCATTGCTAATATGTTTAACGGATGGTTGTTCTTTATACGCTACATGCGTTATCATATTATCCTGCTGGCACTCGTGCAACTCTGCTCCTGTATGGTAACCTTTATCGGCCAGCACCACCAGTTTATCTGTCTGTTGCAATTGTAAATTTTGTTTAGCTTGGGTGGCTGCTTTATGTAAGGCTTTTCCATCATTGATGTTAGTGGCTTGTGTATGCACAATTAAATGGTGTTTATCATCTACTGCGTTTTGTGTGTTGTACGCTACTTCTACAATGTTTTTAACAATGAGGATGCTGCGGCTATCTGCATCGTTGGTACTGATTTGTTTATCATCTGTGTTGTTTAATTGATCCTGCAGTGTATCGTACTTGATGGTTCGCTCTTTTAGTTTGGCAAGGCCTTCGGTTATCTTTCCCTTTTTTAGTTGCAGTTCATCACTCTAAGCAGTGTTTTCCTGTTTGTCGAGTTCATCTAATTGCTGTAAATATTTTGTAGTCTTGTCTTCAATAAACTGCCGGTGTTTGTCGATCTTTTTTTGATTGTAATTATTCTTTTTGCTGTTCACTGCTTTAAACTTGCTGCCATCTATGCCGATGGTGGTTTTGCCTAACAGATCAGCATCGCAGAGAAACTGAACGTGCAGTTTAAACATCGATTGTAAAGCCGCTGCATGCGCTTTGCGGAAGTCGGCAATGGTATGATAGTTTGGTTGCAGACCTTGCAGCAGCCACTGCAGTTCAATGTTACGGCTGCACTCTTTTTCAAGCTTGCGGCTGCTGCGGATTTTATTTAAATACCCATACAGGTATAATTTTAAAAGCACGCCGGGTGCATAGGGCGGACGGCCTTCACTTTTATGAACCGTACCAGTGAAACCTACTTTTTGCAAATCGAGTTTGTCAATAAAAGCATCCATAAGCCTTACTGCATTATCAGCGCTCACCTGCCCATCGGGAGTAGTAAAGCAGGTTTGATGGCGATTGTTTCCCTGTATAAATTGCATCCTGTTCAAATACAAAAATCATACAGCATTTGCTCTATTCACATTGTGTGTATATTTGAAGGACAACAATGGGTTTTTTCACAAACTCACGTTGGCTGCTATTATTCAAACCAGCTTAGTTTTCAGAAAGAATTCAAATGAATAAATTTTTTATAAGATACTTCTTTTTACTAGCATGTATGCTTGTGGCTAATTCTATAAGTGCCCAGGAATTTATGCCTATAAATGGAAATCAAATTCAGTACGAGAAAAAAGGCACAGGCCAGCCTACTATTATTTTCGTCGCAGGATATGGAGGACCTTTAGCCAGTTTTGATTTAGTCTTTGACAAAGTGAGTGAATTCACAACTGTAATTCGTTATTCAAGAGCTGGACTAGGTAAAAGCACTTATACAAATAAAAATAAAGATTTTGACACGATAGTTTACGAATTGGAATCCTTAATTAATGCTCTCAATATTCAACAGCCGTTCGTGTTGATAGGACACAGCTATGGGGGACTAATTATTCGTTCTTATGCAAAAAGGCATCCATCTAATATAGCTGGGCTCTTATTTGACGATGCTACATTTGAAGATTATTTCAACAGACTTACACCGCTTAAAATAAATGCAGAGTCACTTGAATTGAAAGATCATGATATTGTTATAAAAAAATATCCTTTGCAAGCAAGGGATGATGAATTCAAATCTTTATGGAAAGTATGGCACTCACCCGATAAGTGGGAAAAATGGTTTGAGCCAATGCCCTCTGTTCCAACTGTAGTATTGACTTCTATGAAAATAGCGGACTCATCTTTGAGAGCCAATAGGCAACTAATGGATGCACGTTATTTAGCACAGAGCCACTGGACGAAGAATAAACCTTTTTCTATGCAAATCGGAGTGTCCAATGCTGGACATTTTATTCATAAAGATATACCATCAATCTTTGTTGAGTCAGTTGATATGCTCCTAAATGCAATTAGACAAAAAAAATAAGGCATTGACAACAGCAGCCAACATGAACTGTGTAAAAAACCAAATAAAATCTGATCTTTTTTAAGGTTTTGCTGAACAATAGTTTGGCTGATACAGTGTATTGTTTTTCACTACTGCAAAAACCTGTTTCAACAGTTTGTTACACACCGCCACTGGCAAGTATTCCGCAGGATCACTTGTGTCATTTAATTCATCCCCGATTGTATCGGGGCAATAGCATTACCACAGTTTAATTCATACAGCAACATACCATTACTGTTCATCTGTTTATAACATCAGCATTTGCATTTCAACCATCCCGATACAATCGGGGCAGGTTTAAACAGCATCCAGTCGCCCTTCGGAAGACTGGCGCCAGAAGCGGATGATTTGAATTTGTTATTAGAAACTTATCTATTTTCGTTGATGTGGGCTAGGCGAAAAACAACGGCAGGAGATTTGACTTCTATCGCTCCATAAACAAAGATAAAATCATATGAAAAAGATAAACATCGGTTTATTCATAGTTCTATTGCTTACAACATTCATAATTGGTTGCCGTAAGCATAACAAAGAAGAAAGCAAAATCAGTATTAATATTCCTGTAGGTACTATTGTGGCTAAAATTGACGGCATAGAAACAACGTTTAATATCAATGCAGCAGCCGACACTGTTACTGAGCAATTTGACTTCTATCGTAAAATATATAGGTTGGAAATATCTGGCAGGAATAACGCACTATCTAACTATAAAAAAATAATCATTAAATTTTGGGCAATACCTGTGAGAGTGATAGATAACGGAACTTATCCAAATCTTAATAAACAAATCTATAATTATATAGATTATATCAGGGACACCTGGATTTACCGGGTAAATGGATACGAACCATATTTATCAAAAGCAACTATTGTTAGAAATGATTCTCTTGTTCAAGGAATATTTAGTGGTAAACTTATTATCGGGATTGGGCCGGGGATCAATGAACCACCGCAACCTTTATTTCATGTAGTGGAGAACGGAATGTTTAATGTAAAAGTAAAGTAGGCAATTCTCCTTCCCTTCCAAATGTCGTTAAAAAACATAAACAATAAACATAACTCTTCTCAGGCGCAGTGTCGGATGGGTAATGGTAATGTATGCTGGTTTTGCATAACCATCAGCAGATGACTGAAGCAACCAACACTATTAATGCATTGCTGATGAAGAATAGTTTTCCCCTATGAGAAATTATGGGCCGGACTTAAATCAGTAATTACTGATACTGTATATAAACAGGCTGCGGCTTTAGCGTTAAAACTTCTTTGGGATCAAGCATCCGGCCATTGTTTTTTGTATCATTTTTATAGAAGAGTTTAAATCCTGTATAATCAACCGGCTCCCTGTAAATATATTGCCTGTATGTATTCATTTTCTGGGCGGGTACTCCCCATCCATCCATATGCATCACGATTTGTACTTCGGGTTTTATGCTGATTTGTTTGTAATTTTTCACCATCCCCTGTGTAAAGCGGTGCACCACCAGAATTTTCGGTGTAAGATGATTTTCTTTTACAATTTTTTCCAGGTAATCAACAGCATAATTAATATCAGCCGCATCAAACTCCCCAACTACTGCCCCCGGTTTCTGTCCGCCCTTCATCGAAAATTCCGGGTCAATACCAAGATGAACATTTGGAAGCTTCAGATATTTTTCAAGCTGCGGTATTTCTTCCTGCAAACTGCTCCATCCAACCTGTATATCGAGGAAAACAATGGCATGTATCTGCGCTGCCATTTCCAGTACAGAATCAATTTGCGAAAAAGGCATCCTGAGCCGGTATTTATTCCCTTTACCGGGTAATAACTGGGCCGTAACAGCAATATAATGCAAGGCCGGCTGTACCTGCATAAAACTGTCTGCTTCATTCCACAGCTTTACTTCCTGCTGTAGTTTTTGCAATACTTCCTGTTTAGGCAGCTCACCTAAAATTCCCATGTTTTTTGAATACAGGTTACCATAAAACGCAATGATTCTTTTGTAGGGAAGAATTGCGCCGGGCAAGGGCTCAGCTTTGTTAGCCCATTTGCCTGATGAATCACCATTTCTGATATGATCCATCTTGTCTTTATATGATATGGATAATGCGGCTGGCCTGGTATTTACTTCAGTAATAGTTGAATCACCACTAACTGAAGCAGATGATACATTGACTGCTGAATTTTTTGATTGAGAATAATAGGCAGCGATTAAAAAAAACGTAAGAATTCCGGCGATGATTAGAAAAGACTTCTTGATGAGTAACCCTTTCTTTATTGGTACGTGTAGAGTTTCCTGCTTCATAGAATATTGGTATAGGTAAAAATATAAGCTGTTGCTTTTGAGTTATAGTAACGGCAGAGAACTGAGAATATTGCAACCAGGCAGCCATGTGTCCGTTATCAATTTAAGTTCGTACAATGTGCTGCGTATTTGTACGGGTTGTTTGTAATTATACCATACCCCGGTTGAATAAACGCAGTAACAGTTCATTGCTGTTTATATTAAAAGATGCCCCCTTTTTTAGTTTAACTTTTGTACCGTTTTTTTAACGGCCGAAAAAACACCCTGCCACAATAAATGAAAAAAGGATTTCGTCTTATCCCGTTCGTAGCTGATTTCATCGGTTCTGGCTACACCGTTCGTTGGATTGCCATTTCTCATCATTGCATTGGCCAGAAAACTTTTGAAGCCATCCTTTTTTACATCATTCGAATCTTTTTTCAGCATTTCAACTTTAAGATCGCTGTAAAGTAAAGTAGCATTTCCCTTAGCCTGCAGGTCGGTACCCGTCATACTGAATGTGAGTTTATCTATTACGCCGGTTTTGACGGAAGCCATACCCAATGGCTCAATAACCGGGTTTAGAGATGCTGCTTCAAAACTGCCGGCAGTGCCTGATACATCAAAGTTTCCGCTGTTGAGCGAAAGTTTCCATACCGTTTGCAGCTGGCTTACACCCATAAAACTGGTATTTACATCCACTACCAGTAAAGGATTGCTGCTGATAATATCTTTGATATTGGTGATGTTAGATACCGTTCCATTAATATTTTTAAAAAACAATGAAGCTGTTTGTTTGGTGAGATATGATTTTTCGGTATAAACAACCAAGCCGTCTTTTACATTTAATTTTTTTATACTCAAAGGGAACTTAATTGTTTGCAGCAACTGATGCGGATACTTTCCCACTTTACTGCTCAGGTCGTCGGCAATCGTTTTGTCCCTGTAAATTTTCATAAAGGGCTGAAGTGTTGCCGTTGCTGCTTCCAGCCTGATCTGTGTAATGAGCATCTTTACGTTAATGCCGTTCAGTACAATGTTATTAAATTCAAGATTGAACAGGTCTTTCTCATAGGTGAGGCTTTTACTGAAAGCTGCTTCGTTAACCTGCGGCTTAACAGTAAAACTTTTTATACGCATGGAAGCATTGGCGTTGTTAATATCAAAAGCACCCAGGCTCATTTTGTAGATGCCATTTTCTGTTAGAAATGAAAATCCCCCTCCGGATAATTTCCAGTTACTGGTGCTGATGAGATTTTTAATATTGGTACCCGAATGTAATTTTTGAATATCGCTGGCACTGAATTTTACATTGTTGATGATCATGGGTGCTTTACCGGGTTTGGCCTTGTCATAGATGAGTATTTTTGTATTACCCACCGATACTTTGTTTAGCAATGCCTCATCAAAATAATTATTGTCCATTTCTATTTCACCATTAGCAGAATCTGTACGTTTTTTTTGCTTGATGAAAAAAGTGAGCATACCACCATTGCTTGTAAGTTCTTCGGCCTGTAACTGCTGCCGCATGATAAATGCATCGGTAGAGATATTACTGATGGTTGTATTGTTGATATCGAATACAATTTTATCCTCACTGTTTTTTTGCTGAAATTTTTTCAGGTGCATAAATTTTCCGGGGGCATTGTATTCCACCTCTGAAAATGTTGCCTGGTTTTTATCGCCTTTTATGTACACTTCTTTTACTTTAGCAACCACATCTTTTACAAAATAGCTGAGGATATTCTGAAAATTCTTCGTACTGTCTATTCTGAATTTTTGCAGCTGAATATTGATACTCCTGAGGGCAGTATTGGGTTCCCCGGTTTTATCTGCAAAATTCAAAAAACCATTTTCAATGATGATGGAGTTTGCATGAATGCTTTTAAATTTACCCAGCAGCTTCTCGTAAATGGCAAGGCTGTCATTATTGTTTAATATTTTTTCTTCTTTTTTGCCTGAGCTGATGATATATACTACCGGGTGTTTGATCAGTATCGAATTTGCTTCTACAAATGTATTACTCAGCAGCCCCGGAATGTCCACCCCTGTTATAGATACTTCATCAATACGAACATTATAAATGCTGGCCGAAGAAGCAGTATCAAACAACTGCAATTGTGTTTGCAGAGAATCAGATTGCAGCGTAACATTATAAAAAGAAGCATTGCCGTTTATTTCATCAATATAAGAGCTGTCGTAATGGATATAGTACAAACTATCAGTTCCTTTACTCACGGCATCTTTAATAGAATCTTTAATGATGCTCTTTTTATGCTGCTGCCAATAGATCCAGCCGCCAACTGCGCCCAGTGCAAGAATTACAACAAGTATTATCAGGAATTTTTTCAAGATATATTTTATTTAATGTTTTTAAAAAGGTAATCCCAATGCAATATTTAAAATCAGGTTTTCCCGCCGCCAGGAACCGCTTCCAAAATTAATCTGTTGAAGTACCCATCTCTGCCCATCGGGTAAATAAGGTTTCCGCAAGGGTATGCCCAGGTCGGCTCTTATCACCAGTACATTAGCATCAAAACGTAATCCTATCCCCGTTGCTACAGCAAGTTCTTTAAACCAGTTTTTGCTCAGCTGACCGGCGGGGCCAAAGAGTAAAGTATCTTTTGTCCATATATTACCTGCATCAACAAACACGGCTGTACTCAAACTTGCTGTGATGGGAATTCTTATTTCGGAGTTTACAAGAAATTTATAATCGCCTCCAATAATCTGGAAAAAGCGTTGATCCTCTGCCGTTGGTCTGTAAGTTCCCGGCCCCAAATTGCGTACCCTGAAACCACGGATAGAACTGGAACCACCGATGATATATTGTTTTGCAAACGGCAATAATGCAGAGTTGTTGTAAGGAAGCCCGATACCAACCTGTACCCGGTTTGCCCATTCCCATTTGTTGGATAATGTTCGTGTATAATGCAGACCGAAATCTGTTTTTACATATTGTGCAAACGGCGTGTTGAATATTTTCTTTTCCCTGAATGTCTTGGCACCGGTTACCAGCCCTGCAATATTTCCCGACAAATCGATACTGGCATTGAAATACAATTTATTTCTTTGCCTGCCAAATGCGTTGGTATAGGTGTAAGAAAAATAACTGCCAATGATGGCTTCAGAATAAACGTTGAGTAAAATGGCCGGTGTAACAAGTGCCTGTTTATAAAATGTATCTGTTACATTGCTGGCATTTAAATAACTCAAAGCAACCGGTGCGTAAGTAAATTCGGTACGTATATTTCTCTTCCAGGTAAAATCATACTGCAGACGAAATAAATTTTTTGTGTAAAACAATTGCTTGCGATACAGTTCATACCCAAGCAATAAATTAGTATTGGGTGGATAAAAATTATTTTCTCTAATATTTAGAAAAGGCACTGCATAGCGTGGAAATTTTATACTCACTTCTCCACCTAACCGGAAGCTGTTATTATTGCGCAGCGAATCTACAATGGATAACTCAACACCTGTATAAGCTTTTACTGTCAGCAATTCTGCTCCGCCAAAAACGTTCCTGTTTTTCCAGTTAGCACTCAATTGCCCTCCAACCGAATTGTTTTCTTTTGTAAAAGCATCCAGCTCGCCCTGTATCGATTTCTTTTTGGCAGGTGTAAGATAGTAGTAAACATTCAGCCGGTGCAGCTCGCCCGAATCTTTCACAGCTTCAAAGCGGCTTTTTACAAATTTAAATGCACCCAGGTTTATTAAACGGTTTAATGTAGAATTCTGCATACGGCTGCTATACAGCCTGCCCGGCCGGTATGTTATTGTTTGCGCAAAAAGCCTGGGCCTAAAAACCTTTGCAGAATCTTTAATAAGCAATCCATCATATTCTATTGCTCCTGCAACGCTGGTGTCTAATTGAGCTGATGCAAGTGAATAGTTGGGAAATACCGTAATTCTGTTTATCCTGTAAGGAAATTTCGCAGCTTCGGGAGTAGTTTTCTTTACATTTAAAAAAAGATCAACCTGTCTGTTACCAATGGTGCTGTCGGTATAAGCCATCAGGTAATCGGGATTAAAAAAATAATAACCTCTTGTTTTCAGATACATGTCAAGCTGGTCTCTTTCGGCGCTGATATCACTTAAGCGGTATGGCTGGCCAACTTTTAATATGCCTCTTGTTTTCTGCCGCTCCTCCAATAATTTTAAAAGTGCAGAACTGTCGCTAACCCAGGTAATACTTTTTATATGATACTGCGGCTGCACCTTTGCGGTATAAACGGCGGTTGTAAAATAACTTTTGTTTACAGTATCGCCCTGTACGGTTGTATGAAAGTATCCGCTGTTCTCCATGAACGACTGCATGTTTTCGGCAGTAACAACAGCATTTACCCTGCTGCTTAGTACGGGAGGTTCACCCAATCTTCCCCGTAAAAAAGGACGCAGCCCTTTTTCACTTTTGGGTTCGCCAATTACATACCACCACCACACTTTATAAGGCTGGCCCAGAAAAAATTTATTTCGTTTTGGGCTCACTGCCTGCCTGATATACTTTTTAAGTTGCTTGGTTGTTTTTTTCTCTTCCGGATTTTTTTCAACAATGATCTCTGCACCTTTATACAACTTTTCGCCGGGAGGCAAAAAGCGCCGCACACTGCAGGACGATGCAGTTAACATTAAAATCACCATTATTAAATACGTTCCTTTCATCTGCACTTATTAAAATCTATTGTTTCTTATTTCTTCTGAATAGTTCATTGAATTTATCATAGTCCATGGTTACTACAAAGCCCAGTCCTGTTTCCACCACGTAACCATCCAGCACTACTTCAAACTGATTTTTACGGTATGCCTTTAATAAATATTTTCCATCGTTAGAAAGTTTATAACCGATGGTAACATCGGGTATAAAACTGTTATTTGCACTGGATGCGGCATCCTGTCCCTGTACACCAAAATTTTTGCCCAGGCTTACCGTTAACCTGTTATTCAAAAAAGATTTGCTGAGGGCAATATTCAGATCGGTACGTTGTTCATTACCACCGTTGTTGTAATCACGGTAAGTATTCAGGTTAAGATCTATATCAACGCCCTTTAACAGATTACCGGCAATTTCATTTAATGCCGATGATAAAAATCCACTCACACTCTGGCGGGCAATGTCGCTGAAATTATCGCCGCTGCCTTTAAAGAAATCGCTGCTTTGTTCGCTCACAAAGCGGCCCAGTAACAATAAAGAAAAAACCTGCTTGTTGGTTGCAGATTCATCGCCCCGTATTTGTGTAAGTTTATTTTCAATCGTTGTTCTCAGGTCGCTGTTGATCACTGCATTTTCATCGGGCAACTGTATATCAAATTTTATCGTGGGCTTACTAAGCTTACCGGTTAAATAAAGTATAACCTTAAACGGAATTTTTTGATTGAAAGAATTTGCCAGCAGGGGATCTACACTGCCCACCTCATTGCCCAGCAAATCCCTGGCAGCGGTATTAACCGTGTATGCAGCGGTAATATTCATTTGCGCCTGCATGGGTTCGCCGGCAAAAATGATGGTGCTGCCTTTTTCAAGCAGAAACTTACGTTGCAAAAACTGGTAGTTAAAAATATAGTAACCTTTGTTGAGCTCATAATTTCCGGAAAGCAAAATACGGCCATTGGGATCAACACCTGCATTCAGTTGTGCATCGCCCTGCACTTTAATTTCATCGCCGGTTACGGGATCAATAACAATCGTTAAAGCCGCTTCTTTTTTTACTTCAACGTTCAGGTTGTAATTAAGAAACTGGGCAAAGTTTGATTTCACTTCTTTCTCTTCAACAAAAGGCAGCACCGGTGGATTGATATCAAAAGTATCTCTGTCTATAAAACGTACAATCGTTTTTCCATCATCCTTGCCGTAACTTTTTTCCGGGATGATAATGGTTACATTACTTTTATCTTTTACAGCAATATCACCTTCAATATTTGGAGAAACCGAATTTCCTGTAATTCTTATATCCGCTTCTACAGCAGCAAATCCATAAAACTCGCTTTGAATGTTTTTGGGTGCATTCATCATGATAAAATCGTTGGCGGTAATACCAAGGTTTATGTCGTACGTTTTTGTTTGGTTGACAGCCACTGTTCCATCAATTTTCAACTGATGATCAATTGAATCTTTAATGATAAAATTATTGAAGGTTACAACCGGGTAATCAAATACAATTTTCTGTTTGTCTGCTTTAAAAGCTGTACCCAACTGGGTAATGGTGAACCTGGTGGTATCGAAATTTAAAGCCCCTTTCCACCTGGGGTCAGCAAATTTTCCGTTCACTGTAAAATCGCCATAAATATTTCCTGTGCTATTTTTTAAAACACCCCTGCTGAGTCCCTGCAGTGTTGCCATGCTCAGTTTTTTAATATCTGCCGTTGCATCAAACTGCTGCTGTTCGTTATTTAAGTAATAATTTCCGTTGGCTGTAATATCATTTCCGTTACCATTTAGCGTGATAGCAGCTGTAACATTATTTTCAGATTGCTTTGATGCTGTGGCCGTAAGCGTACCCACAGGCTGTTGCATCAAAGCAAGATCGCTCACTGTAAGGTTTCCGGTAAATGCAGGCAATTTTTTATCAAGTTCGCTCACTTCCATTTTTGCATCCATCACACCCGAAACAAAAACGGTATCGTTGTTCAGAATAGAACTGATACTCTTTAAGTTGAAATTATCAATGAGAATGTCAATGGGGCTGTTTACAATTTCCTGCCTGCTGGTGATGGAAATTTTTGACGTATCGCTTGTCAGCACAAAATTATGGATGATCAATCCCTGTGGTGAATAGCTGATATAATTATCTGAAGCCATATTCCATCTTTCATAATCAAGCAGCAAACTGTCTTTTAATCTGAATGAATAATTTT
>JANOIQ010000154.1:0-2835 GCA_031407835.1 Chitinophagaceae bacterium
TCTTTTTTCAGATCCTGCCCCGGCTTTAAGCGAAAGGCATGAATCTTTACTTCATCGTTTTGCATGGCTGGTTTTGTTTTACAGGAAAAGAACAGAAAAGGCAACAGCACTAAAAAGTATTTCAACATAGCATTATAAAGATTAGCCGGAAAGACGGTAAGACGGAAATTGTTTTTCTTTTCGCCCTTCCTGTCTTTCCGGCAATAAATTTTTCTTGCAGGAAGTGATACTGTATTCAACTCTTTTTTTCTCCTTTCCTCTTTTGAACTCTTAACTCAGTCCACAAATAAATCTCTGAATAACTGTGCACCCGGCACCACACTGTATTTACTCAAATCAGTAATGCCTTCAGCAGCAAGCAAATCTTCATCTACAAATAAATTCCCTGTGCATTCATTGGCAGGTTTACTGAGAATAATATATGCAGCATCAGCAAGGATATCAACTGTCCTGCTCATTTTTGCTAATGCTTCACCGCCTAAAAGATTCCGTACCGCAGCCGTATCAATGGTAGTACGTGGCCATAATGCATTGGCCGCAATACCATCTTTTTTAAATTCAGATGCCCAGCCCATCGTCAGTAAACTCATATTGTATTTACTGATGGTATACGCCACATGCCCTGCAAGCCATTTTGATTGTAAGGTAACAGGTGGTGACAGTGTAAGTATATGCGGATTGTTTCCCTTGCGTAAATAAGGAATGCATGCTTTTGTCATTAAAAAAGTGCCACGCACATTAATATCATACATCAAATCAAAACGCTTGGCTTCTGTTTGTTCAGTTGGCGTTAACGAAATTGCCGATGCATTGTTGATGAGGATATCAATTCCGCCAAAAGTTTCAATCGTTTTTTCAACAGCTAACTGTATCTGATCTTCAAAACGTATATCGAGTTGAATGGCCAAACCCTTTCCACCAGCTTCTTCCATTTCATTGGCAGCAGAAAAAATGGTTCCACCGAGTTTCGGATTTTCTTCCACGCTCTTGGCAGCCACCACCACATTGGCACCTTCTTTTGCTAAACGCAAACCAATTGCCTTGCCAATACCTCTGCTTGCGCCTGTAATAAAAACAGTTTTTCCTTTGAATGACATATGAATTTTTTTATAAGAGGAAAGTTAGTGAAAGCCTCCTGAACAAAGGAAAAAGATTTGTACTTTGTTGCCGATGATTTTTTTACCAACCTCATATCTACGATTATGCTTTGCTTGCGTCGCCCTCTTGTACGTTCAATTCATTACTCAGCAACCCACCCCCTGCAATATGTTTCATGTATAAAACTCTGCCGCCCCTCCAGGGAGGGGATGACCAACTTGAATTTTTATCAGCGATCAGTCATTCCCTTATCAATTTTTGCAACGTTCGTGTTTTCATCAGTTGTATTACATGCGCAGGAAGATGCACAGAAACAAATGCAGCGACAATTTATTACTGCAACCGATAATTCTGTTATTGAAATACCCGAAGGAACATTTCAACTCAATGTCAGTCTCTGGCTCGATGGGAAAAAGAACGTCACCATTAAGGGTAAAGGGAAAGATATAACCATACTCAATTTCAAAAACCAAGTGAGCGGAGCTGAAGGGATCAAGATCACTAATGGCCAAAACATTATTCTGCAGGATTTAACGGTACAGGATACAAAAGGCGATGCCATTAAAACACAGCATGTAGATGGCATGACTTTTACAAACGTAAAAGCAGAATGGACAGCAGGTGCCAATAGTAAAAACGGCGGCTATGGTTTATATCCCGTGCAATGCAGCAATGTTACCATTGATCGCTGCGAAGCAAGAGGTGCCAGTGATGCTGGTATTTATGTAGGCCAGTCAAAATATATTGTGGTGAAGAATTGCCTGGCAACAGAAAATGTGGCCGGTATTGAAATTGAAAACTCCTTGTATGCAGATGTGTATGAAAATGAAGCAACCAATAATACAGGAGGCATTTTAATTTTTGATCTGCCAAATCTTATCCAGAAGAAAGGAGGATATATACGGGTGTTTAAAAACAATGTGCATCATAACAATCATCTCAATTTTGCACCTAAGGGGAATATTGTTGCCAAAGTGCCGCAGGGAACCGGCATTATGATCCTTGCCACCAACCATGTGGATATATTTGAAAACAAAATCATCAATAACATTACTGCCAGCACTGTTATTGCAAGTTATTACATGACGGAAAATCCCATTAAAGATTCAAGCTATTACCCTTATCCCGACCAGATCTCCATTTTCAATAACAGTTATGAAAGGGAACATGTAAGAGCAACCGGCAAAGGGAGGTTGGGAAAGCTGTACCGATTTAAGCTGAGGTTTGGAAAAGATGTTCCGCATATTCAGTACGATGGAATTATTGATCAGAAAAATCCGGCAAAAATCTGTATTCGCACTAATACGAATCAAAGCTTTGCCAATCTTGATGCAGAAAATAAATTCAAGCGCATCAGTCGGGATGTTTCCAAACACGATTGTAACTTGCCGCCTGTTCCGGCAGGTGAATTAAAATTTAACAGGTAAGATGAAGAAGGTTGCAGTTCTCTGTTCTTTATTGATGCTGATTGCTTTCTCGTTTAATGAAAAGAAAGCCGACCCTTATTTTCAGTTTCATGAAAATTTATCAGCGTATAATTTCTTCACGGGTAAGATGGCTGATCTGCAACCTGCAAAAGGACTTGTGCCTTATGATCTCAACACTCCTCTTTTTACAGATTATGCTGTTAAAGCAAGGTTTATTAAACTGCCTGCAGGAAAAAAAATTACATATAATGATTCTGCCGTGTTTGAAATGCCTTTGGGAACAGTGCTCATTAAAAACTTTTATTATTTC
>JANOIQ010000182.1:0-2363 GCA_031407835.1 Chitinophagaceae bacterium
TGGCTTTGGTGCCTTGCTCGGCAGTTCTGTTAGTGGTGTGGTGATTGATAAGTTCTATACGCTGAGTGATGGATCGAAAGACTGGCACGGCATCTGGATTGCTTTCTCTTTGTATTCTTTAGTAGTAGCAATCGCATTTGGTTTACTGTTTCGTCATAAACATGATCCAAAAGCACTGGAAGTTGTGCATCATTAATGATATTCAAAGCATATAAAAAGAGCGGATCATTGATCCGCTCTTTTATTTTCAATGTCTGCTCATCCACCAGTTGATGGATGACTGTATATCGTTTTATTTTTATGTTATTCAGTCATCCGCCAGTTTGCGGATGAACAGATAACAACTTAATTCTTCTTCACTTCTTTCGCCCATGCATCTTTCAATGTTACTGTACGGTTGAAGATGAGTTTGGTTGAGGTAGTGTCCTTATCGAGGCAGTAATATCCTTTTCGCATAAACTGGAAACGATCTGTCAGAGTCGCATCTTTCAACGAAGGTTCAGCATAACCTGTTACCACTTTCAATGAATCGGGATTGATATAATCTTTAAAGTCGCCTTCTTCATTCGCTGCATTTTCTACTCGGAACAAACGGTCATATTCCTTTACTTCCACTTCAACAGCATCAGCCGCATTAACCCAATGTAAGGTGCCTTTTACTTTCAGTCCTGATAAGTCTCCACCGCTTTTGCTTTCAGGTAAATAACTGCAATGAAGTGCTGTGATATTTCCTGCTGCATCTTTTACCACTTCATCACACTGAATAATATAAGCGCTTTTTAAACGAACCATTTGCCCTGGTGCCAAACGGAAAAATTTCTTTGGTGGATTTTCCATGAAGTCATCTGCTTCAATTAATATTTCCCTGCTGAATGGAAGTTGTCTTTCACCTGTGCTGAGATCTTCCGGATTGTTTTCTGAATGCATCAGTTCAGTTTGCCCTTCAGGATAATTTGTAAGAATTACTTTGATGGGATTGAACACGACCATTCTGCGATGTGCAATTTTATTAAGATGTTCACGAACGCAGAATTCAAGTAGAGAAACATCAATCATGTTTTCTCTCTTGGCAATACCTATACGGTCGCAGAAATCACGGATGCTGTCTGGGGTATACCCACGGCGTCTTAAACCGGTAATGGTCGGCATACGTGGATCATCCCAACCTGTTACATGATTTTCATTTACCAATTGCAACAGTTTGCGTTTGCTGGTTACTGTGTAATTGATATTACGTCGTGCAAATTCGTATTGATGCGATGGATAGATATTCAATTGTTCAATCAGCCAGTCGTATAACTCACGGTGGGGAACAAACTCAAGTGTACAGATAGAGTGCGTAATGTTTTCAATGGAATCACTTTGTCCATGTGCAAAATCATACATGGGATAAATGCACCAGTTGTCGCCTGTGCGGTGATGATGGGCGTGTTTGATGCGGTATAAAATTGGGTCACGCATCAGCATATTGATATGTGCCATGTCAATCTTTGCACGCAGAGTTCGGGTTCCATCAGGGAATTCACCATTCTTCATACGCTCAAATAATACAAGGCTTTCATCGATGCTCCGGTCACGGTAAGGACTGTTCTTTCCCGGTTCTGTTGGCGTTCCTTTCATTGTCGCCATTTCTTCTGAAGTTGAATCATCTACATAAGCCAATCCTTTTTTGATGAGTGTGATGGCGTATTGGTAAAGTATTTCAAAATAATCAGAAGCATACAATTCATGCTTCCAGGTAAAACCAAGCCAGCGGATATCATCTTTGATACTGTCAACATATTCTGTTTCTTCTGTAACGGGATTGGTATCATCGAAGCGTAAGTTGGTATAGCCGGGATATTTCTGTGTTAAACCAAAGTTTAAACAAATACTGGATGCATGACCAATATGCAGATAGCCATTTGGCTCCGGAGGAAAACGGGTAACGATGGATTGATATTTTCCACTCTTCAGATCTTCTTCAATCAATTCTTCAATAAAATTCAGGCTTTTCTCTTCGCTCATGTCATTCTTGTAATTGAGGTGCAAAAATAAGGTATCAACGCCGACTGACGTCAACGTCAGCAGTGATTTTGAAACAAATGATAGAAACACGGATTGAACGGATGATGACAGATTGGATACGGATTTCAATCCAATAATTTTGAAGATCAGTAATGATCCGCTTTAATCTGTGTTATCCGTGTTTCTATCACTTCAGTATTTCCAAACTCTTCCTCACGATCTCCACGCATTCGCTGATCTGTTCTTTTGTAATCACTAACGGTGGGGCTAAACGTATTTTATCGCCATGTGTTGGCTTGGCTAATAATCCATGTTCTTTCATTTCCATGCAAAGATCCCATGCCGCATCAGGATTA
>JANOIQ010000184.1:0-25242 GCA_031407835.1 Chitinophagaceae bacterium
CACATCGGGACCATCTTCAATTTTTCGAACCACATGGGAGTCCCACACTTTGTCAAACAACGTACTGGCAGAATTGCTCATTATTCATTTTTTTAGTAGAAATGCAAATTTCTTAAAATTCAGGCAAACGGCTTTGATTTAATTGTGCTTTCTTTCCGTGTTTTGCCCGAATATTGAAACTATTTTGGCGATTAACTAACTGTCATTTGTTTAATTGGGGTGAATTGGGTGCATTGCTCTGTATTGACTACCATGCTATTTGGAAAATTATAAACTATCAGCTACTGAAGTATTTAGGAGATGTGCATTGACACAAACCTACAATTTAAAAAACGCATACTGCCCTGATGAAAATCACTTGGTTGGAAAATTTCGGGTTGAGAGGAGTTGCGTATATTTAAGTGTTGGCTGCCACTTTAACAGAGTTATACCAAAAACTATAATTTACCCATGCTATTAGACCTAATCAAAACAGGCTTATTTTCTTTTTTATTTTTATTGATTTGCTCGTGTAATCAAAATGAAACATCAACAAGACATAATCAACACAAAGACACATTACTATTGACAGATAACGTTGTAATTAAAGACAGCCTCGATAACGATACATCGTCTGTATATATAACAACAGGTTTCCCGAAAGATGTTCACGACACAATCTACACTACAAATGAGATTTTATGGAACTACGTTCGTAAAGGTTATTATGAAAGTAGCAAGCTTGACAGCACTTTTAGTTTTGATATGTTCAGAAATATTTTACTTCAAGATAATTTTTCAATTGACACATCGGATATTAATGAGACATATTATTACAAAAACTTCTTTAATAGAAGAGGGACAATTAGAATCGGGGACATAAATAAAAAAGAATTCAGCTTCACAATTCAAACTTTGTATTGGCATGACAGGAAAAAATATAGAGTTGTAGAATTGTTTATTTTAAAAAAGCGAAAATCAAATACTGATATATTAACCTATCATTATATTTATTGACAAACAAAAGCGGCAGCCAACATGAACTGTGTAAAAAACCAAACAAAAACTAACCTTCTCTCCCTTCTCTCCCTGCCGAGTCAAAAAAAATAAATAAGAAGCTTCTCAGGCGTAGTGTCGGATGGGTTATGTGTGATGGCTTTGTGGCACTCGCCGTACTACGGAGCAAATAATTTCATCACAACAATTTGCAACGGCGAGTCCTGCAACCTGCGCACAAAATCCAATGCAGAGACATCGCCTGAGAATATTTTTTTAACATTTCTGTTCTTCCAGGCAATCTCCATTTTTTTCTTATCGGTTGGTGTTATTGCGTTCCCATACACAATGGTTGATAAACTCAGATTGCAAATATTCATTCTCTTTCTTATTTTGGGAGAATGCTGCAAACCTATAATACAGAGTTCCTAACAGCTGCAATTCCTGAACGGAAGCCATTGCTTGCAAATGACGAACATAAACAGATCGTTATTGATTCCATGAAATGGCTTACTGAACAAAAAAGATGTATCATCAATGCATTTGTCATTATGCCCAATCATATTCATATGCTCTGGAAAATTGCGGATGGTTACAAAAGGGATGAGGTACTGGAAACCCTGTTCAGCTTTACCCGTTTTGCTTTTCTACTATCGTTGAAACAAAAACCAAACGACCTGAACCTGTACACATTAACAAAGGCTGATAAAACACTGGATTTTTGGGATAGAAACCCAAAGATAAAAGAATGCACTTCCAGGGATTATTATTTACAAAAACTGGAATATATCCATTTGAATCCCTGTCACCCAAAATGGGAGTTGGCAGCACTTCCCAAAAGATATCCCTGGTCTTCTGCTGCCTTTTATGAATTGCAGGACAGGCGTTATTCATGGTTAACCCCTTATAATGAGTAAAATTTCTCACGCCTCGGTTCGTGGTATCATTTAAGCAGCAGAACCTGTATATTTAATTCTCCATAATTTAAAAATATTCAACCAAAAAGGGAAGGTTTTTTCACAAACTCCCGTTGATTGCAAGGCTTGCTTGACGCTCGCATGAATTATTACTTTCGTTTGGAATAATTTCTACTTTTGTATAAACAAAGCGAATTAAAGATGTTTCATCTGAAAGAGATTAAAGAAGCACATTCAAAAGTAAAGACTGGTGCGGATTTTCCAAATTATGTTCAAGACCTCATAAAACTAGGCGTGAAAAAATATGATACTTATGTGAGCGACGGTCATGTTGTATTTTTTGGAGACAACGATTATGAAATTAAATCTGAGCCAAAGTATTCTGAACTAACCGTTGCAAACATTAGTGACAAAGAAAAATTCCAACACTACTTAAAAAGTCACCAACGAGGACAAACTGATTATCCTGCATTTTGTAATCATTCAGCAGAAACCGGAGTTGAAAAATGGACCGTTGACATGAATCACATGACTTGTACTTACTATGATAAATCGAATACTCAAATGTTGGAAGAGCAAATTCCAACTCCATAAGCAAGTTGTTACAATCTCTTTCCCTGCAGAGTCAAAACAATAAACAAAAATCTTCTCAGGCTTAGTGTCGGATGGGTTATGTGTAATGGCCTTGTGGCACCCGATAGCTATCGGATCGCCGTAATAAGGAGGAGAAAACAATATTACAGCTATTAACAACAACGAGCCCTGCAACCTGCGCACAAAATCCTGTGCAGAGACATCGCCTGAGAATATCTTTTAAGCAGCAGAACGTGTATATTTAATTCTCCATAATTTAAAAATACTCAACTTGAATAACTGAAATAACTACCTTATGCCTTCTTATAAACTCTATCCTTTTCTTGCAGTATTGATTGGATGCACTCTTTCACTCACTGTTACTGCACAAACAAAATCAGTTCCGTTTACCGATCCGCATATCCGTTATGAAGGCAGGGTTGGTTACAAAACTGATGCAGCAGAACTATCCTGGTCGGGCACATCGGTTACAGTTTATTTTAAAGGCAGAACAATTTCAGCCATTTTAAAAGATGCAGATACGGCCAATTATTACAATGTGATCATTGACGATAACAGGATTTTCAAAATTCATACCGATACGGCTAAGAAAACTTATATCCTTGCCAGTGGATTGAGCAATAAAAAACACAAGGTTCAATTATTTAAACGCACCGAATGGGCCTTGGGTAAAACCTGGTTTTACGGATTTGAAACATCTTCAAAAACAAAACTGCTTCCGCCACCGGCATTACCCGGCAGGAAGATTGAATTTTATGGCAATTCAATTACCTGTGGCTATGCAATGGAAGATTCAAGCGGCAACGATTCATGGCATGGATATTTTGAGAACAATTATCTTACCTATGCCGCTCTTACTGCCCGCCACTTTAACGCACAATATCATTGCATTGGCAAAAGTGGCATCGGTATTATGCTGAGCTGGTTTCCTCTCATCATGCCCGAAATGTATGACCGGCTTGATGCAACTGATTCATCTTCAAAATGGGATTTTAAACAATATACTCCCGACATCGTTGTCATCAACCTGTTTCAAAATGATTCATGGATCATTAAAATGCCCAATCATGAAGAGTTTAAACACCGGTTTGGGAAAACCGCCCCGGATGAATCCTTTATTATTGATTCTTATAAAAAATTTGTACAAACAATCAGGAGCAAATATCCCAAGGCTTCTATTATTTGTGCACTGGGAAATATGGATGCAACCAAACAGGGATCAGCATGGCCCGGTTATATTGAGAAAGCAGTTGCAGCCATTAATGACCCGAAAATTTATACCCATTTTTTTGAATATAAAAACACCGGCGGTCATCCCAAAACCAACGAACAGCAGGCGATGGCTAACAGCCTGATTGAATTTATTGAACAGAAAATAAAATGGTAAGCCCAAGAAACCTGACTAAAGAAAGCATCGAAAATAGCAACCGATATTACGTAAGATGTCATCGGGGAAATTGCTTTAAGCAACGGGTTGGTTGATGTAAAAGTATGTGCGGTGAATGAAACCTGGTCGGGGTTAAAACTGGTTGTTCCAGTAAAAGACAGGAAGATCGGCAGATGATTTGCCGGCAGTTGAATTGGGAAAACAATTCCTGTTTATATTTACAAAGTTGGCAGCAATCGTTATGCCGGATAAATGATTATTACATGGAAAAATTCTACTGCATTTTTCTTGCCCTTTTTTTAGTAATAGCAAGCAGTTGTACTGTTCTTCGTAAATCGCCCAAAACAGATCTTACAGATGGTTTTTATTTTCAAAAGAATGCCGGTAAAAAACAGGCGGTTTATATCAGCATTGACAATGATTCGGTGCGGTTACACCCTGTTATATTATTCAATCATCAGAATACTATTGACAGCCTGGCTACTTACAGGGCTTTCGGAAAAGAATCATACCAAGGGGTGAAACGTGCTGCTTCGTTTTTTAAACACAGTTTTGATGTGGATTTTATTACCATTCCGTTAAAGTTCAGACCTGCACAAACCAGCGTGCCGCCCCAGCTGAATACAAACCTGAACGGCGCCATTTATCTCGGCTACAGAACAGATCAGTTCATTATTCATTATAATCCCAACCCTTTAAAAAAAGCAAACAGAACTATCACTCATTATGGCTTTTCCATAGGTGCTTTTACAGGGTTAGGCAATACTGCCATGACACCAACAACTGCAAATAATTATATAGTAATTGAATATGACGGTGTGGTATGGTCGAAAGGGATTACAGGAATTATTGCCATCAACAATTTTACAGTTGGCCTTTCTGCAGGTTTTGATAACCTGCTCGATAAAAACAGAAAGTATTGGATTTACCAAACCAAACCATGGGTTGGCTTAGCCTTTGGATTGAATTTGAATTGATGCATAAGTAAATGACAGGGTGGTGTACAGCCAAACAATGATAGAGCTGTTGGTTATTATCAAAAACTTGGCTTTAAAATACCGGGGCAGTTTCAGTACAACGCAGAGAGTTATGATATGAGTTTTGATATTGCCAAGTGAATTTTTCATCTGTTGGCGAAAACAAACTACAAAACCCGGAAATATTTTAAAAATGCAAAACAAAGAGAAAAGTATCATTGACATATTTCATCACTTACAAATAAAGTTTGGAGAGGAAGAAGTGCTTTTACAGGATAATTGGGATGGGGATAATTCTGCAATAGGGGTAGTAGACAAAACTCAGCAGTATGCGATGTATATCTCAACCTATAACAAAAAAGAAAATGAGTTCTTTGTTTCACTTGAAAACCCATTCAATGATGATAGCCTTCCTTATCTCCCAGCAGGCAATTTTGAAAATGTAACAATTTCAGAATTGGAAGAGCTTTTGATAACTCATTTCAAAATAAAGAATAAGCTGAATTTGTAATTAAGAAGTATTTATAAAATCACTCCCCACTCTTCTTCCTCTTAAACAAACCCTTCCTGTTCCTTGCAGGTTTGTAAATTTCTTTTGCTTTCTGTACAAGCATCAGCATTTCATTCTGCCAGTAATCATTTTTATCAACACAGGTCTGCAGGAGTTTAATCAGTTCATCCCAGCCACCTTCTTTGATATGCACTGAATGTTTCAGCAGCATACCAAACATGGCAACACCTGCTGCAAAACGGTAATTACTGTCGGCCTGGTTGATGCCTGCATAATTATTCGCCAGCTGATACAGTTCCAAATTGTCCTGTTTTGTATCTACACACTGATAGCTGAGTTCGGCAGTAGCCATTGTTTCTCCCAATGGTATATCCTCATCTGTTAACTCTACTTCAAACACAGCTGTAACGGTATGCCCAGTTCCTATTTCACCTCCTTCCAGTGAGCTGCTGCTATCGGCCAGTACATCTTTACGGTTGTCATACCCGATGAGCCTGTATTGCTTTATATATTTTTTTTGAAATGTTACGTTGAGAAATGCATCATTGGCAACAGCATATAATGTCTGCATCAGTTCTTTCACCAATACTTTCTCTGCTTCCATTACATTATCGATATAAGCAAAATTACCATTGCCTTTTTTGGCAAGCACTTCCAGTTTTGAATCCTTGTAATTTCCCATGCCCACACCCAGGCAGGTAAGGTAAATGCCCGTTTTCTGCTTTTGTGTAATAAGAAACATCAATGCTTCTTCACTTACTTCGCCCACATTAAAATCACCATCTGTTGCAAGGATAATGCGGTTATTACCGCCTTTGATAAAAGTACGTTCGGCAAGAGCATACGCCTGCCTGATGGCAGAGGGGCCCGGTGTATCGCCGTTGGCCGAAAGTGAATCAATCACCGCCATGATCTTTTCTTTTTCCATTCCTGATGTAGGGCGCAGTGCCACACCAACTGTACCGCCATACACCACCATTGAAATAGTATCAATGGCACGCATGTTCTGCACCATCATGCGGAAAGCTGTTTTTAATAAGGGCAGTCGGTTGGGTGGCTCCATTGATCCGCTTACATCAATTAAAAAAACAAAATTGCTGGGAGGCAAAAAATCGTAGTTGATTTTTTTTGCATGCAGCTGCAGAAAAAGCAAATGATTTTTACTGTTCCATGGGCAGTCAGTTAACTGCGATTGCACATGAAATGTTTTCTCCGGAGATGGTGCTGTATAACGCTGCGGAAAATAATTCAGCATCTCTTCAATCCTTACTGCATCAGCAGGTGCTTCTGATTTCATATTGAGAAAGCGGCGGATATTACTGTACGATGCTTTGTCAACATTCATGGCAAAACCGGTAGTGGGATAGAGTGTTGTTTGATTAAAATCATTTTCCGTTTGCTGCGAATACGTTTCACCGGCAGATAGCCACAACATTGTACGATCTGTAACTTTATCTTTTGTGATGGATAATAATTTCCGTTTCTGCCCGCTCTTAACAGAAGTCATGCGAAGAATGATGCTGTTGAACTCGTTACTGTTGAGTACAAATGTTTTTTCTTCATACCCATTTAAAAAGAAAGTAACAGAATCTGTTTGTTTTGAAGAAGGAATACCAAATGCTCCGGTGGTTCCTGAATAATAAAATGAATTGGTTGAATGAACATGGATGCGTACATGGGCAATACCATTTGCTTTGGGATCTTTTACTTCACCTCGGAAATAAAACTGTGCATCCGCATTTGCAGCAAACAGAAGCAAGCACCACAATGTAAAGTACTGTTGATTCATAATCGGGTCCTGCATCACCGGTTAATAACAATGATCAGGAAGGAGTGTCCGTTAGCTGGTAAATCTCTTTCAGGTTGCGGCCAAGACCATCATAGTCTAATCCATAACCCAGTAAAAATATATTCGGTACAGAGAACCCAAGATAGTCAATTGTAACAGGATACGCTGTTGCTTCTGGTTTGTGCAGCAAAGCAGTAATCTTTAAAGAAGCCGGTTGCTGATTATACAACTGTGGTAAAAATTCATTCATGGTTTTACCTGTGTCAATGATATCTTCAAGGATAATGACATGCCTGTTTACAATATCTGTATCTAATCCGATAGCTGTAATCACCTGCCCGGATGATTTGGTTCCTTTGTAAGAAGCCAGCTTAATAAAACAGATTTCAGCTTCAATGGTAATATACTTAAACAGATCGGCTGCAAAAATGAAGGAACCGTTGAGGATCGAAATAAAGAGCGGTTTCTTTCCTGCATAATCAGCATCGATCTGTTTGGCTAATTCTTTTACTCTTGCCAGCACAACCTCTTCAGTCATGTAAGGAATAAAATATTTATCGTGGACTTTTAATGCAGACATGAAAATTATTTATTGATGATGAGTTCCATTCCTTCCCTGAGATCGGTACCGTTTAAATTATTCCAGTGCTGAAGTTGTGCCGGTGTTACTTCGTATTTTTTTGAAATACTGTACAAAGTTTCTTTTGGCTGCACCACATGAATTTCTATTTCTGAAATGGCTGCTGCAGCAGGTTCAGTTTCTGTTTGCTCTGTTACTGCTGTATTTTTTTTATCGCTGAGTTTTGGAGCAGCGGGTGCAGGTGCCTGCAGGTATAATTGTTCACCAACAGCAGGTTGCTGATTGGTGGTTAACAGGTTCAATTGCAGTAATGCATCTAAACGGATACCCTGTTGCTGGGCAATATCATATAACGATTCGCCTTCGGCCACCACATGAAACTGGCTGGCTCCTGTTCTGCGTTTGCGTTGCAAGTAAATAAGCTGATCCTTTTCAACCGCTTCCTTTTCTTTTAAATCGTTGAAGTCGAAAATATATTTCAACGGCATATTGTATTGCTGGGCAATAGCCAGGAAGGGAGTTCCTTTTGCTGCAAACACTACTCTCGTTTCATTGATTTTAAACTCACCTGACGGATATTGAACAGCAGGCTTCTTCTCTTCTACTTTTACTGCAGGAGCTGTTACAACAGGAGCAGGTTTTGATTCCTGTGGCTGAGTGCTCACAGGTTGAATCTTTTCCGTTACAATCACTGTTTGCGGAAGAGTAACAGGTTGTTCTGTTTTTACAACAACAGATTCATCCTCTTTTTTCTTACCCATTGCAATCAACGAGTAATCATTGAGGCCGTATGTTTCAATATACCTGATCAGCATTTCAGGATACTTTGGGTTAGTAGCATACCCTGCTTTTTTTAATCCATAAGCCCATGCTTTGTAATCAACAGGATCGAGTGTAAACAGGAAATCATAATGTTTTCTCGTACGCAGGAAATTGGAATGATCAACATAAGATTCTTCTGCATTGCCATATTTTCTAAAACATTCACCCGGTGCATCATCATCATGACTTACAGACGGACCCGTCCATGTTTCTTTACACTTGATACCAAAATGATTGTTTGATTTTTTTACCAGCTTACTGTTCCCGTTTTCTGTTTCCACAATTCCCTGTGCCAGTGTAATGGATGCAGGTACACCTGTGCGGATCATTTCCTTCATAGCAATTTCTTTGTAAGTATTCACATACTCTTCAATTGAAATTGTCTGTGCATGTACAGATGCAACGGTTACTAAGCCAACAAACAGAAATGCCAATCTCTTCATAAGAATATTTATTTTTTACGAATGAGAAACAAACCGTCTCTCAGGGTTAATATTATTTTCTCCACTTCATCATCAGCAGCAATCAGTTCATTAAAAGCCTGTATCGCTTTTGCATTCTTCCCTTTCAAAACATCAGCCAGCACATCACCATGAAACAACACATTGTCTGCCAAAATCAAACCACCTTTCCTTAAACGGGTTTTTACCAGCTCATAGTATTGCATATAACCCGGTTTATCGGCATCAATAAATACCAGATCCCATGTTTCCTGCAATTGTGGTATTATTTCCAAAGCATTTCCCACATGCAGTTTTATCTTTTCATTGAGCCCGGCTTTTAAAAAATTATTCTTTGCAATGAAGGCATCCTGTTCACGCATTTCAATGGTATGCAGAATACCATCTGCTGCCAATCCTTTTGCGAGGCAAATACTGCTGTAGCCGATCATTGTGCCAATTTCAAGTATCCGTTTTGGCTGAATGAGTTTACTGATGATTTCAAGGAACTGTCCCTGGAGATGCCCGCTCATCATATGCGGATCGGCATGCGATTGAAAGGTTTCAGCGGCAATGCTTTTCAGCAATTCATCTTCTGCAGATGAATAGGTTGCAGCATATGCTTCTGCCTTTGGATGAATTAGTTCCAGGTGAAAAAATTTATGCAAAGATAAAGCTCATGAGCCAAAGGGCAAAGAACTGAAAGACAGTGATTTGTTAAACAGTTTGCGTCTTCGGCTTATGTGAAATAAACCACAAACCAATAAAGGTTAAAAGTCCGTTGATGATGAGCAATTCAAGTCCCACTTCAAATGAGCCAAACAACTGCTTCTGAAATTTATCAATAAAGAAACAGATAACAGGTGCAGCAATACATACAAACGGCACCAGTTTATCATTCACTGCACGCTTGGTAATAATGCCGAATGTAAATAATCCCAGCAATGGACCGTATGTATAGGCAGCCACTTTTAAAATAACGCCAATCATACTTGGTTCATTGATCCATTTATACACCATCACCAATACTAAAAACAGGAATGCGAATATGAGGTGTACACGCTGACGTAATTTTTTCTTTTCGGCTTCCGTCATATCCGTTCTTCGCTGCATACCGATGATATCAATACAGAAAGAAGAAGTGAGTGCTGTAATGGCACCATCTGCACTGGGGAATAAAGCCGAGATCAATGCAATAATGAAGATAACAGAAACGATTGGCGGCATATGATTCAATGCAATGGAAGGAAAGAGTTTATCGCCCACTGCAGTAATACCCTGCTGTTCTGCAAACAGTAACAGTACTCCACCAAGGAACAGGAACAGCATCAGCACCACCATCAGAATTACACCGAGTGTGAGTACGTTTTTCTGTGAGCCTTTTAATGTTTTAACAGAAATGTTTTTCTGCATCATTTCCTGATCCATGCCAGTCATAGTAATAGTAATGAATGCACCCGCCAGAATCTGTTTTAGAAAAAAGAATTTGCTTTCAGGATTTGTAAAGAAAATTTTTGAATACCCTTTTTCATTCATAGCAGTAATACTGTCGCCAAAACTCATTCCCATCTGGTTCAGCAGGTAAACAACACAGATTACCAATCCGGAAAGCATAAAGGTTGTTTGCAGTGTATCCGTCCACACAATTGTTTTAACACCACCTTCATAGGTGTACAATAAGATCATTACAAGTATGACGAGTGTTGTTACCCAGAAAGGAATCTGAATGGATGGAGGTAATGCATCCTGTAAAATTCTTACCACCAGGTATAATCTGGCAGTGGCTCCCAATGTTCTCGACAGAATGAAAAAAGAAGCACCTGTTTTATAGGCTTTAAAACCTAAACGTCCGCTCAGGTAATTATAAATAGATGTGAGATTCAGTTTATAATAAAGCGGCAGCAATACATAGGCAATCACCACATAACCGATAAGATAACCCAATGTGATTTGGAAATAAGCAAAGGACTCTTTGGCAACAGCACCGGGTACACTTACAAACGTAACGCCACTCAATGATGTGCCAATCATACCAAATGCCACCAGCATCCAGTTACTGTTGCGGTTACCGATAAAGAATGATTCGTTATTGGAATTTTTAGATGTGTACCAGGCAACACCCAGCAGCAATAAAAAATACCCAAATACAAATGAAAATAATAGTATCGGAGACATATGGCTTGGTTTAAAAATGAAGATAAAGAAATAATCCAACGGTCATACAGTTTCATTACTTTGCGTCATATTTTTAACGGTATGCAATTCTCTTCACTGGCAGTTTTCTGCGGTTCTAAATCAGGAGCCGACCCTTTGTTTACTGAACATGCAAAACAATTGGGTGCACTAATGGCGCAGCGAAATATTAAACTGGTGTATGGCGGTGGTGGCAAAGGCCTGATGGGTACTGTTGCCGATGCGGTGATGGAAAACAAGGGAAAGGTGATTGGTATCATACCTCAAATATTACTTGAATGGGAAGCCCAGCATGAAGGAATTACTGAACTGATTGTTGTAGAAGATATGCATATCCGCAAAAAGAAGATGTATGAACTCTGCGATGCAGCTGTGATTTTACCCGGCGGCCATGGCACACTGGATGAAATGTTTGAAATGCTTACCTGGAACACACTCAACATCCACAACAAAAAATTATTCCTGCTCAACAGCAATGGATATTACAATCACCTGGTTGCACATATCAGGCACATGGAAAAAGAAAATTTCCTGTACGAAAAAATGGAGGAGCGGATTGTATTGGTGAATGATCCTGCTGAAATTTTTAACGACGCTGGTTTTTAGGCCTGATGTAAAATAAAAAAGTAGTACGGAATACAGGTTGCAATCTTCCGAAATTATCAATGTAAGGAGAGTTGGGATCTCTCAACACATCAACCATAATACTGGTATAGAATTGCGATTGCCCGATCATTCTGTTTCCATAACCACCTCCTACAAGTATACTTGGTGCATTTCTTTTTTCTTTTCCTGATACAGCTCCATTATTCTTCACACTGTAGGTAATATGATTGTACTCAAACTGACCGCCAAGGAAAAGCATATTCACCGGCCAGATTCTTACAAACGGTCCGCCACCAACTACAAACTGCCTGTACGTAATGGGAGCATTGTATTCGTTTTGTGTGATATAGTTTACGTTGGTTGCAACACCCACATCAATAAAACGGTTTAAACTGTATCCCACTTCTGGATTTAAACCAATAATAAATCCATTAAAAAATCCAAGATTAATTCCTGTACCCAGGAACAACTGATCTTTTTTAAATCCCTTTTCTTTTTCTTCCTGTGCAAAAGATGAACTGAGAATGAAAAAGAAAACTGATAAGAGTAAGATGATTTTTTTCATGTGTTCATTTTTATTGTTTTTTGCCACATAGTATCTCCACAAAAATTATCCTCGCTGTTTGTATAAATTAGCCCGATAATTTTTGTGGAGATTTCATGCGTTTGATTTTGGTGCTGACCGGATATCATTTGGATACACTTCAGGCTGATACGAAATTCGGAAAGGATGTTGAAGGGAAAAAATCTATTCAGCAAATAAAAACTTAAAACCTTGGGCACAAACTTTGTCTGCGTTGATTCTTATCGCCAAGGTATTCGTTGTAATATCCATTTTTAATGAGTGAGAACTCATATGCACCATAAGCGCTGTTATATTTGCCGAGATTGCTGGTGGTGGCATCATAGGTAAATGTAAAACGGATATCTTTCCATTCCAGTCCAACCATTGCTACTGCTGCATCGCCCCAGCGGTAATATGCACCGCCAAATACCACTACACTGCCATCGCCTATTACATTGTAAGCTGCATTACCGCCAAACACCAGTTCATTTGCTTTTGCCTGTGAAGAGAAATAGGCATTGGGGTTTAAGATCCAGTCGTCATTCACTTTAAAACTGCCGTTTAAAAAACCAATATACCGGCGGGGCACTTCATTGGTGCCATTGCTGAAAAAAGTTTCTTTCGGTTTGTTGATATGATGAACAGAAACACCTGCATTCACATAAGTTTTTTCTGTTGGGAAATAAGCATAGTTCATACCCACCTGCAGATCAAAATAAGAACTGCTTGGATTGGTGAGTGTGGCTTCACCATTGGGAGCACCTGCATCAAAGAATTTTCCGTTCCATTGATTGTCGAATGTAAACTTGGTTACATCAATCCGTTTGTTAGCATAACCTGCATTAAAACCGGCCGATAACAAACTGCTGAGACCAATCATTTGATGATAAGCAACAGAACCATATACTTTGTTTGAACGGAGGTTACCACGCCCTGCCACATCATTCAGTAAAACGGCACCAACGCCTACCCATCCATTTTCAATTTTGTTACGTAACAATTGAGCATCGCCCCATACACTGGCTGTTTTAAACGGAACAGGAACCGAAGACCATTGATTGCGGTAATTAGCTCCAATCCTGTAATCGGCATCAGGAATAAATCCTGTATTGGCCGGGTTGGTTGTTAATGGTGAATTCATGAACTGAGAAAAATGCAGATCCTGTGCACCTGCAGAACTATGCAAAAGCACCAGCAATAATATTTGTATGATTCTTTTTTTATTCATGTTCCTCAATTCATTTAAACAACTTAATTATCGTTTAGTTCTAATCAATAAACGGTTGAACCTTCTTTTCATTATCTGATCAGTGTTACATCACCTTTCTTTTTAAACTTTTCACCGGTGAAATATTCCACCTCCAGCGTCCATGCATAAGCATCCATTGGCTGTGCGGTTCCTTTATATGTTCCATCCCATCCAATATTCTGTGAGCGGCCTTCAAACACCATCAAACCCTGCCGGTTGTACACACGTAAGGTCATTTTTGAAATACCAAATCCACGCACCATGAACCTGTCATTTACTCCATCGCCATTCGGTGTAAAGGCACTTGGCAGATCATTCACAATATTGATGATCGATTCAACCGGAATACATATTGAATCCTGGCAGCCAACATTATTGATGACTGTTTGGCAAACAGTATTAATGGCCGGCCGTACATATTGATGAATCGGATCACGCAGCGCAGATGTATCCCCATCACCAAAATCCCAGAACCAGCGAACCACATCTGCTGACGCAGTGCTTGTAAACCTTGTTGGTGTATTTTCCTGTGAAGGATTCGGATTGTAAAAGAATCCTGCTGTTGGCGGTGCTACTGCCTGGAAAGTTCTTGTTGCGGAATCAATCAGGTTACAACTGTTGGGGTTGAAAATATATTGCCGGATAGTATAAAGACCCGGAGTTGAATAAGTAAAACTGGGAGTTGTTGCATTTGATGATTGTCCATCGCTGCTTAGCCACAGATAGCTCAGCGATCCAACAGACGTATCCGTTACGCTTATTGTATCAGGTACACAAACATTGCCTACACTGAAACCTGCTTTAATATTATCGATTACCTGGAAATTGACTATACTTGAATCATCACCGAGGTTACAATAACCACTATCAATTAAAACAAGGCGAACATTGTATGAACCAATACCCGGGAATGTATGTGTAACGGGTGGTGCAAAACCCAATATGGTATCATTTTTTGTTCCATCGCCCCATACCCACATAAATGAATTTGGCCCAAATGGTTTTGAAGAAGTAAGCAGGTTACTTGTATTGGTAAAGTTAAAGGTGAGGCTGTTACACGCAAGCCGGGAAAAATTAAACCCAACAGCAACGGAGTCGGTTGTAACACGAATCCGCATGGTTGCCGAATCTTTTACATTACAGGAGTTACTATCGATACCAATAATCTTTACATCAAAAAAACCGGTTGTAGTATAGGTGTGTGTAAACGGATTTGTTGTTGTTGTATCGTTTCTTGTACCATCTCCCCATATCCAGATATACTGCTTAGCCATTCGGATTGTATCAGTAAACTGAACAGTAGCCGGTAAGCAGAAGTTCAATTGTTTTGCACCCACTGCTCTTAATGCTACATCAACACCTGCCAGATCAAACCGGATCTTAACCATTCCGAGATTACACGCACCACCACCTACTGCAGGATTTACATTACCAAATACCCCTGCTGTAATTGGATAAGGTGCCTGAGCAGGTACTACAGCTCCTACATTCTTACAGTTCGCACAAATTGCCTGATAAATAACTCCGCTTTGATCAAAGCGGCTTGTTCCTCCATCTACATGTTCTGTTCCTCCGGGCCCGCCTATCTGTCCAAAAAAACTTCCATATAATTGTGATGCGGCATTTTTCTGCAATACGAAGAAGTAAAAATCGCTACCATCAGTTGTTCGCTGAAATGCATCGCTTGTTACCGGAAGTCCGGTGGTTCCTGCTGTAGGATAAGCAGTAGATCCACCACCAAAATTATTGGCAGCTCCCCCCCATCCTGATACATACACATTTTCACAATTATCAACCAGGAAGGCAACCGGTGAGATATTTGGCGCCCCTGCTCCTGAAGTGCCAAAGGTTGTGGAATAAACAAAGGCACTGAGGTTCGGTTGAAGTTTCGCAATAAACTGTCTTGAATTAGGAACAGAGTAAGTAGCATTTTGTACGGGCCAGTTTCCTGTTGAAGTACCCATTACATAGGGAAATCCCTTGCTGTCGAACTGGATACCATATATGAGATCAGTTTGCCCGGTTCCAAGATAGGTGCTACGGAGAAGCGATACACTATTGCCATTATCCACAAGATTGGATACGTAGCCATCTGCTACACCTCCATTATATGCTGGTTGTAATACACCGGCAGCAGTACCGGGGAAATTATTACTTGTAGTACCACCGGCTACATAAATATTTTGTGGATTCAGTGGATCAATTGAAAGAACAAAAGCTCCATCTTCTCCAATGCCTCCAATATAGCTGCTCCATATTACTGCATTGGCATTAGGATTAATTTTGATAATTGCTCCATCCTGCCTGCCGCCATTTACTGTTTGAAATGCTCCCTGGGTAAAGAAGTTTGTTGATTGAGTACAGGATGCAAGCAGAATATTATTGTTTGCATCAAGGATCACTTCACTTTTTCCATCATCACCATAATTTCTTAAAAGTGTTTGTACACCGGCACCACGGCTCGGATTAATATTCACCCCATCATCAAGAGCTCCGCCAATTCGGATAGAACCTATAATTGCTGTTCCTGTTGCATTGATCTTTGTAACAAAAATATCATACCCTCCAGCAACACCTGATAATGCACCCGGAAATGTATTACCCGAATTTGTTCTTCCTGCAATTACTAAATTACCAGCAGCATCCGCAATAATACTGTGCGGCTGTTCAATTCCAGTTCCACCAAGATAGGTTGCAAAAATTCTTGTACGTCCATCAGGTGACAGACGGATAATACCTATATCCGGCGGAACACTTGCACTGGTTGGGCCTCCGCCTGTTGGCTGTATTACACCGGTACTTGTGGGGAAACCTGTAGGCTGTGCAATACCACCACCAAAAAAACTACCATCAGGACCAGGAGTTGCCGTAAAGCCCCAGTTATCAGTTGTACTTCTGCTGAACGAAGAAAAAACCAGTGCCGGATCAATGATCAGCGTTGTGGTTTTATCGTAATTCTTTATGTCGAAACTAACGGTATTACCGGTGAGTTTGTATTTGCAATTGATTACTTCTCTTTTTCCTTCGGCAAACTGATAGGTATAAGGCTTCAACTCACGGGCTTCGCCAACCGAAGTGCCCACAATCAATTCATTATTCCTGATGCTCAGTTTGTCAGCCCCTTCATAATGCATTTGAATTTTAGAAACATCTGCTCCGGGATAAACAACAATATCATATTTTAACTGGTCGCCCTGTACATAATAACGTACGTCTACACCTTGGTACACGTTTTTGTAAGTAATTGCCTGGAAGAGCTTACAACCACTTGCCCATTTGCTTTCATCATTTCCGATAAAATAATTTTCAATACCCGGTAATGGTTTTTCCATGACAGGAGTTGAATTGAAATTACCACCAAGAAATTTTACCTTAAATGCATGAGCACGCATTTTTTCAGGAACCGCAGGGGAAAAACTTTTGCCTGGGGATGATGAATCTATTCTGTGACCATGATTGTATTCCGTTAACCGCTGATAATCTTCCGGGTGATGCATAAGAATGGTGTACCCATCTTTACTTAAAAAGAAAGCGCTGTTACCAGCTTCGGTTTTAAACTGTACCTGCTTATCCCACTGGCCTTTATTTTCTACAAAATAAAGCTGCGACTTTGTAAGAAGAGGTAATGCTAACAGCAAACATGGTACGATGAAGAGACGGTATATTATCATGTAAAATTTCTCCAATGCTATCGGTATTTGAATGTACTCAAATTAAACGGAAAATCTTACTGCTTATTTCCCCTATGCTATCTTACTCCACTGTGTTTTTCCCTTTTTCGATAAAAGATAATCTTTCAATAGCAAATTTTTTGCCATAGACAGGTCGGGGTCATCGATCAACAGTTCATCACTGATTATTTTTGCCTGTTCAAGCAATTCTTTATCCTGAACAATGCTTGCCAGCTTAAAATTCAATACCCCACTCTGTTTCGTGCCTTCAATGTCGCCCGGGCCACGGATCTCCAGATCTTTCTCTGCTATTAAAAACCCATCATTAGTTGCACACATAATCTTTAACCGTTCACGTGCATCATTCGTTAATTTACTGCCTGTTAAAAGAATGCAAAAACTCTGTTCACTTCCTCTTCCCACTCTTCCCCGCAACTGATGCAGCTGCGATAAACCAAACCGTTCTGCACTTTCCATCACCATTACACTTGCGTTAGGCACATCTACTCCCACTTCAATAACTGTTGTTGAAACCATAATCTGCGTATCATTTTTTTTGAACCGCATCATATTGGTTTCTTTTACTACTGCTTTTTGTTTTCCGTGCACCATGCTGATGTAATACTTCGGTTCAGGAAAAAAAGCTTTTACTTCTTCATATCCTTTCATCAGGTTTTCAAAATCCAGCTTTGAACTTTCTTCAATCAACGGATAAATAAAATATGCCTGCCTCCCTTTTGCAATTTCTTCTTTTACAAAATCCATTACTGCCGGTCTTGCTGTTTCATAACGGTGAACAGTAGTAATTGGTTTACGTCCGGGTGGCAATTCATCCATTACACTGTAATCCAAATCACCATAAGCTGTCATAGCCATTGTTCTCGGAATGGGTGTTGCCGTCATCACCAGCATATGCGGCGGAACAAGATTCTTCAATTTCAACTCCGCTCTTTGTGCCACACCAAAACGATGCTGTTCATCAACAATCGCCAATCCCAGGTTTTTAAACTGCACAACTCCTTCAATCAATGCATGAGTACCTACGATCATTTGCACTTCGCCAGATTGCAGGCCATTCAATATCTTTTCCCGTTCAGTTTTTTTGGCAGAACCCGTGAGCAGTTTTATTTCGATATTCATTTCTTTCAGCAAACCGGAAATACTGTTGAAATGCTGCTGGGCTAAAATTTCAGTTGGCGCCATTAAACAACTCTGAAAATCATTATCGGCAGCCAGTAACATGGTTAAGAGGGCAACAATCGTCTTTCCGCTGCCTACATCACCCTGTAATAAACGATTCATTTGATGCCCTTTTGCTGTATCCTGCCGTATTTCTTTCAACACTCTTTTTTGAGCGCCTGTTAATTGAAATGGCAGGTGCTTACTGTAGAACACATTGAACAGATCGCCCACTTTATCAAACACCACTCCTTTTGAAAAACGATGCCGGTTGCTTTTGATCATGGCCATACGCAACTGAGCAAAGAACAACTCTTCAAACTTTAATCTTCTTAATGCTGCTTCATACTGATCCGCATCAGCCGGAAAATGCATCTGCCTGTATGAATCATATCTCGAGGGAAAGTTTAATGATGTAACCAAATGCTCCGGCAAATTTTCAGGCAAATCTTTGATATGAATTTGTGGTAATAAAACCGCCGTGAGTTTGGCAATACTTCTTCCATTTAGTCCCTTTCCTTTTAATTTTTCAGTTGTTGGATAGATGGGCTCGAGTAATTGTCTTCCATCTGCATTCTGATGAGTGAGTACTTCCAGTTCGGGATGAACGATCTGCGGTTTACCCATAAAAAAACTCAGCTTGCCAAAAACGAGATAATTCTCTCCAATGGCTAATATTTTCTGCACCCAGTTAATTCCCTGGAACCAGGTAAGCTCCATAGTGCCCGATACGTCTTTAATATGTGCCACCAGCCGCTTGCCCTGCCGTTCGCCAATAATTTCAAAGTCGGTTAATCTTCCTGCTACCTGCACATACTCCATTTGCAGGCTCACCTGTTGAATGGGAGTAATTTTTGTTTTATCGAGGTGACGATAGGGAAAATGCTCAAGCAGATCATTGAATGTAAAAATGTTCAGTTCCTTTTTCAACAGTTCAGCACGCAGTGGGCCAACACCTTTCAGGTATTCGATGGGACTGCTTAATATAGATGATGAAGGATGGATAGAACTGATTTTGCGGTGAATTTACTGCGTACTGTGTAACCTGCCAATCATTGTTTAGTGCTTTTATTTGTTTATCGTTTTGGAGAAGTAGTATGAAAAGGACCGACCCCTGAAAAGCCATTTTGATCAAAATACCGTTGAGTGGGTATTGAAAAGAGTGTAGAGAGAGATTAATATTGCAATATCAATCGGGGAAAAACTAACTTCCCCAAAAAACTAAAATGCGAATCTTCTTCTTTCTTTTTTTACTGATAGCCGGCCTCCCGGTTTTTGCGCAGAAAGAACCAAAAAAACTGGCACTGATCGTTGCTATTTCCAAATATGCACCATCAACCGGCTGGAACAGTTTGAACTCTGAAAATGATATTCCATTAGTGAAAGAAGCTTTAAAACGCCAGGGATTCAAAGAAGAAAATATCCGGATCGTTCGTGATAAAGAAGCCACTAAACAGGGAATCTTAAATGCCATGCAGCAGCAGTTGATTGACAAAGCAGCCCCGGGTGACGTATGTGTGTTTCATTTCAGCGGTCATGGGGAACAGATATTTGATGATAATGGTGATGAAGCTGATGGTTATGATGAAGCGTTGGTAACTTATGATGCTCCCATGGAATACCAACCCGGCGTGGAAAAACATTTGCGTGACGATGAGTTTGGATTGAAGCTGGAGCAGGTAAGAAAATGGTTGGGTAATAATGGTAATCTTTTGGTAGTGATCGATGCCTGCCACAGCGGTACAAGTACACGTTCAGGTTTAGGAAACTACCGTGGTACAACAAAAAAATATCAGCCGAAAGGTTATACGCCGAAAGTAAATACTAAAGTTATTAATGAAAGCCTGTTCAGCCTCGGTGAATCAAAAGATGGGTTAGCTCCCATGAGTGCCTTCTTTGCATCGGCTGCATCAGAACTTAACCAGGAATGTGGTGATGAACATTGCGGCAGTTTATCCCTTGCTTTTTCAAAAGCATTGGCAAAGGCTGATTCAAAAACAAGTTACCGTGGTTTGTTTGATAATGTTCGTTTAGAGATGAGCAAAAGTGTGCCGGGACAAACACCCAATGCGGAAGGCGACCTGGACAAAGAAATTTTTGGTGGGAAAGCGTTAGGGAAACCAAATTATTATGTAGCTGAACAGATACTGGGCAAGAAAAAAATTACAATCAGTTGCGGAAAGATATATGGAGTTTTTGCGGGTACTACTGTTAAAGTATATGCTTCCAATACATACAACAGGGAAACCGCAACCCCTCTTGCAAAAGGTGTTTTAACAACGGCTGCTGACTACAGCAGCGAAGTTGAACTGGATGCAGAACTCAGTAATGACCAACTGAAAACAGCCTGGGTATTTTTAGAAGAAGTAAGTTTTGGTGATTTGTCGGTGCCTGTTACCATCAAAACAAAAGATGCCGCATTGAACACAAAGCTCAAAGAGGCAGTGGCAAAAGTTAAACAGGCAAAGCTGGTAAGTGAACAGGGCGATGTATTTATTGAACAGGGTGCAGAAGGTTTTAGTGCCGACTCAATCTACATTTCCACATCAGGTGATTACCGTTTGGGTGTTTGCAGCAAGAACCTGAATGCAGAAGAACTGTATACAATTGTAGCTGCAAAGATTGGTGCGTATGGACGGGCTGCCTACCTCCGCAACCTGAACATGAAAAATGAAGAGTTGAATGTTGTGTTTGACTTTGTACCGATTGATTATAAAAAAGCTGAAGGAAATAACAATGCTATCATAAAAGATTTACCTGTGAAGACGATCAAGGATGCATCGGGCAATATTGTTTTCCAGCACAATGACCGGTATAACTTACGTATCATTAACAACGGCCAGGAACGTTTGTATTACAATATACTTGAAATACAGCCCGACAACCTTGTGAATGTATTATTCCCTGGAAGCAATCAACAGGCATCCGATTGTTTTATTAACCCAGGCGATACAGTTCGGTTAACAAAGATCTTTAAGATTGCCCCGCCCGATGGAATGAATGTAATTAAGTTAGTAGCAGCAAAAGCACCGTTGAATCTGCGCCAGGTATTTGTTACGCAGGGTAGTTCAAGGGGCAACACTGCAAAGCCAACCAACCCGTTTGAAAAATTAATGGATGGCATTAATCGTACTGAAGGTGTGCAGTCAAGAGGAAGCGGTGAAGAAACCATTCAGCCAGATGCTGTAAATATATTTTCCGTTCCCTATAAAATCGTTCCGAAAAAACAATAATAAATATAATTGCTAATTCAGAAAAGTTTCTAATCTTTATTCACAAACCAAAAAAACAAACACAATGAAAAAGGTTTTATTTCTCCTTATTGCAGTAATTGGCTTATCATTAGCCTTCTCTACCACTGCTAAAGCGCAAACACAGCGTAAAAAAGTTGCTGTAATTGCACAACCCGTAACTGAAAAGAAAGATCGTCCAGGTCCTGATGCAGCTCCACGTGAAAAGAAAACCCGTGGTTATTGCTATGCTTATTTCGATAACTACACAGGTCAGTATGTTGACATCTGGGTAGAAGGTATCTACCAGGGTCGCCTTTCTCCATACGCTACATCAGTACGTATTGATGTTTGGGTACCAGGTAACTGGACAAAATGGTATGCAGAAACTACAGACAAAGCATTGTACTGGAGCAACAGCAGCTATTGCAACGACAGCCGCACATTTACTCTTAACCTGAAGAAATAAGTAAGGTAAAATAATTGCAGGGGTATAAACTTCAATGTTTATACCCTTCTTTTTTATATACATTTACGCAACTGCTGTATGAAGTTTTTAAAGAAATTCTTTACTGAGTATCTGCTTCTCAACCTGTTTATTTTTGGTTGTGTTTCACTGCTTTCGTTAGCCATCATTAACATTTCATTCTTTGATCCTTTTACAGAGGCTTTTCAGGACTTTTCATTAACAGATCTGTACTATACAAAAGAAAAAGACAGGAACCAGATAAATAAAGGGCCGGTCGTTTTAATTAATGTTGAAGATAAAGACCGCTCACAGGTTGCCTATCTCCTTCAGCAAGTACAGAAGGGCAAGCCAAAAGTAGTTGCACTCGATATCGTGTATGCCCAAAGATTTAATCAGCAGGATAGTTTACTGAAAGCCGAATTTGCTGCACACAATAATTATGTATTCAGCTATATTGCCAATTTTGATAATTTACAGGAAGCCATTTATACCGATTCTTTTTTCACCATACAAAGAGATGGCTATGCAACTATGGTTGCAGAAAATATTGAATACTCAACCATCCGCCATTATTATCCCTTTAATGATAACAGGGAAGCATTCACCAGTGCTATCATAAAAAAATACGACAGTACCATTTATCAACAGCTGCTGAAAAGAAAAAATAAAAAAACGGAGATTCATTATACCGGCAACTTGTCCAACTTCAGTTACTATGATTTTGACGAGGTAACAGATCCGGGCTTTGATGCATCTGTTTTACAGAATAAAATTGTACTGCTTGGTTATCTGGGTATGCCAAAAGTAAATGCCGGCAACCGGCAGGATGAAGATAAATTTTTCACTCCACTCAATAACAGGCTTTCAGGACGCAGTTATCCTGATATGTATGGCTGTGTAATCCACGCCAACATCCTGCGCATGATACTGGACAATGATTATATCAAAGTTGTTCCAAAATGGAGTGTTTTTCTTGTTTCTTTTATTATTCTCTGGCTGATTCTGCCATTTATGTGCGGCTTGTTTTTTAAAGGCGATCTATGGTTTAATTCAGTCGGAACCTTAGTTCAACTGGTTGGCAGTTTTTTCTTTGTTTCTATTTCAGTATTCACTTACAAATACTTTAATATCAAATTCGACCCCGGATTATTAACTGCCTGTTTGGTTTTACTCCCAACTTTCATAAATTTATACGAAGCACTTTTAATGTTTATCCGTTACAAATTAAAGATCCCTTTCCGTTCTGCCTTTCTTAACAAAGACCATAATGATTAAGCTACTGACCGTATCGGCTTTTTTCTTTTTTCTGCAGGGAAAAGATGCTGATGTAAAATACCTGTTTTATCATGTAAACAAAAACGTATACTGGCAACATGATGGGTTGAAAGAAAAAGCAAAACGTGGAAATTTTCTTTCGGCTAATCAATCGATCATGATTGCAGAACTGGCAGATATAATGCTGGTGCAGAGCGATGGCAAATCGATGTTGCTGGAAAAACCCGGAACCTATACCTATCTGCAGATTAAAAAACTATTTACTACAGCAAAAGCAAACGGAGCTTCATCAGGTTTTTTTTCTTACGTTTTCGAGAAATTTTTAGCGGGCGGATCTTCCGGCGATAAACAAAGAGTAAGTGCTGCTGTGATCAGGGGAAAGTATGCAATGCATCTGCCTGCCGACAGCAGCTTCCTTTTTACAAACTCTTTTGTGCTTCAATGGAAACCCGAACAGAAAAATATTCCATACAGGTTGGTCATCCGTGTGAATCAAATAATACTTGACACAGTTATCAGAAACAAAACTACTCTTCCGGTTCCTGAAAAAATGTTACAGGGCGATGAAGCAAAGTTATTAAAGTGGAATGCTTTCCCATCGGATAGAAAACAAAAACAACCAGAGCCGTTTATATATATTATTCCTGCTGAAAAAGATATCGCCACAATACAACAGCAACTCAACCATCTCAAAAAAAGTTATTCAAAAGATTTAAAACTATTCCGTCTGATGAAAAAAGATTTGTTTGAACGCTGGCTGGAATTATATCAGTTGAAATAAATTCATAAATAAAAAAGACCGCCCTTTCAGGCGGCCTGCTATTTTCTCATGTTGATCAATTACTGAATAACTACTCTTCCTGTTGCAAGTTGTTTACCACCAGCATCAGTTAACTGAACCAGGTATATCCCTGTTCCTCTTCTGCGCAAATCAACCATCATCTGATCGTAAGGACGTGTAACAGTAAACTGCTGCTCATACACTTTATTTCCTTTTGCATCAAACACCCTGATATAGTTTTTAGTACCACTGTTGACTGGATTATAATAGCGTACCTGGAACTGGCCTCCATTTGGATTGGGGTAGAAGAAAATTCTATTGGTTGCAGAATCAGCAATACTTAATGTAGTTGATTCACCAATACAACCACCCACTCCTGTTGCAGTTACTTTGTAATTGCCTAACTGATCAATATTCACCGTAAGTGTATTTCCGGTATTAGTAATGCCAACACCATTTTTCTGCCAGCTTAATGTAACACCGGTTGAAGGTGTAACATTTGCAGTGATGGTTGTTTGCAATCCGGGGAATAATTTACTGTAAGGTGCAGGACTCAGTGAAACAACCGGTAATGGATTCACGGTTAATGTAGCCGCAGTTGAAAATTCATCTGTACAAACATTATTTTTCAATACTACTCTGTATTTATAATTATTGAACCCTGTGCCTGTAGCATTTACATTCAATGCTGGTGCTGTTCCACTTCCTACATCATTATAACTGTTGCCACCATCTGTACTTAACTGCCATTGGTAATTGATCCCTGTTCCTGTTGCATTAATACTCAAACTGGCAGTACCGCTTCCGCAAAGTGCAGCATTGGCGGGTTGTGTATTCACAACAACCGGAGCTGTTACATTTAATACAGCTGCATTCGATGTGATTGCAGGTGTACATGCTCCGCTTACAATACAACGGTACCGGTAATTATTCTGTGCAACAGTTGCATTGGTTACAGGATAGCTGTTTACAATTGCTCCATTGATATTAGTAAAAGTTGTACCGCCATCTGTACTTAACTGCCATTGATAA
>JANOIQ010000221.1:0-2744 GCA_031407835.1 Chitinophagaceae bacterium
AGTGAATGGCCTGTATGTTTAAATGCAATCAATGTATGTACTCCACAGATACCGATTAGCCAGGGAACAAGCGATGCATTCTCAACAGGATCCCATGCCCAGTAACCTCCAAAGGTTAAACTTTCATAAGCCCATGCAGCTCCCATCATAATACCCAAACCAAGAATACCGGTTGAAAATAAAGCCCAAGGCCTCACTACAGAAATCCATCCGCTGTAATCCTTTTTCCAAAGACCGGCAATTGCAAAGGCAAAAGGAACGATGGTACTGGCAAAACCAAGAAATAAAACGGGTGGATGAATCGTCATCCAATAGTTCTGTAACAAAGGATTTAATCCATTACCATCACGGATAAAACTGAGATAGTCAGTCCGTAAACTTCCATCTGCATTGAAGCCAATCGGGAATTGTTCAGGACTCAGCATCCCTTCATTCCGCATCAGCACAAACGGATTGCTTCCTACTTTAAAATCAAAGAAATAAATACCTATCACCATGGTTGCCAGCACAAACTGAGCAAAACTGATAGTCGTCATTACAGGTGCTTCCCATTCTTTTTCACGCAGAATAATGATGCCCCCTAAAACACAATGCCAAAAACTCCACAGTAAAAAACTTCCTTCCTGTCCTTCCCAGAAACAGGCAAGAATATATTGCATGGGCAGTTGATAATTGCTGTGCTGCCATGCGTACTTATATTCAAAACGATGATTGGATATAATTAAATAAAGACTAATAAAAATGCCGATTACAGAAATGATCTCAGCCAGGTAAGCCGACCGGGCAATCCTTTTCCAGTTCTGTTGTTCTAACAGATTTTTTGATTGTGTAGCCCTGAAATAAGCGATGGTAGCTAGTAAGGAAGAAACTAAAGATAAAATAGCCAGAAAAGTTCCTATCTGACCCGGCAATTGCTGTTCTCCTATAAATGGCATAGATAAAAAGTTAGTATAAAGCTTTTAAAAGTTGTCTTTTTTTGCCTTTCTGAAAGTTGTGAAGCTGAAATTAAACTGAGTGGTTATTTAGAAACTGCGCTGATCTTAGCTTTATCGTCAACGTATTTGCTGGGGCACTTGATCAGGATATCTTCGCACAGAAAAGCACTATCGGTCATTTTTCCCTTCAAAACCATCCGTTCACTTTTTTGCATATCAGTTGGTGGCTTTCCTTTCATATAAACCACTTTTGTTGATCCGCCTAATGAATCAACGATATGAAAACTTAAATAATTGGGGTTTTTCAACGCATCATATTCTATCGTTTTGCCGTTTGCAGTATCAAGCTTGGCAATGAGGTGTAAAAATTTACCCGGCTTTGTTTTTGCAGAATTGATTGTATCATAAGTTGATAAATCGCTCATGGTGCTGATCAAAATACCAATTGCCACGGCAATAACAACTAAAATAAGGATATGTGAGGTTTTCATATTTTTCTCTGTTTATGCTGCGCAAAGTTAACTCAAAAACAAGTTGTGCCTTCTGCTAAATTATAACCGGCAAAAAGTGAAGTGTGCCCAGTTTACCGGAAATTTCATAATACTCCTTGCTTTACCAACTTTTTTCATCAATAAAAATAAATCAGGAACGCCAGCGGAATTCAATAAAATTACAAAGTGGCATTATTTAGCCTGTTTTAGAAGGATTCTGTGCAAAACTTCCCATGTAACCGATTATTCATGTTCAACTGTATATTACCTTTGCAAAGTTTTCTGTAAATGAAAAAACATGATTGATCTATCCCTGTTCGACCATAATGATGCCGCTAACCCTAATAACAACATTTTCGGTCTTCCGTTTTCTGAAGAGGATGCTGATTTAATTATTCTTCCCGTTCCCTGGGAAGTAACCGTTAGCTATAAAGCCGGTACTGCCCGTGCTCCCGAACATATTTTCAAAGCAAGTTTACAGGTTGAGCTTTATGACAACGATACAAACAATGCCTGGCGCCGGGGTATTTATATGAAGGATACGGACCGTAAAGTCCTGCTCAAAAGTGATTACCTGCGTAAAGAAGCTGAACTCTATATTAATTACATAGCACAGGATGAGAATGTGAACGACAATAAGTTCATGTGCAAAACACTGAAAGAGGTAAATGAAGGAAGCTTATTCATGAATAACTGGGTGTATGAGCAAACAAAGCAGTTATTGGAAAAAGGAAAACTGGTTGGGCTTCTCGGTGGCGATCACAGCACAGCTTTTGGTTATTATAAAGCTATTGCAGAAAAATATGGGGATTTTGGAATTCTTCAGTTTGATGCACATCTTGATCTGCGTGAATCATATGAAGGCTTTAAGTATTCGCATGCTTCCATCATGTACAACGCATTGACTGAAATACCACAGTTAAAAAAACTGGTGCAGGTTGGCATAAGAGATTACGGTGATAATGAATTAAAAATTGTTGCTGACAGTGAATCAAGAATCATTTCTTTTTTTGACAAGGATTTAAAAAACCGTCAATATGAAGGAGAGAACTGGCAAACAATTGCAGATGAAATTGTAGAACAACTTCCCCAACTCGTATATATCAGCTTTGATGTGGACGGACTTGATCCAAAACTTTGTCCTAATACCGGTACACCTGTAATGGGAGGCCTGGAAAGCGAACAGGCTTTTTACATTCTTCGAAAAATTATTAAATCCGGTCGCAGGCTTATTGGTTTTGATTTAGTTGAAGTTGGTATCAGCAGCAAAGAATGGGATGAAAATGTTGGAGCAAGAATACTGTATAAACTCTCTAAC
>JANOIQ010000209.1:0-4625 GCA_031407835.1 Chitinophagaceae bacterium
AGCGAACAGGCTTTTTACATTCTTCGAAAAATTATTAAATCCGGTCGCAGGCTTATTGGTTTTGATTTAGTTGAAGTTGGTATCAGCAGCAAAGAATGGGATGAAAATGTTGGAGCAAGAATACTGTATAAACTCTCTAACCTTTTACTTGCAAGTAACCCGCAATAAGGTAACCTAATGTTTCAATTACCCTAATAAATTAAGGAAGCTTCTGTTGACGCTTGTTTGTTTCGTTTTCCGATCCTCTTTATTGGTAAGTGTATTTAGTTTGTATCTTTAATACACTATGGCATCCTACAAAATTCCCATTTTCTTTGAACCTTTCGAAAAGCAGAAAAAAGCTGCACGACTTTTACATTTACTTGCAGGGTTCTTAATGGTAGCGAATGCATGGGGCGACTTTAAACAACCAAGCCCAGATCTCTTTTTTGTTGTTGTACAGATTGCCGGTGCTCTTCTTTCCGTTTTATTTGCAGTAATGGGTAAACGATTAGGCAGTAAACTTTCAGGAATGAACAGCATTTTCCGGCTGGTTGAAGCTGCCATTTTATTTTATTCAGCATGGTATTTCATGCGAATGAACCTGACAATGATGGGTACACTGCAAATGATTGGTGCAATCGGTCTGCTCATTTTGTTTTTTACGGAACGGAAAATATTCTCGGTATGTCATATCCGCATTGAAGAGAAAGGCGTTTACACACCGAATAATATGGGTGACCGGTTAATTGAATGGAAAGACATTGAACTCCTGCTCATTAAAAACGATTTTGTTTCCATCAACACGGTACAGAACCATTTTATTCAATATGAAACCGGAGTTGTATTAAGTGAACTGCAAATGGATGAAATGAATGCTTACTCCAGGGAGAAGTTTGTGAAAGCATGACCTGGCAGGCTGCTGATTCATTTTAAATTTATTTGTCCTTTTTGCAAAAAAGCAATCTGCATATTATTCTTTGAGATTGTCTTTTTTTATGCATTCGATAAAAAAGTATATTCAGTGGTGAATTTTTTATGGATTTTTTTTAACTCTGCATCTAAGCCCTAAACCACTGCATTATGGCTACCCCACTTTCTGTTTCTATTGTACATCCTGCCTACAATAATCTGAAAAAGTACAGCCCTTTGTTGCATTTCTTTGCCGGGCTTGTATTTCTGGCCGGAGCTTATTACGAGTTTAAAACCGATAACCGCATTACAGCTTTTTGTGAATTGGTGATAGGTTTAGATGTAATTGCACTCGCCTTCATGAGAGGCTTTGCTGAAGAATCATCCCGTCTCAATGCCTTCTTTCGTTTAATTGAAGTGATTGTCTTTGGGGGGTTATTTATTCTGGCATTGCTCGACAAATCATGGATTACTGCTTCACTGCTTCTGCTCATCACAGGTATGTACTATTATGTATTTCATTGTGAACGAAAACTTATTCAGCAGGAAAAAGTAACGGTTCATCACCTCGGAGTAACTATTTCGAGTTTTCCAAAGGATAAAGAGTTGGATTGGGAGCAGATTGCCGACATTGAATCATTACCGCACAGCATTACCATCTTAACTCAAAAGCACAAAAAATACCGGTTCCAATTTCAAAAAGCAATTGCTTTCGACGAACTGGAACAAATTCACGAATTTTGCAGGCAATATTTATATACAAGCCGTTAGCCGCAAGTCATTAGCTCCAAGTTGAATGCTCTTGCCTGCAGCTCGCAGCTAAAAGCCTGAAGCTAATGATTTCACAATCGCCTTATATTCTTTATTCCGACGGAAGCGGACATATTTTTGAAGACACTTCACTCTATGCTGTTGGCCGTGAAGGCTGGGATGCATTTCCCGTGGATGTGGAAGACTGGATTGAACTGCCCGAAGGTGGAAACCTTTATGAACTCCCCGGCAGGAAAGGAATTGGCATTGATGTAAAAACAGGCGAAATGCGTTTATGTGAAAAAGGCTGGGCTGTTGCGGCATTTGTTCCTCCTGCACATACAAGTTTATATATTGCTGCTTTTGAAAGTGAACCTGATGCAGAAACACTTCCCCTCTTTTGTTATGTTGCTGTTGGCTGGTTAAATGAAAAATTCTATGTAACGGCTTTGCGTACAGAACAGGATATACGCCAGGAAAATGCCGGTTACAATGATGAGAAGATTGAAACAGGAATACAACGTTTATTGAAAGCATATCCCGATAACCGGTTAGTAAAACATTTAATGGAGAATTGTTGTCAAACGTATAACTGTCCCGCAGCAAGAAATTTTGCTATGAGCCGTTGGGAATGCCCCATTCCTGTTTCACCGGCCTGCAATGCTAATTGCATTGGTTGTATTTCATTTCAGCCACAGGAAGAACATATACAAAGCCCGCAGGATCGGTTAACCTTTAAACCTACTTCAGAAGAAATTGTTGAGTTCACTGTTCCGCATTTGGAAACTGCACCCTACCCGATTGTTTCATTTGGACAGGGCTGTGAAGGTGAGCCTTTGCTGATGTGGGAAACGATGCGTGATGCAATTATTGAAATAAGAAAGCATACACAGAAAGGAAGCATCAACGTAAATACCAACGGATCAAACCCTGTTGCTGTAAAAGTATTGTGTGAAGCTGGATTGAATTCAATCCGTGTAAGTACCAACAGTGCACGCAAACATGTATATGAAGCTTACTATCGTCCAAATAACTACCAGTTTGAAGATATTGTGGAGAGTTTAAAAGTGGTGAACAGTTTTGGTGGCTGGACAAGTATCAACTATTTTGTTTTTCCCGGCATGACCGATAGCGTAGAAGAATATGAAGCCTTACGAAAGCTGATTAAAGAAACAGGGTTGAAAATGATTCAGTGGCGCAATTTTAATATTGATCCTGATTGGTATTTGGGAAAAATCGGTATTACAGAAACCAGTGAGCTGATGGGTGTGAAACAGTTTATTGAACTGATCAAAGAAGAATTTCCAGATTTGAAGCATGGTTATTTCAATCCGCCGATTGAACGTATTAAAGGAAATTATGAAGTTGATTTTGCACATTGGTAAGCTATTCAATAGCAGAGATTTAATCAAGTAGACATTAATATGAGAAATAAATCCAGAAAGTTAACTTCTTGCTACTTTTTCATAATGCTATCGTTTATTCTTTTAGTATTTACTGCTTGTAGTACGAAGCCCGAATGCAAAAATTTTGAAAAAAATTATTCATTAATTAAAGTCACTGATACTTTTGAACTTTTCAATTTTCTTAATTTAGTTATCGCAAAAAATAGTAAATGCATTGATGCTTTGTTGGCAAGAGGGGATTTGCATTTTTCAAAAAATAATCTGAAAAGGGCCATAGAAGACTATAATATTGTTTTGCAAAATGATAAAAATAATATTTATGCATTATATCAGTTAGGTGTTTTATATCAAGTTGATGAGAAATTAGATTCTTCTTTGATTTATCTAAACCAAGCATTATCCCGAAAGAGGAATGGAGATATTATTATTGACAATAAAGTAATTAGTAAGAAATTAATGTTGCCTTCGGATAAATATGATATCCTCTCCAGCGAAATTATCTATCAGATGGGAATATCCTATTATCATAAAAGAGAAATGAGTAATGCATTAGCTAGTTTTGATTATTGTCTAAGGGATGAATACAAACTTGGTAGTTCACATTTGTACAGAGGTGCGATTTTTTATGAGTCTAGTAAGCCTGATAGTGCTTGTATAGCTTTTAGGTTAGCCGGACTAAATGGAAGTGAATTTGCAAGTGAATATCTGAGTAAGTTTTGTAAATAACCCGCTCTGCGAAACGAAATTCGCAGTTCTATACTAAAAGTCTCCCGACTTTTATTCTTATTTATATCCTGTCAGAGACAGAATGAATATAACTTCAAAGTCTTCAGTCTTTGAACAGCAGCAACAAAACATTTGTCTGCTTATATTTGTCAAATGAAGCCAGCAGCTCCCCCACACAATCTTCTACTTGGAATCCTGTTGGCTGTTACAGCTACCATCGTATGGAGTGGAAATTTTGTAATTGCCCGGAGTATCATCAACGACATACCTCCTATCACCTTAGCTTTTTATCGCTGGTTAACCGCCGTTATCATCCTCACCCCAATTGCCTGGAAACATATTTTACCTGCATGGGCAATCGTTAAACGAAACAAAGCCTATTTTTTCTGGACGGCTTTGTCTGGAGTGAGTTTGTTTAATACGTTTGTATATATCGCCGGACATACATCTACTGCCATTAATCTGGCATTAATTGGTACCACTTCATCTCCCATTATGTCGGTGATCCTGGCACATTATTTTTTAAAGGAACATATTCAATGGCGGCGGGTAGTGGGGATTGCATTTTGTTTAGCAGGGATTTTTTTTCTGTTGAGTAAAGGAAGTTTTTATAACCTCCTGCATTTACATTTTACCAAAGGAGATGCATGGGTATTACTTGGTGCATTGAGTTTTGCTGTGTACAATATTCTTGTTCGAAAAAAGCCGGTTGAAATATCAGCTATTGGCTTTTTATTCTTTGTTTTTTTGATTGGCACTTTGCTGCTCATCCCTGCATTTATTACTGAATCAGTTTACAGCAAACCGGTTGTTTGGACATTGAAAACCGGCGGAGTGATTCTGTACCTCGGT
>JANOIQ010000223.1:0-17905 GCA_031407835.1 Chitinophagaceae bacterium
TTTTTTTTAATATAACACCTGTCAGCATCAACATACAGTTACCTGTATTTCAGGAGTGCCAGTTCAGTTTATTCTGGTTATTTGTAATTCATACAAATGTCCTTTTACTTTATACAGAAATATCAAAGTACTGGATTGTGAATGAAGCCTTAAACTGAATAAACATCTTATATTACAATTATTGCCTAAGAGAAAGTATACAGCAATTAGCCAAAACAGACAGATCATATGCTTTTTAATTCACTCAATTTTGCAATCTTTTTACCGATAGTTTTTATACTTTATTGGTTTTTTACAAAAGACAATTTAAGGCTGCAGAATATCTTGCTTCTTATTGCAAGCTATTTTTTTTATGCCAGCTGGGACTGGAGGTTTCTGTTCCTGCTGGTTTTTTCAACATTATTAGATTATTACACAGGAATTAAAATGTCAGATGCTAAAAATCAAACCTATAAAAAAATTTGGTTTTGGTTAAGTATATCTGTCAATTTAGGCTTCTTGGGAGTTTTTAAATATTATAACTTTTTTGCTGAATCTTTTGCCACTGCCATTGCTAATTTTGGTTTACAAATAAATCCCTGGACATTAAAGGTCATTCTGCCTGTAGGCATATCATTTTATACATTCCACGGTCTATCTTATGTAATAGATATATACAAAAATCGAATAAAAGCAGAGAAGAATTTCATTGATTATTCTGTTTTTGTTAGTTTTTTCCCATTATTAGTTGCAGGACCAATAGAACGGGCTACACATCTTTTACCTCAAATTCAAAAAAAGAGAACGTTTGATTATACAAAAGCAGTAGATGGAATAAGACAAATCTTGTGGGGATTATTTAAGAAAGTTGTAATTGCAGATCAATGTGCGGAATATGCAAATATGATTTTCAATAATTCAGCGGATTACTCTGGGAGCACACTAATTTTGGGCGCACTCTTTTTTACTTTTCAAATCTATGGGGATTTTTCAGGCTACTCTGATATCGCTTTAGGAACAGCCAGACTTTTTGGGATAGAGCTGCTAAGAAACTTTTCTTTCCCCTATTTTTCGAGAGATATTGCAGAGTTTTGGAGACGTTGGCATATTTCACTTTCTACCTGGTTTCGGGATTACTTATATATTCCTCTTGGTGGAAGTAAAGGTGGCACCTGGATGAAAGTGAGAAACACATTTATTATATTTCTTGTAAGTGGGTTTTGGCACGGTGCAAACTGGACTTTTATTATATGGGGTTTTCTTAATGCCTTATTTATAATGCCTTCAATAGTTTTTAACACCAATAGAAACAATCTTGATATTGTTGCAAAAGGAAAATATCTGCCTACTTTAAAAGACTTTTATTCAATTGGAATTACTTTTAGCTTAACTGTATTAGCCTGGATTTTCTTCAGAGCAGAAAATGTAAATCACGCAATCCAATATATTTCTGGAATATTGTCCAGCTCTCTGTTTTCGATCCCTGCTATAAGACCTAAAGTTTTGTTCATTTTACTTATGATATTTATGCTTATAGAGTGGATTGGAAGAGAAGATCAATATGCTATCGAAAAATTCGGATTAAAACTTCCGAGAATGATTAAATGGGGGTTTTATTATGCTCTGGCATTAGCAATAATTTATTATGCAGGTTCAGAACAACAATTTATTTATTTCCAATTTTAGTTATGAGAAAATTCATTAAGCTGCTTTTATTATTTTCAAGCCCAATTTTAATTGGATTAATTTCATTTGAAATTATATTAAGAAATATTCCGAATGATTATTTGTATAAACGAAACTATTTAGATAAAAACTCTAATAATATTGAAGTTTTATTTTTGGGTAATTCTCATATGTACTTCGGCATTAATCCTGAGTATATGTCCTTTAAAAGTTTTAATAATGCGCATATTTCACAATCATTAAATTATGATTTAGCCATTCTTGAAAAATATAAAGACAATTGGAAAAATTTAAAATATATTATTATTCCAATCGATTACTTCTCAATGTATTCTAACCTCGAAGATGGAATTGAAAAATGGCGTGTTAAAAATTACAGTATATACTATGAAATTAAAAACTATAATTATCAGAATAATTTCGAAGTTTTTAATGGCAAATTGCCAAATAATATCGCACGTATAAAATCTTATTTATTCAATAATAAATCAGATATTACTTGTAATAAGTATGGCTTTGGGACTACGTATAATTCAAAAAATAGTAAATATTTGACAGAAACTGGAAAAACAGCAGCAAAAAGGCATACAATGAACATTGAAAACAATTTAAACTATTCAAAAAATATTAACATTCTTAAATCAATTATTAAATTTTCAAATAAAAATAACACTAAAACTATCTTTATCACTAGTCCGGCTTATAAAACCTATATAGAAAATCTAGAATTGCATCAACTCAATAATACTTTAAATACTATTAAACAGCTATCTTCAAAAAGCACAAATACTTACTATTATAATTTTCTCACTGATACAACATTTGTTGCTCAAGATTTTTTTGACGCAGATCACTTAAACGAAATAGGTGCTAAGAAACTAACATTAAAAATAGATAGTATATTGAACAGCAGATAGAAACTTAGAAAACTCTAATTTTGAATTGATCAAAAAGGGTACGTTTACACTTCAACCTTTTCTTTTTCGCAGTAAAGCTTCAAGAAAATAATAATCTGCGTAAATCAGCGGAACATCAACTTCTCCATTAACTGGCTTGTTACCTGTACTGTGCAACAGAATATATCCTTTTGCTGATCCTAATGGGGCACGGTAATATCTTGCAAGACTCATTATGATTTTATCTGCAAAAAAGGTGTATTGTTTTTTATTTGTGGAATAGTCTTTCAACTCATACAGTGCTGATGCGATAATTGCGGCGGCAGATGCGTCTCTTGGTTCATTGCTGAGATCAGGCACATTAAAATCCCAGAATGGAATCTTATCTTTTGGCAATAAAGGATGATTGATTAAATATGCCGCAACATGTTCGGCCTGTTTTAAATAAGCAGGGTTCTTTGTTTCCCTGTAACAAACCGTGTAACCATACAATGCCCAGGCCTGTCCTCTTGCCCAGGCTGATGCATCGTCGTAACCCTGGTGTGTGCTTCCTCCAATTGCTTTACCTGTAATGGTATCATAATCGATTACATGAAACGAACTATAGTCATCTCTGAAATGATTTTTTAAAGTTGTGTTTGCATGTGCAACTGCAATTTTATAATAAGACGAATCACTACTTAACCTGGTTGCAGCAAATAATAATTCAAGGTTCATCATATTGTCAATGATTACCGGGTATTGCCACTTACCAAAATCCCATGACCGGATACAGCCAATTTTTACATTGAACCTTGTTGCTAAAGTAGCAGCACCCTGCAATACTTGTTTTTTGTAAGCTTCATATTGTGTAAGGCGGTAACCATTTCCATAACTGCTATAAATCTTAAAGCCAACATCGTGTGAGTTACGGTTCTTTGGCTCTCCTTCCATTAATGCAGTAAACTCTTCTGCTTTTGATTTCCATTCGGGTTTCTTTGTGTATTCATACATAAACCACAACATGCCCGGAAAAAATCCGCTGGTCCAATCATTTGAGACTACTAAGTGTAATGAATCATTTCGAAGCGTTCTTGGAAATACCTGCCTGTCGTTACGGTTTACAACTGCTTCCCTGTACATTAAAAACACCTGTTTTTCAGCATCAGAAAATATCTTCTTATCGGTTTGTGCTTTTATTGCTTCCGAAAAACAAAAAAAAGTAAATGCAGCAATGACTAATTTACACTTCATATACCCGGTTATCAGTTTATTAATTCTTTTATTTCTTTTTCACCTGCAATGCGTTCAATACAGGTTCCCCTTCAATCGATTTAAAATCGATTTCAATTCCTGTGGTGCCTGATACAGTTACGCTGAGTGTTTTAGTTACTGCCGTTGCTGAACCGTATTGTTCCGCAATATCAAAATTATTCAGCAGCAATTTCCCGTTTACAAATACATTAAATATTCTTTTTCCGTTCGGTTCTATTCTGTCAGGGCCTGATAAATTATAAGGCAGTTCTTTTACCTGCCCACCCAACAGTTCAGCAAAATGTAATGTAAGTTCATATTTACCGGCCGGCAAATCTAACCGGTATTTATAAATCCCCATTTGTTGTGTCTGGTACACTGGATCATTATCTGTTCCGGCAATGTTTTTATCTGTACCATAAGGCAACCGTCCATTCTCGGGTGTCTTAAACATTTTACCACCTATATATCCCCAGCTGCCTTCATGATATGATTGATCAGGAATCCACAGTTGCTTTTCATCGTCGATATAGTAACGGTTAGCTCCAAGCAGAATATTCATTTGCTGAAAAGGTATCTTTTGATCAAAAGAATATGGTTGAAGTGAAAATGAAACAATCATTTTATCCGTGTATATTTTTCCATTACGTTCCCCTTTCACCTCAATATTGTTTTCACCATTCATAAACGGGAGCTCCCATTCACTCAAACCATTCTCTGTTTGTTTTTTTCCTACCGATCTTCCATTCATGATCAGTTCTATTTCGCCGATGTTAGCAGCAACCTGCACCGGCCGTATGCAAAATGTATTGCTGCTGTCGGCTACTCCTGCCGCAGTGGCTACACCTAATATTTTAATGAATGCATTCTTTGACAGTACCGCTTCGTAATAGTAATAAGGATCTTTTGGTGTTCTGTCCCATTCAAGTAATCCTTTATTATTGATATGCGGCATCGACTCTGTTCTTGTTTCTGAATTAAAATCAGCCAAGTTCCAGATCATTGCTGCTGCAACAAAGGGACGCTTCATCATTTCAGTAAAATAATACTGGTGAAGTTTTGTTGTGTATTCCACACTTTTATCAAACCTAACTGGCTCTGTACTTCTGATGCGTGGATCTGCATCAGCACCATACTCTGAAACAAGCATTGGCTTTAATGGATGTTTTTTATGAAATGTATCAAGGAAAGCAGGAAAGTCGGTGAGCTTTGGTCCATACCATCCTGCATATAAATTCCAGCCAACGATCATGGGGATGTCAATTAATCCCGTTTCTTTGTAACGGTTATAATCACCATGATGAGCCATCATTGTATAACGATACGGATCTTCTTTCCTTGTAATACTGTCTAATGCTTTTGCCAGTTTTGTAACAGAAGCAAAATATATTTTTTGTTTTTCCTTATCATTATTATAACGGGGCCGCAACAATACTTCGTTCATATAACACCAAATGATCACACTCGGATGATTGTAATGCTGCCTGATCATTTCTACCTGCATAGCCAAACAGTTGTCATAAAAATGATCTGTCTCCGTTATCTCATTCACCACAGGTATTTCAACAGAAGTTAAGATACCCAAACTATCACAAGCTGCCAATACGGATGGGTCTTGCGGATAATGTGCGATTCTTAAAAAATTCCCTCCCATTTTTTTCAGCAATACAATATCCTGTATTGCAAGATCATCAGGCAGGGCATTACCCAATCCTTTATAATCCTGGTGACGACTGGTTCCAACCAATTTAAATGATTTGCCATTTAGAAAAAAACCTTTTGCTGCATCAAAATGAAACCAGCGAAGGCCAAGCGGATTCGTAACTACATCAACTAATTTGCCTGTTGCTGTTTCTCTTATTTCGGAGGTGATGGTATATAAATAAGGCGACTCAGGCGACCATAGCTCCGGGTTCTTTATATTAATGAGCGGCTGCGGTACAGACCAAACAGTACCAGGTTTAATAACTACCAGTTGTGAAACAGCAGCAACTGTTTTTCCCTCTTTATTTTTAATAACTGTTTTGATCCTTATTTTCTTTGAACTGAGTTCTTTATTGCTGATGGTTGCCTTCACCTGTACAGTTGCATTCTTTGTACTTACAGATGGCGTATTAATGTAAAGGCCATTATCATTCAATGAAAAGTGTACAGCGTCAACAGCCTGCAACCATACATCACGATAAATACCTCCGTAAAAAGTAAAATCGGCTGTAAGAGGCGGTATATCCTGGTTAAAACTATTATCCACTTTCACCAACACTTCATTTTCTTTTTCAAAGCTGATGAGATCGGTAATGCAAACAGTAAAAGCGGAATATCCTCCAGTATGTTCTCCTGCTTTTATTCCATTAATAAAAACCTCTGCAACCTGGTTGGCCCCTTCAAACAGCAGATAGAATTGCTTCCCCTTTAATTTTTTATCTGCAATGAGTTTTCGTTTATACAAACCAACACCCCTGTAATAACCGGGCACATCATCCATTACATCATCTGTGTTCCATGTATGTGGAAGATGAACGGTTTCCCATTTCACTTGTTGCCCTGTTTTATTTTCTTTTGTAAACAGCCATTCATGATTAATATTCGTAATTGTTCGTGGAGAAGGCTGTGCATATAAAAATCCTGCCAGCAAAAGACTATATAGGTAAAGGATGAATTTCAAAACTTGTTATTTCGTTTTATTGAATTGAATACCTGCCAGGTTAAAGCCGCCTTTAACAGCAATTACCCGGAAAATTGTTGTGCCTTTTTTTAATAAAATAGTTTTCGCTGCTGATAGTTGAAAGTTTTGCATACCCCCCGTTACAGGAAGAGCTAATTCTTTTACGATCGTTTTATTGTTCTGGTTCAGAGAAAGAGAAGAACCTTCTGTATCGGCTGCTGTAAGAAATGATACTGTATATCTGCCGGCCGTGTTTACCGTTACGGTATATTGCAACCACTCACCTGTTTCAATATCACATACATAAGCACCTTCACTTCCTGTTCGTATATCCACAGCGTCGTTACGGTAAGTATGCCCTTTGTTACCATCTGTATTTACACCGGGTGTATATTGATACCGGGCAGAGTCGGTATCATAATAGGCAAAGCGTTGTCGCCCCATATCAAAATCAACTGCCCTGATAGTTGTGTTGTTACTGATCGTGTACTTTTTAAAAGGCTTTGTTACTGTTGATTGAACCTGCCGAATCATTGCATCCGCCACATCCGGATGATGGATATTATTTTCGATCTTTAAATTATGCAGCAACTGTTGCAATGTATTCCATGCCGCTTCTTCAGATGGCTTGGGTCCTTTACCCGACCAGTACGCCAATAGCTTTTCATACCCATCAGGTTTTTTTATTTCCAGTGGATTGTTGATGCCCATCTTTTTTAATTGCCACCATGCCCATCCTATTCCATGTTTTTCCACCAACCCAATTGCTTCTGTGAACCATGTGTTTGAATTTTCTCCCGATTCGCCCAACCACAATGGAATGTTATACTGATCTCTCAATTCTAAAAAACCTTTGATCGATGCATCTGTATTAAAATTGCCGTACTTGTGAAAACTCAAAACCATGTTATCATCCCACGGTGGCAATACGCCTCTGTAGTTATTACCAAAACCATTTCCTTCAATGATGATGATATGCTTTTTATCCACTTCACGAATGGCTTTCGTAATGGCTACCATTAATTCTTTTAAAGGCACATTCTTTTTTTCGGCAGTACCACGTATATCTTTTTTCGGATCTTCAAATCCCCAGTTCGGTTCATTAATAATATCATACCCGCCTATCCATGGTTCATTCACATACCGTTCTGCCAGCTTCTTCCATAAAGCAATGGTTTTATCACGGTTTGCTTCGCTTTCCCACAAAGAAGGTTTGGAAGAATTTCTGTCTGATATTGCAAGATCATTTCCCTGCCCGCCCGGAGCTGCATGAAGATCTAATATGAGATATATTTTATTTGCCCTGCACCAGCTAAGTAAACTATCGGTCAGTATAAATCCCTTTTCAATCCATGTGTGTTGTCCTTTCACCGGTTCTTCATCAACCGGAAGAGTATACAAGTTGTAGTGCATGGGAAGCCGAATAGAATTAAAACCCCATGCAGCTAATGAATCAATATCTTTTTTTGTTGTGTGATGAAGCAGCCACTCATCGTAAAACTGTTTTGTTTTCTCAGCACCAACTACTTCAGCAATCTTTTCTTTAATGCGGTATTGCTGCCCGAGATTCGACAAACGAAACATATAGCCTTCCTGCAACATCCAGCCACCAAGACCCATACCCCGCAGAATAATTGTTTCATCTTTATCAGTAACAATGGCATCAGCCTTTGTTTTTAAAAACTGTGCTTCACAGTTAATGCTTAACCCTATAACGAGAATGAATAAACTAATTCTGTACATGCTTATTATTTAGCAAAAGGTAGTATTGTATTTCTTCATTATGAAAAGGAAGTCTCCGGTTTAACTCTTCAACTTCTCTTTTCAGTAATGAAGGCCGTTGCCGTATGTGAACCTTTGTTTGCTGTTTACTGTTAATTAATCTGTACGGGTCGTCTGAAAGCTGTAGAAAATATATCTACATAGAATTGAGAAGTTTTATTTTCAAGCATCTGAATTTCCATTTTCCTTACACCGGGTGTTGCACTGTTCAGCAGCTTAATATAAATTGTATCCATTGCCTGTTTCGCCTGTGTAAACACCATGCTGTAAGTTGTGTCTGCAGATGGAATTACTGTTCCATTCTTATCAACAATATCAAAATCCTGTCCACGTACAGCCGGACCAGTGATACCTCCGGTTACAACAGCATACTTTGCCACAGCATCATAGCTCCTTGTAAAAGTTGAATAAAACTGAACAGGAAATTTGAGCAGTGCGGTTTGCGTTCTCGATACAGTTACCCCGGTATTATTATTTGGAACAAAGATGGCATAATACTGATGTTCCAGTTCCTGTAACCCTGCCGGGGAGTCTTTCTTTTCGCAGGATGCAACGGAAAGAATGCCTGCTATTGCGATGAAGATATATTTAATCGATCTCATTATATTTCTTTTTAAAATTATTACCAATTCGGATTCTGTAATACATTGCCTTTACTAAGACTTATTTCATTCAGCGGAACAGGATAGAGATAGTCACGATCGATTCTGAATGTTCTTGTGCTGGCCGGTTCCACCCGTAAAATATTATCGGAAGTAAGTGTAAGACTGTTCTGATTTGTACCAACCCATTCTGCTGCGATGAATTTTGCACCCAGTAAATCTTTCGGAAGAATTGTTTCTGCTGTTTTCCAGCGTACAAGATCATCATACCTGAATCCTTCCATTGCAAGCTCCACTGTCCTTTCTCTGCGGATCTCTTCCCGCATACTGAGATTATTCGTGATAACAAACGCATTTGTAAGTTTGGGAGCAAATCCAACTCTCGTGCGCAATGCATTAATGGTAACATTAAGATCTGCATCGCTGATGCTTCCATTCAATTCAAATTTTGCTTCTGCCAGTGTAAGCAATATTTCTGCATAGCGGATCAATATCCTGTCAACCGTTGCTGCATTGGTAATTGCCTGATCAATTGTATTAAATCCTTTTTTAGGAGCAATAGCTGTTCTTATACCTAATGAAGTTTTAGGTATCCATGGTCCCTGGTAAGCTACATCACCAGCTCTGAAGTATGAAAAAGCAACTCTTGGATCCCTGTTATCAAGAATGGTATTATAACTTGTTTCACCAGCTTCAGCAACAAAAGAAGCAGAACGTGTTGCAGAAGGAGTAGTACCATCTACATTGAATGCAGGAAGACCATCACTATACAAATACTGACGTAACAAATTACGTGTTGGAGCCAGTTGACCATTTTCCAGGTTTCTTGAATGGTTATGTCCCAACAACAAATTCGCATTGCTTACACCATATATTTTTACAAGTATGTTTTCGTTATTTGCCTGACCTTCTCCCGCCTGCACAAACAGGTTTCCATAATTGGCAAATAAAGTATGTCCTTCGGCCATTACTTTTGTTGATGCATCAATAGCAATGGTTAAATGACTTTGCCAGTCGGCAACATTCGCATGAAATTTCCCTCTTGTTCCTTCATATAATGCTGCTCTTGCTTTCATCGCCAACGCTGAACTTTTGGTAACACGTCCCCACTGTGCTGCCGGAAGGTTTGCTCTTGTAGGCAACCAAAGTGCAGCAAAATCAAGATCATCATATATCTGTTGTATTACCTGTGCTCTTGGTGTACGTGCCATAAACAATTCGGGAGAAGTAACAGATAATGTCTTTAACAGTAAAGGCACATCACCATATATTTTCAGCAGTTTGAAATACGCATATGCCCTGAAGAAACGTGCTTCTGCAAAATAACGGTTACGTACAGCATCAGTTACTTTTGCTTTCAATCCTTTTTCCAGGATATTATTTGCTGTAAATATTTCATCGTAACGATCATTCCAGTCGGCACTTGTATTCGGTATTGACCTGGTGCCGGTGCTTACTGCATTCGGAGTTGTATTCACGGCATCATCAGCCCTGTTATCTACCCAGTCGCCATCCAATTCCTGGTAAAGACGGTTGGCAGCACTGATGAGATCACTTTCTGAATTCCAGAAACCGGTATCCGGAATTTGTGTTTCAGGTAAACGATCTATTTTTTTACATGCACTGAACAGCAAAACTGCTGTGAATATATAGATTGATAATTTTTTCATCTTTTTCATGAGCTTAATTAATTAAAGTGAAAGGTTAAGACCAAACGCAACGGTGCGATAGAAAGGATAGGTTGTTGCACCCACATTATTACCCACTTCAGGATCGAATACTTTTAACACTTTTGTACTCTCCCACAAATCCTGACCGGATACATAAACCTTAATTTCCCTGATGTTTTTATTTTTTACAGGAAGTGTGTAACCTATTTGAATATTTTTCAAACGGATATAACTGCCGTTTTGTGCCCAGCGGTCAGAAGGTCTGTAATTGTGTGCACTGGTTTGATACATTCTTGGAAAAAATGCATTTGGATTTTCGGGTGTCCAGCGATCCATATGAATGGTCCAAGGCATATCAGCAGTTCCCAGCATTGGAGAAAGTGTTTCTTCGCTGATGAGAAATTTGCGTTGAGCTGCTCCCTGGAAAAAGATAGAGAAGTCAATTCCTTTCCATGTTACACCTGTTTCAAAACCATAGGTATAACGGGCATTGGTTGTACCGAGATAAACAAGATCGCCGGGATTGTCAGGAGTACCTCCGCCAGCATCAATTTTTCCATCACCATTCAGATCGAGATATTTTACATCGCCCGGTTTTGGATTTGCGAAGAATGGATAAACAACTTTTGCTTTATAGGCATCTGCGTCTGCCTGTGTCTGGAAAAAACCATCTGTTTTATATCCCCAAACAGAATTCATCGGAAATCCTTCGAGATATTGAATAACACCTCCTGTACCAATAGAATTCCGGTTGTCGTATTCTACCAGTTTATTCTGGTTGTCTGAAATATTGAAGCCAACACGATATTCAAACTTACCAATCATATCTCTCCATTTTATATCCAGCTCTTTTCCCCAGCTTCTCAATTTACCTAAATTGATAAATCCCGGAGTTACACCAATAATATTGGGAAGGTTTGGTGTTGCCAGCAAATCAGTAACAATTTTTTCATAATAATCAGCTGTTATTGTTAACCTGTTTTTCAGAATACCCACATCAATACCAACATTTGATTGTGCTACTGCTTCCCAGGTAAGATCAGGCGAAGATTGTATTGCCTGGTAAACATATTGCGTACGGGCATTATTAAATACTAAATTGTTTGTTGTGCTTAAACCACTTGTTAACAATGCCAGGTAATCATAATAATCTAATGCATCACTGTTACCTAATTTACCCCATGATCCACGTATTTTTAAGGTGTTAACAAAGTAAACATTCTTCATAAATTTTTCCTGGTCTACTCTCCAGCCCGCAGAAAATGAAGGATAAAAACGCCAGCGGTTTGTTGGTACAAGTCTTGAACTTCCATCGTAACGGTAAGATGCTTCAAATAAATAGCGACCCTTGTAGTTATAATTAAAACGGCCAAACGCAGAAGCAAGTGCCCATGCCTGCACAATATCTCTGCTTGTTTTAGTTAACGGATCTGCAAAGTTTAAACTGAAGAAATCATTGCTTGGCATGTTTTGACCTGTAGCCTGCGCTTCATCTTTGCGATACTCTTCATAAGAGGCACCCTGTAATAAGGTGAATGAATGATCCTTTAATTTAAAATTGTAAGTGAGGAAGCTTTGCATATTATTCTGATAAGCTTTATTCTTTATCAGCGTAAGCATATTCGGTGTATTGATACTGAAGCGAACAGTATTTGTACTGCGTCCGTACCAATACAATGTTTTGGCCTGGTTTTCCAGGTTATAAGAACTTTGGTTTCTCCAGGCAATTACATCCAATGTTAAACCTTTGATTACATTCTTTACCTGGAAATTGATCTTACCGGTAAACGTTTCATAGTCCCGGGTTTCCATGCCGGCATTTTTTTCAATATCAACTGCGTTTACCTGCAGATCACCATTGTATATATTACCGGTTACATCATCTTTTGGTACATACAGCGATTGTCTTGTACGGCTGCGGTACAGCCGGTTGATGATTTGTTCTGTACCATATGAATTTTCCCTGGTAAATGAACCGATATACCCGGTTGTTACTTTCAAACTCAGGTATTTGTTCAACTCTGCATTAACATTGAGCTTAATATTATAACGGGTATTATCATCAGGCCCAAAACGTAATACACCATCTCTTTTATAATAGCTTCCTGAAAGCAGATAATTTAATTTCTGTTCACCACCGCCAATAGAAAGTGAATGGTTTTGCTGATGGTTGATCTTATCCATCCCTTCTTTCAGCCAGTTATTATTACCATAATATTCCCAACGGTCGGCTGTTGGATTTGGACGGGAAGAAAAATTAGGATTTTTCAACCACTCCATTTGCTCAGCATTAAATTCTCTTGCACCGGTTGCATTGAAACGTGCTTCATCTATCAGGGTTTGTTCATCCCATGAATTCAAGCGCTCTGGTTGCCTCGCCGTAATATTAATTCCGTAATAGCTGTTGAAATTGATTCTTGTTTTGCCTGCAACTCCCTGTTTGGTTGTTATTAAAATAACACCTGCAGCAGCTCTTGCTCCATAAATGGCAGAAGCTGAAGCATCTTTTAAAACCGAGATCGATTCAATATCGTTTGGATCGATCAGGTTTATATCCTGTTCAATTCCATCTACAAGAACAAGTGCAGAAGCATTGTTTGCAGATGTAAAACCCCTCACCCGTATGCCATATCCTTCCGCACCTGGTTTACCGCTGCTTCTTATTACATTAACTCCCGGTAACACACCCTGTAATGCACCAGTTGCATTTGGCACGGGCCTGTTTACCAAATCTTTTCCGCTAACTACAGCAACGGCACCACTGAGGTTAACTTTTTTCTGACGTCCATAACCAATCACCACCACGTTTTCAAGGGAGGTAGGGTTATTTGCCAAAACAATATTGATGGATGAACGCCCATCTACCGTTTCTTCCTGCGTAATAAATCCTGTAAAGGAAAAGATCAATACTGAGCCAACGTTTACATTAATTGAATACTTTCCATTCTTGTCGGTTGTTGCCCCGATTTTGGAGCTTTTAACAGCTACGCTCACTCCTTCAAGCGGAGTTCCGTTTGCATCAGTAACAATCCCATCAAGCATTTTTACTTGAGCAGAAAGCGAAGAAATTGTAAACAGACAGAGAACTAAAAAAGAGAAGAACATTGTCCATTTCCTAAAAGGAAAGTTTTGGACATGAATAGTTTTTTGAACTTTCATATGTGCAGCAATTTTGTTTGTGGCCCAAAATTGGTCATTTAAATAGCCTTCGTCAAGAAAATGGCTACGCCAAAACCTCTACAATAGAAATAATATTGATTGATATTTAACGACTTATAAAAACAGGTGGCTACGTCGAAGGGGTTTGCAAAAATTGAAGAGAATTAATCTGCTGTTTAGCTAGTGATTTTGATCAGGTGATCAAACAGGTTTACCTCGTTAGGGAGTTCAAGTTTTTTTCGAAGACGGTAACGGCTGGTTTCTACCCCACGAATGGAAATGTTCATCAGCTGTGCAATTTCTTTTGATGATAAGTTGAGCCGCAGGTAGGCGGCCACTTTCAGATCGGAGGTTGTTAACGAAGGATATTGTTCCTTAAGTTTTTTGAGGAAGTTTGTATGAACGCTGTCAAAATGTACAGCAAACTGCTCCCACTCCTCACTATGGTCCAGTTCCTTGTCAATTACCTTTAATATCTTCTGAAACTCCTTGTTTGCCTTGCTCTCATCAGGAAATCCCTTGTAATGTACCAGGTCCCCTTTCAGTTTCGACAGTAATTCCTTTTTCTGTACAAGGTTCATAGCTGATGAGGCCAGTTCTGAATTTTTATGCTCAACTTCCGATTGCAGCTTTTCGTTCCTGAGCTCAATGATCTGCTTTTCACTTTTTTGAATTTGAAGCTGATGCTGTAATTGTAACTGCTTTTGTTCTTCATCATACTTTCTACGTTGCTCCTGCAGTTTCAATTGCTGTAACTTTTTGTACTTGCTTTGCTGACGTTTATAAAAGAAATAAATCAGCCCGAAAATCAGCGCTGCATAAAAACTGTAAGCCCACCATGTTTGATACCAGGGGGGAAGAATGGTAAAAGAAAAACCAGGTTCCTGCGATTCGTTGTCGGGATTGTTCCGGCATTTTACTTTAAACACATAACCGCCTGCCGGCAGATTTGTATAATCTTTCTCTGTTTTCTTCGACCATACTGTCCACTCTTTATCAAATCCTTCCAGGTAGTAACTGTACTCAGTGTTCAACTCCTGTCCAAACAGTGTTGATGAGTATTCAAAATGCAATGAGTTATATTTATGCTTAATTGATGGAATAGCCGGAAGAGAATTATAGCCTCCGTAAATCAATCCATTCTCCTGCAGGCTGCTCAACTGAACCTTGCGGATGATAGCCTGCAATGGTAAACGGTTCTTTTTATACAAAGCATAGTTGATATGAAAAAAACCCTTTTCTGCTGCTATCAGCACGTTGTTACTGTCAATCACCATAATATTCTCAAACCCGGCAGCCATGATGCGTCCATCTATTTCAGGTATTAAAACAATGTGTGGTTCTTTAAATGAGCGATCCACAATTGCCACTTTACGTTCACGGCAAAACCAGATATTACCTGCTGCATCTTCCTTTATATAACTTACCGGCGATTTTCCAAGTAATTTTTCCAGCGATAAAGAACGTACAAAATCTTTTTGCTGTTCGTCGTACTCAAAAATTCCATTGTCAGTTGTGAGGATAATTTTGTCCTTCAGTTTAAACACTTTGTTATGATTGCTTGAAAGGATCTTCTTTTCATCCTTATACCTTGCTGCTGTTCCGATACCATTCTCATTAAAGCTGATACAGTAAACTCCTTTGTAAGGATGAGCAATCCAGATTATATTATTTCCAATGGCTACAAAACGGGCCGACTCAACCTGTGAGTTAACAACAGGAACTGATATCTTACCATTCTTATCATCAGCAAAACTGATCCCATTGTAGGTTCCTCCCGCAATTATCTGCGAAGGGTTTGTTGTATATAAAGGTTGAAATCCCCAGAAGCCGGTTCTTGTATCAAGTGGCAACGCTTTATTTCCTTCAATGATGTAAGCACCTTTATTATGGCCCATCAGCAGCTTATCATTTACTACCGATAAATTCCATACCTGCCCCTGCGAGTTTTCTACAAAATCAAATGCACCGATGGTATAACTGATATCTCTGAAAAATGAATCCAGTTTGATACGGTACACTCCTGTAGATACGCCGAGATATAATTCCTTTCGATAAACAGTTGAAGTATAACCCGCATTCCTGTCTTGCTGATCAGGAAAAATATTACGGATGGCATTACTGTAAGTAACAAGGTCGATTCCATTGTCTAACCCCAGCCAGAGATTCTTGTGCTTATCCAGCATTACGGCCAGTACATTATTATTCTGTATACCCTCGTTTTTTGTAAACCGCTGAATAAAATTTCCCTGTTTGTTAATTATAATGCAGCCGGCAAGATTGGTAGCCAACGCAATCCTGTTGGCAGAAATCATGCAGGCAGAAGAAATATTTTTAGATGCAATATTTTTTATATCTGGAGTGATAAAAGCAGAAACAGTATCACCATGCAAAATAAATAGTCCATGCATGAGCGATACGAGTAACGTACTGTCTTTTGTAAGTGGCAGTGCTGTACGAATCAGGAGATTATCTATTGGCAGCTTTCCAACTTTTATTTTTGGAAGCCATTTACCATTCGAATAGTAAACCAAACCTTTGTCAATTTCATTGGCCAGAAGTTCGCCATTTACTGCACTGAGAAACCCCCAGTTAACACTGTTATAAACAACAATTTTCTTGCCATCATATTCCAGTATTTTTTTATTGGCCCTGAAAAAAACACGGTGCTGATAAAAGCAGATATTCCATACATCAGCAAAGTCATTGTCTTTGGCTGGTAAAAGTTTATTCAACGAAGTGTAAACTAATTCTCCATTACTTCCGGGAGAGAAATAACCGATTTCTCCCTGACCGCCAGTGTATATTTTATTATCGTCGCTTACAGCAACCGAACGGGTAATTGTTTTATTCGGGAGTTTATACGTTCGCCAGAAAATACCATCAAAACTCAGCATCCCATCGTTATTGGCACAATACAGAATTCCGTTTTTATCCTGAACGATGTTCCAGTTCTGACTGCCGGCATTATACTGCTGCTTTGTGTAGTTAACAATATTCGGAATACCGATTGTATTCTGCGCATTCGGAGAATGACAGGTAAAATATACCCAAAACAGCAAGATCGTTCGTGCCCAAATGATTCCTTTCACGCCGTCAAGATAAATCATCTGTTTAAATTTTCAGCAAAGCAGATTGTTCAAAAAAAGCGGCAACGTTACCGGAATCACCATTTCACTGAACTGTATTTATCTTAACCGGATTTGCTGTACAAACCAATAACTATTTCATCTTTTCCAAATAAATGCAATAGACCGGTTTATACTTGCACCGCTGCATTCACAGATGTATCTTCAGCTTCAGTAACCAAATGGAGTTCGGTATGCCCATGGGACTAAGCTCACTATCATTTCAATAAATTAAAGAATGCGACAGCAACTTATCATCTGCCTCTTATGTTTTGCTTCATTGATCTCCTGCAAGCAAAACAAAAAAAAGAAATCAGAAATCAAAACTCTGCAATCATCTTATACACTTCCCATTCCTAAAGGCTGGACCACTGAGCTGTTTATGATCCCCATCAGTTTTGCTCCTTCCATTCCTTATAAAGGTGTTGAAGACATCCGTTTTGCACCGGGTTGGGGTAAAGCAGAAAGTAATGATTACTGGGCATACGCTTTTCTTTGGAGCTTAGAAGGTGCACAGAAAATAAATGCTGAAATAATTCAACGTAACATAGCAGCGTATTATGCCGGATTAATTGCAAGCAATATTGAAAGCCGCAGAATACCTGCAGATAAAATCTTTCCGCCAAAAGTTACAATCGAAAAAATAAAAACAGGTACGGGTGATATAGAAACGTTCCGGGGAAGTATTTATATGCTTGACTATATGCAGCAGAAACCAATTACCCTCTATTGTATAGTTCACTTAAAATCCTGTTCAGAAAAGAATAAGACCTTTCTGTTCCATGAAATTTCTTCAAAGCCTTTAACTGATAGTGTTTGGCAAAGTCTGAATCAGTTAAATAAAGAGTTTATCTGTAACCAGAATTTGTGACAAAGAAAGTATTTCTTATTTCCCATTCTGCTTACCACCCAGCATGGGTACAAACGAAAATGCATCAAACTCTTCTTCTTTATAAGAACCATCAGTGAGTTTGGTTAATCGCTTCATGCGTTGGGCATCGCCTTCATCAACAGGTATCACCATCTTACCGCCCACTTTCATTTGCTCCATCAATTTTGGTGGAACAAAAGGAGCTGCAGCTGTGATGATCACTTTATCAAACGG
>JANOIQ010000268.1:0-20488 GCA_031407835.1 Chitinophagaceae bacterium
AAATGCTTCATAATGTTGATTTAAGTAACCGAAAATAATTAAAAGACTGATGCAACGATTTTTGTAATTTTAGGTTATGGACAATTTTCCATTCAGTAAAAATCTTTTTTGGGATGCAGATACATCCAAATTCGACTTATATCGAAGCAAATCATACATTATCCAGCGTGTTTTGGTAAGGGGCGGAATGCAGGACGTTAAAAAATTAATGAAATTATACAGCAGGGAAGAAATTATTGAATCTGTTAAAAAAAGCAGAGAACTGGATAAACTAACACATAATTTTTGCAGCAATTATTTTCATATCCCTAAAGAAGAGATGCATGCTCCATCTGAATTCTATCAATAAGGTTACTCATCAATTGCTGCAGTCACTCTGTGAGAAAGAATACTTACAAAATTTTGCCCTTGCAGGAGGTACTTCTCTTGCATTACAACTGGGGCATCGAAAAAGCATTGACATAGATTTGTTTTCTTTTCAAGATGTTAATATGCCTGAGATCAGTCTGTTTCTGGAAAACGAATACAATGATATAGAAATCAGGAGAACAACTCCGGTATTTATTTTTTGTAATATCAATGGTATCAAGTCTGACTTTGTTAAACACAATAAATCTAATTTACTGAAGCCATGTATTACTGTTGATGGAATCAGAATGTATTCAATTGAGGATATTGCTGCCATGAAACTGAATGCAATTTGTGGCCGAGGCTCTAAGAAAGATTTTTATGACATTTATCTCTTACTGCAAACATTTACATTAAAGGATCTTTTATCTTTCTTTGACACGAAGTTTAATTCAGACAATTCCTGGATGGCAATCAAAAGCCTGCAATATTTTGAAGATGCAGATCAACATGAACAACCTGAACTACTAATCAACTATCCTGAATGGACTGAAATGAAAAAATTTTTTACTAAAACTGTGAATAATTTCAACTTCTAACCCAATGCCCGAAATCGAAAAACTACGTATTGATAAATACCTCTGGGCCATCCGGCTTTTTAAAACCCGCAGCCAGGCAGGCGATGCCTGTGATAAGGGCAAGGTGAAATTCAATGGCGACAACTGCAAAGCTGCCCGTACGGTGAACATCGGAGATGAGTATGAAGTTAAAACAGAAGCCAAACGCTGGCGCATTAAAGTAACGGGGCTGCTATACAAACGTGTTCAATTCAGTGAAGCAGTGAAACATTATACCGATATTACTCCACCGGAAGAACTGGACCGTATCAAATCACTCCCATCAGCCTTTCATACCGGCAAACGTTTGAGTAATGTGGGAAGACCGACAAAGAGGGACCGGAGAGATTTAGAAGATTTTATGGAAGATTAATTATCTGTTGGCGGCAGATCATTTATTGAGTAATACTTATTCTGAATTTCGAAATAGAGCACCTCTTTACCATTCACAATTTTGTAGCGTATATATTTATTGGGCATGCCGCCAGAATTATAGCTGATTTCCTCAACCCATAAATGGCCGGGTTTATTTGGTTTTCGCAGCATCTTCTTCAAAAGCAAATTGCCGGCACTGTAATTTCTTTCCAGTTCATATTTTACCAGGTATATTTTGCCTGCATCCCTTAGTTTTATTATTGCTTTTAAGCGTTCAGGGCCCTTTAATTTAAAATCACCCTGCTGAAAGGTTTCACCATTTATAACCCTTCGTTTTGAAAAAACATTGTTAAACGTATCCAGTTTATATTCCCATTGATCAAGCAAAGAATAAATGGAAGTTTCATCCTCAAACAAATAGATTTCATTGAAGAAAAAGTTGCGGATGAACGGATCTCCCAATGAAGTGTTCATTATATTGAAATCATAACTCATGGAAAAAATTTTGGGCGCTGGATTATCATCGGGCCAGAGACTCACTACCTGTTCCTTTAAAATTGTTTCCATATAATCAATTCTTTCTTTGTACTTCAATCCAAGCCCAACCAGTTTCTGATAAGCAATTACTCCATCACCGGAAGGAATGGTTGTGGTTGTATTGGCCTGCCTGCCAATATCATTGATAATAATCGCATCAACCCCTTCTGCCCTGGCCTGCTGTTTTAACCTCATCAGCATTACATCCGAACTTACTTCAGGTCCAGCCTGCACTTCAATCAGTTTTACTTTATAATAAGGTTTCGTGGGTTTCTCATTATTCATGAAAATATCTACTTCATTTGAATGAGGCCTCAGCGGAATCGTTGAAAGGGAATTTTTAGAAGCCGTTAGATACTGTCCGCTGTAATAAGGCGTGCAGGAAGAAAAAAACAGTACAGGAAGCAGAAGAGTAAAGATTTGTCTCACAGGCGAATTTTTGATAAAAGTAATTCAGCTGTAGAGTAAGAAATTGTTAATTCAATTAATTTGCCTGATTTTTTCTCTGCAGATGTTTACAAATGAAGTATGCCCTGGTTAAGGTATGCCATACTTAACAGCAGTTTGATGGATTTCAAATTCCTCTAAAAAGTATGGCATACCTGTCATTTAAATAGCTTCTTTGCCCTTGCTGGTCGGCTTATCAACAAGTATCTTTGCCGCATGCATATTCACATTCTTTCTGTTATTCCTGAATTGCTCGATAGTCCGCTTAATCACAGCATGATGAAACGGGCAAAGGATAAAGGGCTGCTTCATATCACTGTTCATCACTTACGTAAATGGGCGGTGAATGAATACGGACAGGTAGATGATTACCAGTACGGCGGCGGTGCAGGGATGGTGATGATGTGCGAACCATTGGAAAAAGCTATTAACGAATTACAACAAGAAAAAAAGTTTGATGAAATTATTTATCTCACACCCGATGGTAAACAATTCAATCAGTCGGCAGCCAATCAGCTTTCACTGAAAGAAAATATCCTGCTCATTTGCGGACATTACAAAGGAATTGATCAGCGCATCCGTGATCATTATGTAACTATGGAAATTTCCATTGGTGATTATGTATTGAGCGGTGGCGAACTGGCTGCTGCTGTTTTAGTAGATGCCATTGGCCGGTTGATTCCCGGTGTGCTGAACGATGAAACTTCTGCTCTTACCGATTCATTCCAGGATAATTTATTAGCTCCTCCCGTTTATACAAGACCCGTTGATTACAACGGATGGAAAGTGCCCGACATTTTACTAAGCGGCGATCTAAAAAGAATTGAAGAATGGCGCTATGAACAATCGTTTGAACGTACCAAAACAAGAAGACCTGATTTGATGGATGAAGAGTAGCAGCTATTTTTTTGACATTACATATATACGCATCTTCTCCCAAAAAGAATAAGTAGTATCAATACTGTATATCGTTGACAAATAATCCAGTTGTTGTTTTCCCTCGTCTTTAAAGTCTGAGAAATTTCCCATAAAAATTATTCTTTTGTTTGAAGTATCAATCTCATACAACTCGTGAATTGGATAAATATTTTCCTTTTTTAAAAGCAGATTAACAACAGAATCATAATTTTTTATAGTTTTCAGATTGCTGCTTACTGACTTAAATATACTTTTATCATAGTGATAAGCAAAAGAAATATTTAAATAGTAAGGGACTATATAAGCAGCATCCACCTTTCCCTTTTCCAGGCTATACGCATTAACCCACTCGTCAAGATGCCGCCCATTTGAAATTTTATTGTCAAAATTTTTATTAATTAAATAGACAATAAACATCATTGCCACGACCCTAAGATGCAAGGAGCTAAACATCATATTTACTAAATATGCAAATAGCAGAAAAAAGAACGGAGTTGACCATAGTGTATATTTTTCACCCCAAACCGGATATTTAAAACTGACGACATAATTAAGCGTGTATGCAAGAAAAGATGCACCCAACACCAACCAGAACCACAATGATATTTCTCCTTTAAGGTCAACTACCTGCAACAAAACAATGCCCAGCAGAATAAAAAAGATATAAAATAAAACTACCTGGTTATTTAAAAAAAGCTGTATAACCCTCCAATAATCTTTCCAGTTATCCGGAGGTGCAAGCCATGTTCCATAATTTCCAGCCAAATCAATGAAATTAAATAACAATGGAAGGAACGCTATAAAAGAGACCAGAAATGATAAGAATAATTTTATGAATAGTCCTTTCTCCCACATGTTCTGCCTTAAAAAGAGCAATGCCCCGGCAATTTGAACTAAAATAATAAACCCCGATAAATAATGGGCGTACAACAAAAAGATATTTGTTATAGTCAGTAAATAAAGGAACTTAGTCCGTTTGGTTTCAAAAAAACTGTACAGGAAATATATTGCTAACACAGATAACAATTCTAAAAAAGAATAAACCCTTCCCTCCTGCCCGAAAAAAATGTTAACGTTAGACAAAAGTGTTAAAAGCGCTGCAGATATGGCGATAAACAAATTAATTTTCTTACCTAAAAAATATACTGCAACAGGAACAAGTGAACTGAATATAACCGAAGGAATTCGCAGGCTTATTTGGTCAATGCCAAACAGTTTAATCCAGAAATGTAAAAAAACTTCATAGAGGGGAGGGTTATTCCCTTGCAATAAAAAGTGTATAATATCTGTTACGCTAAACTGTGCTACATAAGCTGAAAATGACTCATCGCCTGCAATGGCATAGGTTTGAATATATTCAAAGCGAAAATAAAAGGAAAAACAAAACAACAAAACAGGTATAAGAAACTCTTTCGCAAAAGCAAGTAATTTTTTAATTTTAATTTTCATACAGAAAATTTAAAAATGACTGATGGTGCAAACTAAAAGAAAAATTAAAAATACCTGACATAAGATTTTTAAAAGCAAAAAAAAATGAAAAACTCATTTATAAAACCGTTATAATCTTCGCCATAAACAACCTGTTGAACGGCATAAAAAATAAGAACCCCGGATTTACCAGATGAACATCTTTGATTTTACCTATCAGTATTTTTTATAAAACGACGTATCTGTAAAATTGAAATATCTTTCGTTCAGGTCAGAATAATTATAAAATCCCCACTTTGTAATTATCCCTTTGTTTTTGTCCATTTCATAATCAAACTCATTGGGTGCTTCTTCAATAATAATTGATCTTGATATACCTTGCTCAATGGTAGATAGAAGCCAGAATTCATAAGAACTTCCCCATGTCATTAAAACTCTCTCCATTGGCACTTTTTGCTTAGGTATGATTATTTTTTGACTATTTGTTACAGTTGTATTTTTCAGGATATCTCTAAACCAGTTTAAGCGGGCAGTATAATGATGGTGCGCATTCCAGATCCTGGTTAAAGAAACCATAATAATGAAAATAATAATAATGACAAATGTAATTTGTCTTTTAACTGAAGGCAGCAATTCATAAGAAAGAGGGAGTACAATGAAAAAAGACAGTATTGAGTATTGTGGTTCTAAATAAAACTGATCTGCGCCATTCGGATAGGTGCCAATCATTAAAATCGAAAACCCAAGATAGAAACCCAAAAGCAATAATAGTTTTATCCAACGCTTTTTATACAGGTAAAATAATATCAATGTAAGCAAAAAAATCGGAGCAAAATAGTAGTCATGGGTAAAATAATACGCATAATCTTTAAATGACTTTGCACTGAAATAATTTGGGAACAGTGCATAGAAATTATCCAGCCGCAGCATTGCTTCTGTGTCATAATAATTTTTAAAGAATTTTAATTTGAGATAAACCATTAAAAGAAAGCAAGCACCTGTTACTATATATCTTACCTTCTTACCGGGGTTATTTAACCACCCATAGGCCAATCCAAAAACAATAATAACTGGCATTAAAGGGTAAAAGAAAATTAGAAAGAACATGAAAACCGGCAGGAAAATGAGACTATGCGATGGCAGCTGTTCTTTTTGATAAATAGCCTCAGTATAGGCAAGGAAAACAAATCCAAACGCAATACCCTGCATTAATTCGCATTGTATCCAGTAAAAGCTATGAGTAGTCATTAAAATATTGAAAAGTAAAAGAGCTAAAGCCAATTTATTATTCCTGAATACCAATAAGATCAAAAGGAAACAAATAAAGTTAAAAAGAACAAAGCCTTCAGAATAAAAAAAGGCAATTGTTGTAAGTGACAAGTTCAATTTTGAAGCAGCTAACGGAAATAGCTGTGTAAAAAACGCACCAAATCTGTTTATTTGAATGGCAAAGTCATTATCTTTTAAAATACTGAATAATTGAAAAGCAGCATCGAGAAAAACTGTTCGTTCCTTAAAAAAGTAACCTGCATAAAAAAACAAAACAGAATAAGTACATATACCAATTATTAAAATGGACTTCGCAGGTTGCAGTTTTATGTAATTCTCATTCATAAATAGAATATGCAAAATACATTATACAAAGCAACTTTGGTTGCTTCAGTGCCGTGTTTGTTCTACTTGGGATAGTAAAATATTCCTGTAATAAGTAGCAGACGGCACAGCAGATAAAAGAAACCACAGAGGTGACACCTTTTGAAAAGGTGTCACCTCTAATTAATCCTCAATTGAATTATTAAGATTATAATAATAATCTGACTGAGTAGTATGAAAATCAATAAACTGTTCTTTATCCCCGAAAACAGAAAAAACGTATTCCCGATCAAGCAAAGTAGCCCCATTCGATACAAAAGAATGATATGAACTCCATTTATAATCACTGAAAATTCTGACTAAACGATGCTTTTGTGCATTGGCATGGACATATACCATTAACTGGCAAAATTGCAAATCATTCTCAACTTGAATCCGTTTAAAAGGTCTGTGAAACAAATTGCCATTCCTGCTATACATTTTATTAAAAGCCATTGAGTAGGAAGTAAAAAAACGATGAAAAGCCGCTTCAATAAGATCAGAGAAATGCTTGTCAGGCTGTTCTAAAAAAAGCCTTTCTGTTTTAATAAGAGATCCGGAATTAACTGATAACAGGTATTTGCTTATTTCATCCTCTTTATTTACCCGGATAACCAGATGAAAATGATTTGGAAGAAGGGTGTAAGAGAGAGTTTGAACAAAGGGATATAAATACTTACGATACTGTTTTAGAAAATAAAAATAATTCTCATCCGATTTAAACAGCAGTTCCTTATTATTTGTGCGGTTATAAATATGATAAACTTTCTGTTCTTCAAAAGCTGCAAGATATTTTTCCGGTATGCTCATGTAGTAATATACAAAAAAGCTGCAAAAAAAAAGAGGTGACACCTTTTCAAAAGGTGTCACCTCTGCACTTACTTCACCCCAATCACCGGCAAACTTTTATCCCTAATCAATTGATTAAACTTCGGCACATCTTCCGCAACAATTTTTTTCAGTTTATTCAATTGCTCATCGGCCTGTTTACTTAACTCAGCAAATACTTCTTTTGATTGTTTGCTTGGAGCATTGAACCCGCTGTTGGCTACATCAAACACACCACTCAACTTATCGTTAATGCGGATGGGGAAATTCAATGGATCCTGTCCGCTTTTTGATTTTGTTTGATACAGGGTTTCTTCAATCGCTGTTAAATCCTTCACCATACTTGCAGACATATCTTTCATTTCTTTGGGGCAATCTTTTCCCTGTCTTGCTACAAACTCATTGATTTGTGTACGCAATGCACGGATATCTTTGATGCCATTCTGTACTTCGTTGAATTTATTCAGCACAGAAGATAAGAAGGTAAATTGTTCATCATATTCTGCCTGTGTCATTTTGTAATTCGGGTCGGCTTTTACAACAAAAGGCACTTCAGTTGAATCAGTTCCCACTTTAATTTTTGCAAAATAATTTCCGGGGGGTGCGGTAATGGTTCCGGGTGCTCCGTTCCATAAAATCATTCCCTCACTTGGTTCAGCAGGCGGATATAACAGGTTCCAGGAAAATTGATTCAACCCTTTTTTGATTGTCAGTTTCTCTTTCCCTTCAACAGAAAATATTTTGATCAGCTTTTTATTTTTATCCATGATGGTAACAGATGCTTTTGTACTGTCGGTTACATCTTTTGCATAAAAATTAATCAGCACACCCGCCGGTGGATTTTCACCAGCAATGCGTGGTGCTCCGAATCTTCCTGCAAATGGATTCACCTGCATGCGCCAGGTTGGGTTTACATTAAACACATGCAGATTCTTATTAAGAATTTCTGTTTTTGCGTGCTGCAATACCGTTAAATCATCCAGCATATAAATACTTCTTCCCTGCGTAGTTATGATGAGATCATTTTCTTTGATGGTCATATCTGTTATTGGAACAACAGGCATATTCAGTTGAAAAGAATTCCAGTTAGCCCCATCATCATAAGAAATATACATCCCGAATTCTGTTCCTGCATACAATAAACCGGCCCGTTTATGATCGGCACGCATCACTCTGGCAAAATGCATTTTATTGATTCCATTGGTGATCAGCTTCCATGTTTTACCATAGTCTTCTGTTTTGTAGATGTAAGGAGTATAATCATCGAGCTTATATCTTGTACCAGCAAAATAAGCTGTACCCTTTTTAAAGGGATCAACATCTACACAATTCCACATCATTGACTTGGGGGCATCGTTCGGTGTAACATTTTCCCAGTTCTTACCTCCATCTTTGCTTACATGTATTACACCATCATCACTGCCTGTCCACAATAAATCTTTTTCTATAAAACTTTCTGTGCCGGTAAAAATGGTACAGTAGTATTCAACACTTGTATTATCCTGTGTAATAGGGCCACCGCTTGACTTTTGTTTTGTTTTATCATTGGTTGTTAAATCGGGTGAAAGTGCTGTCCATGTTTGCCCTTCATCTTCTGTTGCAAACAATACATTCCCTGCGCAGTATATTTTTTTTGGATTATGGGGTGAAAAGAAAATGGGGAAGTTCCATTGAAAGCGGTACTTCTGTACATCAGCACCTGCACCCATTGGATTATCGGGCCATACACTTATGGCACGGTTCTCACCAGTCTTATGATCGAGCCTTGATAAATAACCCCCATAGTTTCCGCCATATACGATATCAGGATTATTTGGATCGGCTACTACATAACCACTTTCATTTCCTGCAGTTACTTCCCAATCATCTTCTGTAATTCCAACTCCGTTGGTGCGGCTCTTAATACGCACCGTCGAATTATCCTGCTGTGCTGCGAGTATGCGGTAAGGAAAGCTGTTATCAGTTGATACACGATAAAACTGTGCTGTTGGCTGATTCACATAAGTGCTCCAGTTATTTCCTCCATCGAAACTTACCTGTGCACCACCATCATCAGCAACAATCATCCGGTCACCATTTTCCGGATCAATCCATAAATCATGATGATCACCATGTGGTGTTCTGATTGATTGAAAGGTTTTACCAGCATCACGACTACGCATAAAGTTAACGTTAGGACAATACACCACATCCTGGTTTTTCGGATCAACAAATACTTTGGTATAATACCACGCACGCTGGCGGATATTATTATCACTGCTCATCAGCTGCCAGGTTTCACCAGCATCATCACTGCGGAACAATCCACCATTTGCATTTTCAACCATGGAATAAATCCGTTCAGGATTGGATGGAGCAAATGCAACAGCAGTAATTCCCCATACTCCTTTAGGCAATCCTTTTTTACCGGAAACATTGGTCCATGTTTCACCGGCATCTGTTGATTTATATAAACCACTTCCTTCACCACCACTTTCCAAACTGTAAGGTGTACGGATTACACGCCATGTTCCTGCATATAAAGTGGATGGGTTACCAGGCTCCATTACTAAATCAGAAGCGCCAGTTTGATCATTGATAAATAACACGTGCTTCCAGCTTTTACCACCGTTTTCTGTTTTAAAAATTCCACGGTCGTTGCTTGGCCCGAATAAATGTCCAACAACTGCTACCCAAACAATATCAGGGTTGCGTGGATGAATAACAATGCGGATGATATGCCTGCCATCTTTGATGCCGATATTCTTCCAGCTTCTTCCGCCATCTTCACTGCGCCACATTCCACCTAATCCTTCACTCACATTACCACGCATGGTATTCTCTCCTTCGCCAACATATAATACCATTTCATCGCTTGGTGCTACTGCTACTGCGCCAATAGATGAGCCGAAATATTTATCGCTGATGTTTTTCCAGTTGCTGCCGCCATCACTGGTTTTCCATACTCCGCCACCGGTAGCACCCATGTAGAAAGTAGTCTTGTTTTTATAACTACCCGTAACGGCAGCACTTCTTCCTCCACGGTAGGGACCAATAGACCTGTATTTTAACTGGGAATAGAGTTCGCTTTCAGCGGAGGCTGCAATAACAGTTGAAGTAATTTTGTTTTTTTTCTGACCAAAAGAAAGAAGCACACAAATACATGTGCCCGCAAGCATTATTATTTTTCTCATACTGATTAGTTTAGATTTTGAATGTACGAAGGAATCTGAATCAAACATTCAATTGCTGATTGATTTGTATGAGTGGTGCCGAAGCCTTGAAATTGCAGATTCCTATTCGCTGTATAGAAGGGCTGCCCAGTTCATTTCTGTGCGTTGCTTTAGCAAAAAAGAATCAGCTTTTTGTCGCCAATACAATTCGGCAAAATCAGCACCGGTTAATTTTTTTCGCTCATTCATTATAAACTGAGCAACCTCGGTCTTATAAGCTGCCGTATCCTTTTTTAAAATAAACCTGTCCCACAAGTAACGTTTTACGGGTTTAAAAACAGGAGGAATAGTTCGGATTTCATCTCCGATAACATATACATAGTTGATAGAATCAAAATTCTGTATCTCATTTGTCTTTGAGAGTGAAGGAATAGCTCCCCCATAGAACCGGTAGTTATAAAGATTTATTGATGGAAAGAAAAGCCAGTTTACAGCCGTTTGTTTGGGTACCGCTGAAGAATCATTTACAATATACAAATAGGCCGACTTACTGGTTGCATCGAACCACCATTCGTTACACGATTTAAAATTAAAAATGCTCACAAAATGTATACTGCAAATTGTACAGAATGAAAACCAGGCAACTTTGCCATAACTTTTCTTATACGTTGTAAGCCAGGAAAGAGTTCCTGTAAGAAGTAAAAGTATAACGGGCACGTAAAGAAGCGCCTTACGTCCATCAATATAATTTGTATGAATAAGATACTGTTGACAAATTGTAGAACAGATAATTACTAATAACAATAAAAGTGAAATTACTAACTGTTGATCTTTAAAGGCGGTCGGCTTTTCATTTCTCCACTGAGAGAAATACTTTGCGGATATTACTCCGGCAACAACTATACTAATGACCAGAAACAATTTGATCAGCAGAATTCTTACATCTTGACTGAGAAGGAAGCCAGACTGAGAATAATGAAGATTATTGACAAAAGAATGCATGGAAGCAGCCCATGTTTCTGCGCCCCATTTAAACTCATCCTTTCCTTTTAAAAAAGAAATGGGTTTGTAACTTAGCACAAAGAAAATAATACTGATTATAACCGGATACAAATTAATGTACAGCAGCCTTGAAAGAAGTTGATTAAACCTGAATGGCTTTCCAATATCCATCAGTACAGATATGTTTACTACAACAAACATTCCAACTAATACATTGAGCCAGGTAAAATTTGCATAGGAGGCCAATGCTATAAAGCCGAAAGCATACAAAAGCATTACCCGTTTATGTATTGAAAAATACTGAATAAAGAAAAAGAGTGCCATCATTTCAAATGCCACAGCTATTCCGTATCCTCTTGCCAGTGAAAAATAATCAAGCAGGTAATGGGGTGAACAGAATATAATAAGCCCGGCCAATCTGATAAGATAATCAGAACTGAGTCTGTTCATAATCAGCAGGCAGGCAAAAAAATAAACAATAAAAGCCAGCACATTTGGCAGCCTGATACTCCATTCGTGCCAACCAAATACTTCAACGCTTTTTTTCAGCAATAAAGAATTAAGAATATGATTATTAGCGCTGTTGAAGAGGTGTTTTGAAAACATGATATCCCGACCGGATGCATCTGCCACATCGCAGGTACTGCTTTCATCAATTGTCATTGATAAAGTATCTGCACGCAGAAACAGGTACATCAGAAAAAATAATCCAATCATACATACCCCCGAAATAAAGAAATATTTTTTCGTCACCATTGATGGTAAGTTAGAATTTTTTCAATAACTATCTCATGTCTTTTACCCATAGATTATTTCTGTCGGTTTATTTCTTCCTGTAAAACAATCATTCTTTACTACACCCTTTTATAAAATTTTTAAAATAATTACATGTGCCCTGGTCATAAACGGCATAGCTTTTGAGAAAAGGAGCACTTCTGAATCCTCTCATTTCATCCGTATTAAATGCCGCTCATCATCAAATTAGCAGGAATGATTCTTTGCTGCTGTATAAATCTGACAACCCCTTCGCCATCAATCAAATTTTTTCAAATAAGGCATGCAACAAATTTACTTTTACGGATACTTTAAGTAAAACCTTTTCATCAATAACAATGAAACTACTAACACTTCTTTCTCTTGCTGTATGCACAGCTTTTTTGTCGTTTGCACAAACAGTAAAACCTCTTCCCAAACAATTGCCTGCAAAACGAACAACACAAACGGTAATAATTGATGGACTGCTGAACGACAGTGCATGGCGTGATGCTGCCATGGCAACCGGCTTTATTGAGTTCAGGCCAAAGATTGGTGCGCCGGAAGATGAAGAAAACAAATCGGTTACCTACCTGATGTATACGAATGAAGGAATTTATTTTGGTGGATTTTTACATGAACGAACAAAAGACAGTATTGCAAGAGAATTAAAAGGAAGAGATGGGTTTGGCAATAATGATTATATCGGGATCATTTTTGATACTTATCATGACAACCTGAATGGTTTTGAATATTTTGTTACACCTCTCAACGAGCAATGGGATGCAAAAATGTCGCCCAACAGTAATGGCAACAGTGAAGATTTCAGTTGGAATGCAGTATGGAAAAGTGCTGTAGTGATTCATGATAATGGATGGAGTTTTGAAATGTTCATCCCCTATGGTGCTATTCGTTTTGGTAAACAGGAAGTACAGAACTGGGGCGTAAATATTACCCGTCGCAGGCAAAAAACCCAACAACAAAATACATGGAACCCGATTGATCCTAATGTGAATGGTTTTTTAACACAGGAAGGTTTATGGACCGGTATCACTAATATCAAACCTCCTGTTCGTTTACAATTCTCTCCTTATTTTTCTGTTTACAGCAATCATTATCCATTGAATCAGCCTGGCTCAAAAAACTTAACCAACCAGGTAAATGGTGGTTTAGATGTGAAGTATGGATTAAACCAGGCATTTACTTTAGACGCAACACTTATTCCTGATTTTGGACAGGTGCAAAGTGATAACCAGGTATTGAATCTTACACCATTTGAAGTACGGTTCAATGAAAACAGGAATTTTTTTACAGAAGGAACAGAGCTGTTCAGCAAAGGAGGTTTGTTCTATTCAAGGAGAATCGGTGGCTCTCCCATGCATTATTACGACGTAAATAATTCACTTTCAGGCAATGAAAAAATTATCCGGAATCCATCGGAATCAAAATTGATCAACGCATCAAAAATTTCCGGTCGTACCCAAAGCGGATTGGGAATAGGTTTTTTAAATGCCATCACCAAAACACAATATGCTACTGCTGAAAATACAGTTACTAAAGAGCAACGCAAGATCGAAACAGATCCTTTAACGAATTATAATATCCTGGTGCTGAATCAATCATTAAAAAACAACAGCAGTATTTCATTGATTAATACCAACGTGCTGCGAAACGGAAGTAATTATGATGCTAATGTAACAGCTGCCCTGTTTGATTTCAATAACAAAAAAAATATGTGGAATGCCGGCGGCAAATTCGCCATGAGTCATTTAATTGGGTATTTACCCGGTGGTAAAACACAAAGCGGATATAATCACAATATGTATGTTGGAAAAACAAGTGGACGTTTTACGTTTAATGTGTTTCAGGAACTAATGGATACCAAATACACACACCGTGATCTTGGCTTTTTTACAAATAATAACTACTTAGATCATGGATTGCATGCCGGGTACAGGTGGACAGAGCCTAAAAGCTGGTACAACCGCATTTTCCTCAACTTCAATGCCAGAATAAGTAAATTATATACTCCCATTGCAGGAATAGATAAAACGTACCAGATCGGCAATTTCAATTTCAATGGAGAAGTACAAAACAAGAAATTATGGTGGCTGGGTTTTTACCTGGGTGCTAACAGCAATGAAAATGATTTTTATGAACCCCGTAAAACCGGTTATTACTTTACCCGTAATCCAAGCATTGCTATTGGCGGATGGGTAAACAGTAACCAGTCAAAAAAATATTCCTTCTTTGCAGAAGGTTTTACACGCCGTATTATCAATTTCTATTCTTCACAGGCCGTTGATTTAACTGTTGGGCAAACCATGCGGTTCAACAGTAAATTTTCAGTTACTCATCGTCTCAGCCTGCAACCACGGTTTAACAACATCGGCTTTACCACCATTGAAACGAACGATGATATTATTTTTGCCCGCCGCCAACGTAATACCATTGAAAATATCATAACTCTCAAGTATAATTTCACCAATAAGATGGGTATCACTTACCGTATGCGGCATTATATGAGTACGGTTGAAAACAAAGAATTCTTTACGTTACAAACAAATGGTAAACTTGTAAGCAATACGGTGTTCAATAAAGATGTGAACCAAAATGTAAACTTCTTCAATATTGATATGGTGTACACCTGGCAGTTTGCACCGGGCAGCTTCCTGAATATTGTTTGGAAAAATTCGATCTATAGTTTTGCCAATGCCATTGAGAAGGATTACTTTAAAAACTTCGGCAATACATTAGAAGCAGATCAGAATAATAATATTTCGCTGAAAGTGATTTACTTTCTTGATTATTTAGATATGAAGAAATGGGGAAAGAAGAAATAAACAAAGAGCGGCGCCGATGGCGCCGCTCTTTGTTTATAGACAACTACTTTCATTCTTAATTCTTCACCGGCTTATTTATATCCGGCCGCTTCGGCATTTCTTTCTGAATTGCATCCATCACTTTCTTTTCAAACTGCTGCTTTAGTTGTTCGTTCTTTTGCTCAGCCTTGGTAATTTCTCCTTTCAGTACTTCTGCTCTTTGCAGCTGCAGGTTGCCTGGTCTTGCTTCCTGTCCAACCACAGAGCCATATACTTCACTGATGTCAGAACGTAACCGTTTCAAATCACCGGTTCCTTTCATCACCGGTGGCACCAATGTTAAACGGAGTTCTTCCAGTTTGTTCCAGTAATCCTGCAGCAATGTTTTTGTTTTTTTATTTTGTGTTGAATCAATATGTTTCTTCAGCATCGTTTGCGTTTCATTGATACTATCCACCAGTTTTGCCAAACGTTCATTCATCGCAAATAATTCCTGCCCGGTTTTGTATTGCAGTTCCCTGTCCTGCAACGTAAAATCTTTATTGGTTTCATCGTGCTGCATTTTTATCACCTGTGAATATTCTTTGCCATTTACTTTCACCTTAATGGTATAATCACCGGGAAATACCTGTGGTGCAAGGAAAGCTGCCTGTTCCCTCTGGTTACCGCCCTTTGCTGTTTTTGGTGGAGTGCTTCGCTGATTCCATACAACTTTATTATATCCCTTTCTGTTGGTTGGTGCCAGCTTTTGAATAAGCTTACCATCCTTATCATACACTTCCATCTGAATGCTGTTCGCTCTTTCTTTTAAATAATACTGTATGGGTGTAATGGTTGATGGAAGTCCGCCATTCCAGTCTCCGCTTGCATTTTGAAAACCGCCTGCATATTTTCCCATGGTTAATGTAATAGGCTTGTTGTTGAGCAAAGCAACATCCTGCGCTGCAACAGTTGCTGTGATATTGCGCATGGGTGAAATATCTTCTACAATAATAATTCCACGGCCATGTGTTGCCAGTACAAGATCATTTGTTTGCTCCTGGATTTTAATATCTCTTACCAATGCATACCAGGGAATATTATTTTTCATGCGGAACCATTCATTACCTCCATTCACACTTGCAAACAATCCCATTTCTGTTCCCGCAAATAATAAATTTTTATTAACGATATCTTCTTTGATCTTATGTGCAAAGCCGGTAAACTCATTGCTTTCAAACTTCTTCCATGTTTTACCCATATCACTGCTTACAGCAATATAGGTTTTATGATCGCCATAGCTGTGATTATCAAACGTAGCATACACTAAGTTTTTATCATACTGCGATGGTTCAATACTGCTCACCCAGGTTTGTTTAGGAATTCCTGCAGCTGCATAATTGGCTGCAACGTTGGTCCATGTTTTTCCTCCATCAGTTGTGTATTGAAGGTTACCATCATCTGTTCCCACCCAAATAAAATTTTCATCCAATGGCGATTCAGCAATGGTAAAAATGGTACAATGATTTTCGGCACTTGTTACATCCATACTTAAGCCACCACTTTTTTCCTGTTCCTGTTTACGTTTATCGTTTGTGGTTAAGTCGGGAGAAATTTTTGTCCAGTTAGCACCACGGTCGGTACTCTTATATAAATACTGAGCGGCTGCATAGATGTTTTTTTTATTCTTCGCTCCAATTATAATTGGTGTGTTCCAGTTGTAACGGAGTTTTTCATCGCCTGCAGCACCTTGTGGCTGAATGCCCACACTTGTTCCCTGTTTAATATTTACACGGTTTACATTTCCTCCCTGGTATTCAGCATAAGCAATATCAGGATCAAATGCATCAGGTTGTGTCCAGAAACCATCACCACCATAAATTGCTTTCCAGTCGCCATTCAACACACCACCTGGTACTGCACTTGGAGCAACCCAGCTTCCATTATCCTGTAACCCACCATAAATGCGGTAGGGATTCTGGTTATCTGTACTTACATGATAAAACTGCCCCACTGGTAAGTTGTTGCAAAACTTCCAGGTTGCACCACGATCTAAACTGAAATAAACTCCACCATCAGTGCCTAAGTATAAAATATTGGTGTTGTTGGGATTGATCCATAACGCATGATGATCGCTATGCACCCAACCACCTTCATTGCTTGCATCAGCAAAAGAAAATCCTCCATCACTTGAATAAGAGAATGAAAATGCCGGACGATAAACCCGCTTGGGATCTTTCGGATCTATTTCAAGCGTAGAAAAATAAAATGGTCTTGAAACAATGTTACTTGTTGCACTTTGCTGTTTCCATGTTTCACCGCCATCAGCAGAAATATACAGGCCGGTATTTTCACTTTCAACAATGGCCCATAAATTTTGTGGCGATGATGGTGCCAGTGCAATGGCCACACGACCAAATGGTTTTTTCGGCAAACCATTACTTAACTCTTTCCATGTTTTACCTGCATCGGTTGATTTATAAATGCCGCTTCCTGTTCCGCCACTGTTGAATGCATAAGGCAAACGGCGGAACTCCCATGAAGTAGCGTACAATACATTGGAGTTGGTGGGATCAATTTCCACATCAGCCACTCCAGCTTTTTCACTGATGTATAAACTGGTTTCCCATGTTTTACCAGCATCGGTTGATTTGTATAACCCACGGTGTTTGCTGTCGTTCCACAAAGGACCGGGTGCTGCCACATAAATAACTGATGAATTGTTTGGGTCTACAATTACTTTAGAAATATGTTCCGTACTGTCGAGACCGATTTTTGTCCAGTTGTCACCGGCATCTGTTGATTTATACATACCATCACCAATAGAAACAGAGTTACGCATATTGCTTTCACCTGTTCCAACATAAATTGTCTTTGGATTTTTCTGATCAATCGCCATTGCACCGATGCTTTGAATATACTTATCAAAAACCGGTTTGAATGATGCACCTGCATTGGCAGTTTTCCAGATACCACCACCGGCAGTACCAATATAAATTGTTTTACCATCGCTGTTTACACCAACGATCTCTGTTATGCGTCCGCTCATAGTGCCGGGACCAAGATGTCTTGCTTCCATCATCCCGAAAGTGGATGAGTTAATCTGCGAATGTATCAATGTGCTGCAACTGAGAAGCAGGCAAAAGGTGGAAAAGATTTTTCTCATAACATTAATTTTAGTTTAGAAAAAAAACCCCGACACATTGGGCCGGGGTTTCATATCAGAAAGATAATAATTACTTCGCTGGTTTGAAGATTGATTCGTCAACAGCTTTATTTACCTCAACTTTAGCAATGGTAAAATCTGCATTCATACCCGGACCGAGAGGAACAGTCATGCCCATTGGCACAACAATACCTTCCGGAAGTTTCTGGAAATTAGAAAATGCATAGGAAACTTCTGCTTCCTGTCCATCTGCTTTTTTTACCTGTGTACTCTTAACAATGTAGTAGGTTTTGGGATCAATGAAATCTGTTTCTACTCCGCCATCTTTTTTGGTTACTTTCAGTTTAAAGCATTCTGTGCCATCTACATCCTCTTTTCCAAGTAACTCAACTGAATGGCCCTTTGCTTTGTAGTCAATCAGGCTTCCATGAAGATCCAATCCATCCTGAGCCTGCTTTACCTGCTCTTCTGTCATTGGTTCAACTTCGGTTTTTTGCTGAATAGGCATATAAGTCCAGCCCGCAGTTGGGGTGATGATCACATAATTAGCCATTCCCATAATAGTAATATCCTGTCTGGATCCTTTTTTATGAACCACTGTATTTACTACATCGATGCTCATTCCCTGCACAGCCATTGTTCCTGTTTGTACAAGGCTGGTTACTTTCTTCCAGTTCTCCACTCCACCCACTGCTTCAATATGTTTGCTGATTAGTTCGTCAGCTGTTTGTGCTTTTACAGTTGCTAAGCTGAATGCGGTTGCTGCAAACAGGCTGAATAATTTCACTGATTTCATTTTTTGATGTTTTTTATTTTAGTATAAGTTGTAAAGAAAAGAAAAATGTTACGTTCAAGCTGCAGTTTTTTATTTACTGAATCACTTCCGGTTTAAATGCTTTGGGGTCAACTGGTTTGTTTACTTCAATTTTTTCAAAAAACAGGCCACCACCCATTCCAACTACGGTAGTTTTAAACGCAAACACATAACCGTCGTCAGTTTTTTTGTATTCACTGTAGTCAATCTTTGTTTCTCTTGGAGCACCACCCTGGCCTCCGCCACCACCTCTTCCGCCACCAAAACCACCGCCGGTTGTTGCCATACGGTCAATATAAAACGTAGTGGGGTTGATAAAATAAGTAATATCCCTTCCGCTCTTCAGGGTGAGTTTGATTTTCCAGCATTCTGTTCCTTCCACATCTTCTTTACCAATCAGTTCAGCTTTGTGTCCTTTGGCAGCGTAATTCACCAATGGCCCGGCACAATCAGTTTCACTCTGCATACCTGTTACCATTTCAGCAGTCATAGGTTCAAAATTTCCATTACTTCTTGGGTTCTGGCTCCAGCCTTCTTTATCTGTTACTACTGAAATCATGTTGAACATGGAGGAACTAATTTCACGACGCATCAGCTTTCCATCCACTTTCCACATTTTTTGTGTAATCTCTGCCCCGTTCTGCATTACACTGGTTCCTTCCATATAAAGACTTTTGATGGAAGCAAGTTTATCCTTTCCACCCACCGCTTCGATATATTTATTGATGATTTCGTCAACTGTTTGTGCATTGACTGCTATCATGCCAGTGAGTGAAAGCATCAGCATTGCAAGCTTTTTCATGTATACATTGTTTTAAGTAGCCAAATTTATGACGGACTTGTGGAATAAAGTGTTCCTTCTATCCAGTATCTTGAGCCACTAATCCCAAATAACAAATCATGGATGGAAAGGGTTCATTTAAGGTTGCAGGCAATGTGGTGAATATTTTCGCAAAAGAGATCTTTTACGGCGAAGTAGAGGTTGAAAACGGGAAAATAAAAACAATCAAACAATTACCCCCTCCATCTCCCCCTGAAGGGGGAGGGTTCATCCTTCCGGGTTTTATCGATTCACATGTACACATCGAAAGCTCCATGCTGGTGCCTTCTGAATTTGCAAAACTGGCAGTGGTGCATGGTACGGTGGCAACAGTTAGCGATCCGCATGAGATTGCCAATGTATGTGGCATGGCCGGCGTTGATTATATGATTGAAAACGGAAAAACAGTTCCGTTTAAATTCAACTTTGGCGCTCCCAGTTGTGTACCCGCCACCACTTTTGAAACAGCAGGTGCTGTGTTGAATGCAGCCGATGTGAAAGCCTTGCTGCAGAAAGATGAAATCAAATACCTGAGTGAAATGATGAACTTCCCCGGTGTGTTACATGCCGATGAAGAAGTGATGCAGAAAATAAAAGCAGCGCATGAATTGGGTAAACCTATTGATGGACATGCCCCGGGATTGAGAGGTGAGGATGCAAGAAGATATATACAAGCCCCCCTAAATCCCTCCGAAGGGGCCTCCCCAAACCCCTCCGAAGGAGGGGCTTTAGACGCTGATAATTTGAACACTGCTTATAATTATTTAACAGCCGATCCTGCAACATATGGTCTTCTCAAAGAATTTGTAAAAGAGCATAGAAGTAATCCAACTGATGCAGAAATTGCAGT
>JANOIQ010000286.1:0-4786 GCA_031407835.1 Chitinophagaceae bacterium
GGTGTGGTTCCACAACATCCACCTACAATATTCACCCAACCTTCTTTTGCCCACTCTTCCAAATAATGACCCGTATCTTCCGGATGTTCATCATACTCACCCATTGCATTCGGCAAACCGGCATTGGGATAAGCAGATACATAACAGGAAGAAATTTGTGAAAGCTCTTCAATATGCGGACGCATTTCATGAGCACCCAATGCACAGTTTAAACCAATACTTAATGGATTGGCATGCATCATGGAAATATAAAACGCTTCCAGTGTTTGTCCGCTTAATGTTCTGCCGCTTGCATCAGTAATGGTTCCGCTGATCATGATCGGCAGCTCAGGCAGTTTTGTATCGTGATAAAATTTCTTAATAGCGAAGATGGCTGCTTTGGCATTGAGTGTATCAAAGATGGTTTCAATGAGCAGCAAGTCAACACCACCATCCACCAAACCTTTTACCTGCTCGTAATAAGCATTGGCCACTTCATCAAATGTTACTGCACGGTAACCGGGATTATTTACATCTGGTGAAAGAGATAATGTTTTGCTCATGGGTCCGATAGCTCCGGCAACCCATGCGCCTTTCCGGTCTTTCCCTTCGGGTGAAGCAAGAAATTCAGCGACTGCTTCTTTTGCCACTTTTGCTGAAGCAATATTTAATTCATAGGCCAAGCTTTGCATTCCATAATCGGCTAATGAAACTGCCTGGCTGTTGAATGTATTGGTTTCAATAATATCAGCACCTGCCGTTAAATATTGCTTATGAATATCCTTAATAATATCAGGAAGTGTAATTGATAAGAGATCATTATTTCCCTTTACATCTGTAGGCCAGTCTTTAAACCGTTCGCCACGGTAATCAGCTTCAGTAAGTTTATGACGCTGAATCATTGTGCCCATGGCTCCATCAATGATGAGGACTCTTTTTTGTAGTTCTTTCTTAATATCATTCATAAAAAATCTTTTTTGCCACAAAAGCACTAAGGCATGAAGTGGTGATTAAGAAAGGCTGAAAAGTTTAACTGAAAGCGCCTGCTTTACACAACATGAGTTGCATGAAGTTGATGACACCTGTACAATATCTGCTGGCTGAACTATAAACGTTATAAAAAACTGGGAGAGTTTAGTTGACGTTTATTAGTTCTGTTGTAGCCGAACAATAAACAAATCCGCCTGATGTAGTGCAAATGTAACTGAAAAAGCCGCACCAACAAAGAGATGCGGCCTTAATGGCTTGTTTGGAAGGATGTGGTTTTAAGACGGGTTAGTTCTTCACTAAAAACAGTTGATCGTCCTGGGATGGATCATCATCTTTCAACTTAATATTTGTGGCAGTTTTTTCGGTTTTGAGCCAGTTGCCGTTAAGTTTGGATAGTACGGGATCTGATGCAAAATTGATGGTGAGCCTTGTGCCCGTTTCACTCCAGGTGCCGGTTATCATGCTGCTGCTGGTATGACCCATAAAGGAGCCATCAGTATTAAACATGAAAATGTATGGGTTATAATTAGCTGTTTGATCTGTTTTGTCCCAGTAATAACTGATGCGCCAGGTGCCTGTGGTAATTGCCGGATCAGCCGGATTATTGCCTGATTTTTTTGTACAGGAAAACAAACTCACTGTTAAGAAAAGTATCACCGCAATATTCTTTTTCATAGCTGATTTGTTTAATGAAGTAAAGTTGCTTTAATCATTTCTGATGAACAAGCATACCAGTGTGAGCCAGATGTTCTGTTGTTTGAACTGGTAAATTATTCGCCTGCCAGCCACTTTTTAAAATCGGCAGAACGTTCTGTGCTTACAATTGTTTCAAGTTTTGTAGCTGGTTTCAGCTTAATCATTACCCTTCCTTTGGTCCAGGTTGCCATTTCATCAATAGAATTAATGGAAATAATAAACTGCCTGTTGATGCGGTAGAACTGTGCAGGGTTCAGCATTTGCTCCAGCTGGTCAAGATTAAAATCAACTACATAGCGTTTTGCATCCTGCGTTACTAAAAAATTAGCTCTTGCTTCTGTATAAAAATAAGCAGCGTCTTTTGTTTCAATGGTTTTAATGTGTTCGCCATAACGGATCACAAAACGCTGGCGGTATTTATCAGCAGGGTTTTGCGACATAGCTACCAGCAGCTGATCAATATTCATCTGCTGTTTTGTATTAAGGGTTGCATATTTTTTTAATGCCTGCTGCAGCTCATCTTTCTTAATGGGTTTCAGCAGGTAATCGATGCTGTTGAGTTTAAATGCCTGCAATGCATATTCATCGTAAGCTGTTGTGAAAATGATGGGGCAGCTGATATCTGCCTGTTTAAACAGTTCAAAACTGATGCCATCGGCCAGGTGAATATCCACCAGCATCAATTGAGGATGTTTGTTAGTTGCCAGCCATTCTTTGGCAGCGCTGATACTGTCGAGCACAGCTAATACGTCCACTTCTTCTGTTGTTTCGGTTAACAGTTTCCGGAGCCGCTTTGCTGCGGGTTCTTCGTCTTCAAGAATCAGTACATGGATCATGATTGTTTAATTAAAGGGAGTTTAACAATAAAGCGGGAGGTTGTTGTTTCGATCTTTACTTCTTTACCGGCAATTAATAAAAACCTGTTTTTAATATTCTGTAATCCGAGCCCTTCACTTTTTTCTTTGGTAGTTTTTTCATTGATATTATTCTGTACAATCAGCATCTCCTGTTCAACAAACAATTCCAAAGTTAGAGGTTTGTCTTTTGAAACGATATTGTGCTTTACAGCATTTTCAGCAAGCAGTTGTAAGGCAAGTGGCGGAATACTGTAGATTGTTTTCTCTTCTTCTGTTATCCTGTTATCAAACAGCAATGCATTACCGAAACGTTTTTTCTGAATAAAGAAGTAGTCGTCAATAATGTTTAATTCATCGCCCAGTGAAATCAAATCTTTTTCACGCATGTTCACAATTCTGCGGTAAAAATCACTCAGGTGTTCCACATAAGCTTCTGCTTTTTTTGGATCTTCTTCAATGATACTGAGTAATGTATTAAAACTATTGAACAGGAAATGTGGGTTTACCTGGTTCTTCAGTGTTTCATATTGCGATTTCAGTTTTTCTGTTTGCAGCTGCTGCCAGCGTTTAACAGTCTTTTCCCGTTCTTTAATTACATAAACAAGAAAACCGGTAAAGCTCAGTATAGAAAGAATGATAAACCACCATTGTTTCCAGAAAGGTTTGCTGATGGTAAATGTATAAACAGCTTCGCTTGCATGATCAAAGTTTCCTGTTACAGATGAACGCACACGGAATGTGTAACTGGCGGGTTGCAGTTTGGGAAAATTTACTTCATCATTTCTGCTTGCCTGCCATTCATTATTATAACCTTCCAGTTTATACTGGTATTGCACAAGTGTTGGATCAGAAAAATAAATGCCGGAAAACGAAAAGGAAAGATTGTTTTCATCGTGTTTAAACTGATGTTCAAGTTGCTTATTAATTTCTTTCAGAAAAAGGGAAACAGATGTAATGGTTGTTTGCGGCTGATTGATTTGCTGATAAGAAGGAGATACATACCGGAAAATGCCGTTGCTTGTGTGAAATACCACCCCATCTTTTGTATGATCTGTACTGTTAAGATCAGTATTGAAAATGCCCAGCTGCTTTTCATTACCCGGTATGACAACAGCTTGTGTTTCTGCATCAATTAAAAAATAGCCAGAACGGCTGATGCAAAACAGGTTGCCTTTATTATCTGTATCGAGCGATGAAATATCCAGGTCGGGAATTCCTTTGTCTGTTCCAAAGTTGGTAAATGTTTTTCCATTAAACTGAAACAATCCTTTCTGCAACGCTGCACACCAAATGACGCCCTGTTTATCTTCAGCTACAGAATAAATAACCCTGCCTGTTAATCCTTCTTTTTCGGCAAAATGAGTAAAGCGTTTGTTATGCAGCATGGCTAATCCTTTTCCATCTGTAGCAAACCAAACTCTTCCCTTACTGTCTTCATAAATGTGATAAATATAATTGATGCCGATGCCCGATAGTTCTGTAAGATTTTGAAATGCAAGCGGCTCATTTGTGGTTGTATGAAAAATACCCTGCAATGATGAGATCCAGATATTGTTGTTTCTTCCGGTAATGGATAAGATACTCATGCTTTCATTACCGGGTAAATTGTTTAGCTGTGTAACAGCATTTGTTTTTGTATGCAGCAGGTAAATACCATTACCCATGGTGCCGATCCATAAGTTTTGATCTGCATCCTGGTAAAGACAGGTGATGTCAGTTTTATTATCTAAGCCCGGTAAACGGATAATTGTTTTACTGGCAGAATTAGCTTCCTGTTTAATAATGGCTCCGCTTGTTGTGTACCAGGTATTATCCTCCTCATCCTGCCACATATCATGCACTTCATTCAATGCCTGATCAGAAGTTTTTACAATAAGCTGTAATTTTTCACCGGCATTTTTATATAAACCCGTTTTGCAGATAAGCCAGCCATTTGCTTCTTCATCAACTGATAACTGTGTTGGATTATTGAATACCTCTGCGCTGATGAGCTGACCGTTTCTGTGCAGTTGTACAAAACCATGTTCTGTTGTTACCCATACCTGCTTATCCAGTACAAGAATATCATTTACCTGTTTGTCTTTAATTTCAGCTGAAGGAAAAACAGTTGCTTTTTTTGTATTTAGAGAAAACCGGCAAATGCCTCCCTGCTGAAACCCCAGCCAGATAATGTTCTTATCGGTTCTGTCAAGGCTTACACAACGGATGATATTGTCGGGTAACCCATTGCCTGTACTGTAGTTTTCAATCGTTTTTTTTGTTCC
>JANOIQ010000322.1:0-4929 GCA_031407835.1 Chitinophagaceae bacterium
ATGAAGGTTGTATGGCAAACGACCAGTTATCATTAATAATATTATAGCTGGTAATATCGCAGGATGTAAGCAGATCATTGGCTTTGAAAAACGAATCAATTTTTTCCAGCTCATACATCCTTCGTTTTCTGTAATCAAAAATGCGGCGGTTATATACCCGGGTTATCAATTGGCTAAAGGCATAAACCATTGCCTCGCTAAGTTCTTTTTTCAGTTTGCCTGCATTTTTTAAATCATCGAGAATAAATAAAGCCATTTGTGCATCTGATACGTCTTCAAGTCTTCCCTTTCCTGCACCAATAAAAGGCAAAAGACTATAATTAGAATGAGATGTTTTTGTTTTAGCAAATGATGAAGGGGTTCTCGACTCTGCACCAGCACCTGCTGCCACTGTTCCGCCATACTCAATAAAAAAATCTTTTTTAAAATCACGGATAGTTAGTGATGCCTCTGTGCTGGCTGAAAAATTAGAGCTTTTTGATTTTATTGTATTTCCTCCTGCAAGAGGAGCTTCTGAACCGTCTTGCAGGTTGAGAGATGCTGAAGGCAGCACCTGAAAGTAATATTGCCTGGCATCTGTACTGTATTGGTGCCGGTAGGCCACAGTTGGGTATAGGCCGAAATTTTTATTTTCCGTTTTATTTCCTGTTCCAAACGATCCATTAGAAGAGCCAAGAAACGACAATGCTTTATAGCCTGTTGTCCTGTATTTGTAGTCGGCTAATTTAAACGGGGAAGCTTGTGCCGATGCTGTGTTGCTAAATGGAAAATATGCAGCCAGTATCATCAGTAAGTATAAGATTTTTTTCATGAGTGATTTAGTTTTTGGTTAAAAATTTCTGTTCTTTTTTTACATACTCAAGCACAATGTCGCCATAGCCATTTACTGAAGATTGGCTGATGGTGTACATGCCATCAATAATTATTTTACTTCCGCTCATTTGAGTGGTTTTTATTTTTTTAGCATTCGTCTCCAGCATACAAAAACTATTATCATTTCCTGTAATGGTTAATTCATCTGAAAGCAATATTCCTTTCGCAGTAACACTGGCATTTCCGGTAAGAATCAGCCGGTTGATATTTTCACCCTGATATAAACAGTAATCAGTTTATTTGTTATCAATGTATTCCTTGCTTTTATCTGCAATACATTTTTTGAAAAAGAGTATTTAATCCTGCTGTCATTTCTGAAGACCATACTCAATGAATCAGGGGATTGGATTAAGATTGCATGTATGTTTTCACCAACCTGTATTGTGTTGAAAGCACTCAGCTTAACAGCAGTAACCTGGCATTCGGCACTCCGTATCGATACGGTAAATAAGGATAAGAGAATTGCCTGTTTAAGTTTCATAATAAAGCCGTTTAATTTTTAATAGCATCCGTGTTTTCGGTTCTCATCGGCAAAATATCTTTTGATGAGGTTATATAGTGGTACATCATAGGTTTGCAGTTCTGCTCTTGTATTGATCTGGTTATGCACACCATTTGTTGGGATAGCTTCGAGGTTGCAATTAAACCAGCATTGCACACCTTCTGCCCAGTATTCTCTTATATCTGTTCTTGCATAGGTATTCGTCCACAGGTTTTTTGCAACTGCATTATTAAATGCTGTTTGTAATTCAGTATCAAAACCAGGTGTGGTAAACCGGATGCCCAGTTCATGAATGGCATGTGCAAATTCATGTGTAAGAATTTCTTCCCCTTTATACCTGTCTGCACTTTGCTGGCACAGCATATTTTCTTCGCAGTTGGTAGTAAGCGGCCGCTGTATAGTAGCTCCATAAGCTCTTGCCCGGTTATCCCAATCGGTTCCGGGGAAAGCGGTGTACAGATCACTGTACTCAGGCATTTGGGTTGGCTTTTCGTTTACTCCAATGATTCCCACTCTTAATTTATTGGTAATCATTTTTGCTTTTTCGGCAGGTATATTCTTCAGCATATATTTTATAATATCCCTGGCCTTGATCAGTGCTTCATCGGCCACACTATTTGAACTGACAACAGGAACACCATCTGCATCAAGATATTTTTTGTAGAAACTATTCAGTGAAAGTGATGCTGGCGGTGCTGTAACTTCGGATGCGGGTGCTGTTGGCGTTTCTTTTTTATTACATGCCGTGATTGAAGTAATCAGCACACTAAGACAGATAACGATTCTTTTCATGATGACAGTTTTTTGAGTAATGGTTTTTGTTTCAATGTAAATTTCAGTATTGCGTAAACCCTTTCAAATACTCAATTTGTAGTACCCAACAGTATTTTGCGCTTAAACCGCCGGAATTGAATATTTTTAGAAAAGAGATTCTTCCTTTATATGCAAACAGTACGTCAGTTTACTTTTCTTATTTTCTTCACACTGCAGCTCACCCAATCAATTGGTCAAACGGCTTTGGTTGACAGTTTGATGAAGAGAATCAATAGTGTTAAGTATGATGAGGAGAAGCTCAATATGATTGTGGAGTTATCTGAGCAGGCAATTAATGCAGATACGCTTTTACACTATGTTATACTGGCTGAAAGAACCGCATTAAAAACAAAGAAAAAGCCTGAGGCAGACAAAGCAGCATATTGCAGAGCCGGATATTATGTTAGAAAAAATATCACAGATAGTGCTCTTGTTATAGTAGAGGCATTGCTGAATGAGTACAAAACAAATAGAGAGGAACAACCTTTTTATCTCAGAATTTTATTTTTTAAAGCAAAAATATTAGACAGAGCTAACCAATTTACCGGTGCTCTTGCGCAGCTGATGGAGGTAATACAAACAGCAGAAACATTAAAAGATACATTGATACAAATACAGGCTAAAACCGGAATTGGCTGGGTACAAATGGAAATGGAGCAATACAGGGAAGCCCTCGATTGGTTGTACAAAGCCAAACATACATCTGCCGATAAACGCTTTTATAAAAACTATGGTGCTTTATACAGTAATATGGCGAACGCCTATAATTCGCTCCGTCAGCCAGACTCAGCCAGGTACTATATTGATATTGCTATCAGGGACGCAAGAGAAAATAATAACCTCATTTTTTTAGCTACTGCACTTAGTATGCAGGCAAAAATTTTTATTGATAACAAACAGGCTCCCCTGGCAGAAGCTCCGCTGCATGAGGCGCTTGAAATACGGAAAAAACTTAACGATCCTTTTTATACGGTATATGACATGAGCAGCCTTGCAAGCTACTATGCCAACAATAAGCAAACTCAAAAAGGGATTGAACTTTGTAAACAGGGAATTGCCATGGCCAAGCAAAGTGGTCTTTCCTCTCAATTGCTTATGATGTATCATGCCCTTGCAGAAAACTATAAAGTAGCAGGTAACAATATTCAGTACGGCCAAACGCTGGAAGAAATTATTGCATTAAAAGATTCATTCAATAATATCAATTCAACGAAACTGCTGGCTGGTATGCAGGCAAACAGTGAAATACAGAAAAATGAAAAAAAGATATTGGAACAAAAGCTTGTTCTAACGCAAAAAAATTACTGGCTCTATGGCTCAGCTTTGTTTATCCTCATGGCAGCAATTATTACCTGGCTGGGATTTGTAAATTATCGCCGCAAGGAAAAAATAAAAATGGAATTTGCTTTGGGTGAAGAAAAGCAATTGTCTGCAAAAGCTATTCTTAATGCAGCAGAACAGGAGCGGAAAAGAATTGCTGCTGATCTGCATGATAATTTAGGTGCTTATGCGGCAGCCATTGCAAGCAATGTTGATCAGATTGGGATAAATCATAACCAGGAAGCTGCTTTAAAAGAACTCAAAATAAATTCACAATCAATCGTATCGCAATTAAACGATACCATCTGGGTGTTGAAAAAAGACAATCTTTCTTTAACTGCTATCAGCGACAGGATTAAAACGTTTATGCAACGCATCGGCCCCAGTTATCCGCACATTAAAATGGATGTAACTGAGCATATCAATGCAGATATCCTGTTACCTCCTGCACATGCCTTTCATCTTTACCAGGTAACAAAGGAAGCTGTTATCAATTCACTCAAACACAGTTCAGCCAAAAATATACGGGTTTATGTTGAAGCTGAAAAGCAATGGAAAGTAACCATTTCTGACGATGGAAAAGGAATGTCGGCACTGCACAGGAAAATGGGTAGTGGCAATGGATTGCAGAATATGAGGAACAGGAGCAAAGAAGCGGGCTGGGAAATCAACTGGCTTTCTGACGAAACCGATGGCACATCAGTGGTTATTGAACCTACTTCAAATTGAGTATTTTTTTAGGAACAAGCTATTAATAATTTTATAGTATTCATGAACTATACAGTAGCACTTACAGAAGACAACAGCGTAAATCGAAACACGTTTCTGCAGAAAATAAGCATGTTGGGAAACATGCAGGTAGTTTTTGTTGCAGCAAACGGGCACGATTGTATGGAACAGTTAAAGGGAACTCCACCGGCAAAATTGCCGCAGGTAATTTTTATGGATCTGGAAATGCCGCAGATGGATGGTATTGAAACAATTAAACTGGCAAAGGCATTGTATCAGCAAATTCATTTTATTGTATTAACAGTTTTTGATGATGATGAAAAAATATTTGAAGCAATTAAAGCTGGTGCCGCAGGCTATTTATTAAAGCATGAACCGGCCGGAGTATTACAGGAAGCTGTTATGAATGTATTGGAATTTGGAGGAGCGCCTATGAGCCCTGCCATAGCAAGAAAGGCACTGCAATTAATGCGGAAGTCGGCTTTTGATACTGCCGTTGAAGTAAAACAGGCATTGCCAGAAATGATTACTCCCCGGGAGGAGGAAATATTAAAGCAGATGGTGAATGGTTTTGATGCAAAACGAATTGCTTCCGAACTTGATATCAGTGTACTCACTGTACGCAAACATATTGCTAATATTTATGAAAAACTTCATGTACAGTCAAGAGCTGAAGTGATTAATATGGCCCA
>JANOIQ010000327.1:0-12682 GCA_031407835.1 Chitinophagaceae bacterium
ATTGAAAAATATAAAGTAACCAGTTACCAGTATGATGGTTACTGGACTGATATTGGAAATATTTATTCATTCTTTGAAGCCAATCTTGCATTAACACAGGAAATTCCTGACTTCAATCTGTTTGATAACGAAAAGCCTGTATTTACACGTGCACGTATGCTGCCACCGGCAAAAATCAGTGGCACTACATTAGAAAAAACAATCATTGCTGAAGGTTCCATTATTATGGCGAGCCGTATTGAAAACAGTGTAATTGGTATACGCAGCAGGATTGGCCTGGGTTCTACCATTGTAAGCAGTTATATCATGGGCGGCGATTATTACGAAACACTGGAAGAAATGGTCCGTTCATCAGAACGGGGTATTCCGAAAATTGGGATAGGTGAACGTTGTTATATAAAGAATACCATCATTGATAAGAACTGCAGAATTGGAAATGATGTGCGCATTAATGGCGGCAGTCATTTATCCAATACTGATCATGCATTGTACACAGTGAAAGATGGTATTGTTGTAGTAAAGAAAGGAGCAATCCTTCCTGATGGATTTGTGATTTAGTATCTGATTCAGTACAACGTTCAGAAAAGGTTATGATTTATTTTTATCTGTCTCTCCTAAGAAGAGATGTAAATAAACGATTGCTATGGCAGGAACTACAATGAGTGCAGCTTCAACGCAGGGACTTACTCCAAAACCAAGATTATCTTTCTGGCAAATTTTCAACATGAGTTTCGGTTTCCTCGGAATTCAGTTTGGATTTGCTTTACAGAATTCCAATGCAAGTGGCATTCTGCGTAACTATGGTGCAGATGTTGAACATCTCTCCTGGTTCTGGCTGGCAGCACCGGTTGTTGGTTTAATTGTGCAGCCAATTGTTGGTCATTACAGCGATCATACATGGACAAAGCTTGGAAGAAGAAGACCTTATTTTCTGGCTGGTGCTATTCTTTCATCTGGTGCATTGTGTTTAATGCCCAATGCAGGTATTTTAGGAACCATTGCCCCATTAGTAATTATTGGTGCAGGCTTTTTAATGATCATGGATGCCTGTTTTAATTTATCCATGGAACCCTTTCGTGCATTGGTTGCAGATAATTTACCCGATTCTCAACGCACTATGGGCTTTTCAATTCAAACATTTTTAATTGGCATTGGAGCAGTGATGGGTTCATGGCTTCCTGCTATACTTGCTTATGCAGGTGTTTCAGAAAGTGCACCCGATGGCGTTGTGGCAGATAATGTGAAATATGGTTTTTATATTGGTGCTGCCGTTTTTATTCTAAGCATTTTATGGACGGTTCTTAAAACCAAAGAATATCCTCCTGCCGAGTATGAAAAATTTCATGGCAAGTCCGATACAAAAGGAGCAGGGCTCAGCAGCATCTTTACTGATTTGGTAAAAATGCCAAGAACAATGAAGCAGCTTGGCCTTGTTCAATTCTTTAGTTGGTTTGCCTTGTTTGGTATGTGGGTATTTACTACTGATACAATTGCAACACATGTGATGGGTTTACCTATTGAAGACAGAAGCTCGGATATGTACCGTAAAGCACAAAGCTGGACGGGTGTTATATTCGGTGTATATAATCTTGTATCGGCAGGTTATGCATTATGCCTGCCAATGATTGCAAATAAAATTGGCCGCAAACAAACACATGCACTGTCTTTATTAATCGGGGGCATTGGATTGATCTCTATTTTCTTTGCACCCAATAAAGAATTTTTATTGTTTTCAATGGCATGTGTAGGAATAGCTTGGGCCAGTATTCTTGCAATGCCCTATGTAATTTTATCCAGCTCCATTCCTGCGGGTAAAATGGGTGTGTATATGGGTATCTTCAATTTCTTTATTACACTTCCGCAAATTTTAAATGGTATTATTGGTGGCCCCATGGTAAAGTATGTATACAATAACCAACCGGTTTATGCTATTATAATGGCAGGAGTGTTTATGCTCTGTGCCGCCGTAAGTGTAATTTATGTGTACGATCCGGGTGCAGTTAAAATAAAAGAAGAAAAAATAAGTATTTAAGTATGAAAAAGATTATTATAACCTTCAAGTTACTGTTGCTTGCAGTAACTTTTTCATTTGCGCAAAGCAGCTATGAACTTTACCCTGCCAACTGGTGGATTGGTATGAAGTACAATAAACTTCAGATCATGATCCGTGGAAATAATGTTGGTGAGCATACAGGCTTCGCTATTAATTATCCCGGAGTTACTCTTACAAAAGTCAATAAGTTTCAGAATAAGAATTATGTGATACTGGATGTAACAGTTGGCACTACTGCAAAACCGGGAACGGTTGGTATCAAATCAAAGAAAGGAACTCAATCGGTAAATTTTGAATTGAATTTACAAAGCCGCAGGCCCGGCAGGGGATTGGCATTTGCCAATGGAGCAACTTCTCAGGATCTCATGTATCTTATCATGCCCGACCGTTTCAGCAATGGTGATCCATCCAACGACCGTGTTGCAGGAATGAAAGATCAAACACTTCGCCGTGATACTGTTTTCAACCGTCATGGTGGCGATTTAAAAGGGATTGAAAATCATTTAGACTATTTGCAGGAACTTGGTGTAACAGCGTTATGGTTAAATCCCGTGATTGAAAATGATATGCCAAACAGAACTGAACATGGTTATGCATTTACCAATCATTACCGTGTTGACCGACGAATAGGAGGTGATAAGGCATATAAAGAATTGATCAATGCAGCACATGCAAAAGGGATAAAGATTATACAGGATGCAGTTTACAATCATGTTGGTATTGAACATATTTTATTCCGTGATCAACCCGACAGTACATGGTTTCACCGGTGGCCTAAATTCACACAAACAAATTATAAGGACCAGATCATGTTTGATCCTTATGCAGCAGCTGCCGATAAAAAAATAATGAGCGATGGATGGTTTGTACCGTCTATGCCCGATTGGGATCACAGCAATACATTTGTTGCCAATTTTTTAATTCAGCATGCTGTATGGACAGTAGAAGAATATGGAATAGACGGATGGCGCATTGATACCTATGCATACAACGATCTTCCGTTTATGAACCGTTGTAACAAAGCCTTGTATGATGAGTATCCCAACATCAGCATTTTTGGTGAAACATGGGTGCATGGTGTTCCTAATCAAAGTTATTTCTGCGAAAACAATTACAACATTCCTTTCAAAAGTAATATGCAGGCAACTACTGATTTTCAAACATTGTTCTATGGCATACAGCCTGCATTAACACAACCATTCGGATGGACGGAAGGTGTAAATAAATTGTATACTACCGCGGCACAGGATTTTGTTTATAAAAACCCCATGCGCCAGGTAATTTTTTTAGATAATCATGATCTGCCACGTTTTTATTCTGTGTTAGGAGAAGATACAACGAAATACAAAGTTGCTTTTTCATGGTTGCTGACATTCAGGGGTATTCCGCAAATGTATTATGGCAATGAAATAGTAATGACAGGATTAACTTCTCCCAATGATGGTTATGTTCGCCAGGATTTTCCCGGTGGATGGGAGGGTGATGCTGCCAATAAATTTACTGCTGCAGGAAGAACAGCAAAAGAGAACTCTATTTTTAATTATATAAAGAAGCTGGCCAACTTCCGTAAAACATCATCAGCCATTAAAACAGGAAAGATGATGCAGTTTTATCCCATTGACGGCGTGTATGTTTATTTCCGCTATGATGCCAATCAAACCATAATGTGCATCATGAATACAAACGATAAACCAATGACGATTGATCTTGCACGCTTTGCAGAACGGTTAAAAGGTTTTCAGCTTGCCTATGATGTAGCAGCAGGTCAGCAATTTCAACTGGAAAAAACAATGACGCTGATGCCGATGTATAATTTGGTGCTGGAGTTGAAGTAATACTGCTGTTTACATTTAGTTTAGAAAACATGTTCTTTCCAAAAGTGTTTTGATTAGGAAAAATGCTTAACATTGTTCCTAATCAAAACGAAACTATATGGAAAAACATGAATCCGACTACAACATGATTGATTGGTGGAAAAAAGTAGTTCTCAAAAACTACGCTAATTTTCAGGGCCGTGCAAGAAGGTCTGAATATTGGTACTTTCTGCTCGGTAATTTATTAGTCATTATTCCACTTTATGTTATTGCCATTATTGGTACTGCAAACGAATCTGTAGTAATTTCAACGCTTGGGTTTAGCCTTTATGGAATTTATGCTTTAGGTACACTTGTTCCCGGCCTTGCTGTTACAGTACGACGTTTACATGATACCAACAGAAGTGGCTGGTATTATTTTATTGGATTGATACCTCTTGTAGGTGGCATTCTTCTTCTGGTATGGATGTTTACAGATGGTGATCGTTTTCAAAACAACTATGGTGATGATCCAAAGAATCCGGGTATTCCCGAATTAGAGTTTACCGGGCAATAATTTATAAGTCTTCTTCGTGTAAGAATAAAATGAAAAAGGGTTGAGTGATTTTAAAATCACTCAACCCTTTTCTTATGAATTCTAACCCAATGATTGGTTACAGCAAACTGTTCCACATCACTTTTGATCCATACTTGCCCCAGTCTCTCATGGCCTTGTTTAGGTCTTTCTGGTAAACTTGCCATGTAACAGCTTTCCCTTTTTGCTTTGGATTCAGGATTGCTTCTGTTGGTTCTTTTAATTCAACTTTTGTTGCAAACCATGTAATCTGCAAACGGGGTACTGCCAATCCTAAAATCATTCCGGGCAGGCCACCGAAACTTTCAGGGCCACTGCTTACAGTAATTTCATCGGTATAAAAAGCAACAATATAAACCGAATCGCAGATTTTGGTGACTGCTTTTTTGCATTCAAATCCTGCAATGAGCCTGGTTTCATTGCTGATTTTCCATTCATAATTTTGCAAACTGTCTTTTACTAAATAGGTTTGTTCAAAGATGTCACGCTGTAAGGAAATCTGGTTATTCTTTACATCTTTAATGGTTACATCTGTTTCACTTGGTTTGCGGCCCCACATATATTTTACATCGGTGTTTTCTTTGGCCAGTTTAAACACCGATTTGTTTTCATTAAAATCAAGAGAGTAAACTTCGCTCACCATTTTCGGAAAAGTTTTTTTCATTTCAACTACCCAGGGAGCATCTTCATCTTCTTTATCGTAAAATGAAAACTGGTTTACTCTTTTTTCAAACTCAATATGTCCGCTGCTGATAAATTTTACCTGGGCAGAAGAGCCTGCATGAAGGCTGAAAAGGATGGTTATAAGAAATAGATATTTCATGATTAGAAATTTGAAGGTTTACCGTTTTTTGTAAAGTTCCAGGAAAGTGTAAGCAATGCATAACGGCGAATATTCTGGAAGGTATTTTCTGTAATAAAATTGCTGCTGATATTCCGCTGAATGCCCTGGTTCTGGTTAAACAGATCATTCACAGAAAACATCAGTTCAAACGCATCCGTTTTTGTAAAGGTTCGTTTAATGGAGCTGTTGATGATAAATACATTTCGCTGATTCTGGAAAGCAGTTGTTTTTTGATAGATGTTCAGGTTACCACTCAGGTCAAAATACAATTTCTGTTTTTTAAACTTCATGGAAAGGTAAGGGTAGGCGTTCACTGTCCAGTATTTTGTAACAAGACCTTTATTAATTGATGATTTTGAAAAATTATAGGCCGGTTCTACATTCAAATTAAAACTGATCCATTTATCGCTCCATTTGCCAATTCCTGTTCCGAATCCAATACGGTAATTATCGCTGATATTTTTCTGCCCGTTCACAATATTTACAAAACGACTGACCGAACCCTCAGCATTGAAATTTAAATTAACGGATGGTGCAACTTCAAAACCATACATCGTCCATACCTGTCCGTTATAATTTCCATTCACATTGATTGCCTGGTTAATTCTGATTCCCGAATCAATTTTATTTGAACTGCTGATGGCATTATTAGTGAATGAAAAATTACCCGACAGGTAGAAATTCCTGCTCTTAATAATTTTATAATCATTCATGTTAATGGAAAAATTATGACGGAATGCCTGTTTCAGAACCGGATTGCCAACGGTAATGTTCAATGGATCAATATTGTCGATAATGGGGTTGATCTGCTGTAACGTTGGGTTCTGTGTATTCCCTGAATAGGTAAGTGTAAAACTTTTTTGTTTTTTTGGTGTAAACCTGATCGTTGCTCTTGGTAAGAGATTGGTGAAACCAATATTTCGTTTGTCGGCTTTTGTAATTTCTTCCAGTCCAAAATTTGTTCGTCCAACAGACGTACCAATCGAAAACATGTATTTTTTTTCTGTAAACCGGAAAGAGAATCCACCGCTATGGTCATCGGCTCTGTAAAGGAAATGATTACTTAATGTATCAACCATCGCTGAATATTTGTCACTGGATAATGGTTTCTCAAATGTGTTCCGTTCTGCATTATTTCGGTTGAAATTATTTCTGTACGTCAGCTCTAAAAACAATTTCTTGCTGAGTGGTTCCGTATAAACAAGGTTGTTTTGAACTACCTGCTGACGTTCATTATTTGTTTTATTCTGATCAAGAGCCTGCTGCCTGGTGGGTTGCCCGGCAGCATCAAAAAATTCGGTAGTGGAAAAGAGAAAGCCATTCCCGGTTTTTGCATTATTGCTCCAGTTACCTGTATAGCTGATAGTTCGCCCCTTTTTGTTTAATCGTTTACGCCAGCTGATTTCAGATGTAAAATCTTTGTCTTCTGTTCTGCTGCTTATTGTGCGGTCGATTTTATTAATGACTATATTATCTTCACTGATCGATTTACCTACATAACTATTTTCCTTTTCTCCGTTTACAACAGAACCGCTTGCTTTTATTTTTAAGGTGCTGCTTGAGTCAATCTGCCATTCATAGGTAGCATTCAATTTATTTCTTCTGCGGAAATTAGTAAAGTTCTCAATGGTATTATTCGAAAAACTGCTATCGGGTAAAATGGTTTGTGTAAAACTGGTATTACGTCCGGTAACATTCTGGTCGTTGAATTGATAACTGCCGTTGATGCTGTTCTTGTCCTTATTCCATTTGTTGATGTATACAAGACCGGCAGTGGTTGATTGCGGCAAACCTTGTCCACGGCTGAAATCATCACCCTGGTTCCAGAACATCATTCCGCCATCATCGGTTACTTCCATATTGCTGTTCGAGTTGGATCCGAAATTCCTTTGTTCGTTCCAGTTCAATCCTTCAAATGTGGTGTTGTTGTTGGTGATATACGCAGCAATTTTTTGTTTCTTTTTAAAGGCATTAATCATGGCTTTTGCAGTATGATACCGGTCAAAATCTGTTCCTGCTTCCAGCTTTCCAAAAAAGCCTTTCTTTTTATCTTCTTTTAATTCAAGGTTAATTGTTTTTGTTTTTTGTCCGTCATCTACACCTGTAAATTCTGCCTGTTCACTTTTTTTATCAAATACCTGAACTTTATCCACCACATCAGCACGCAGGTTTTGCGATACCACAGCAGGGTCATCACTGAAAAATTCTTCTCCATCAACCAATATCTTTTCTACTTTTTGTCCCTGCGCTGTTATTTCTCCTTTTGCATTTACCTGCAAACCCGGTAACCGTTTCAGCAGTTCCTGTACGTTGGCATTGGGGCCAACTTTAAAACTATCGGCTTTGTATTCGGTGGTATCTCCTTTAATCCTTATAGCACTTATCTTTTGCTGTACAATAATTTCTTCCAGCAATTTCGATTTGGGGATAATAGTTATTTCTTTTTTATAAACAGTGGCTCCTTTTACTTCAATTTCATCCAGGAATTCAGCATAGCCGGGATAACTTACAACCAGGAAGTAATTTCCATCGGGTATGCCTTTTATTTCAAAGAAACCCTGCTCATTGGTACGTGTAAATTTAGAAAGCACAGTGTCCTTTGAACGGATTACTGAAATAACCGCATTGCTTAATTTTTTACCGGAACTGGTATCAGTAATAGAGCCCGTAACTGAACTGGATTGAGTGTACCCGGTTAGTGCTGAAAAAAAAGTTAAACAAAGGACGAGCAGCAGTTTAGGTGTTATCATGGTTTTGGTGGGGATGATAAAATTTATGCGATATTAAAATGTTTTGGTTACAGATTTTGCAATGAAGATGTTAAAGTGTTATATTTCCATATGAATGGTAAATATTTAATTTGCCAGTATGACCAAATAAAAAAAGTCAGGTAATTAAAGAGCAGAAAAGAAATTAACAACTACCAACCATCATCTAAAATATAAAGCGTGACAACTCCCATGAAATATGAAGATTTTCATTTCGTTGATACAACGAAGGCGGTTTGGAATTATTCACGTTTTGAAGGCGATGATATTGCCAATTTTCAAAACGGAACTAATTACCGTTGCTATGAATTATTCGGATCGCACCAGATGGAAGTGAGCGGAGTAACCGGTTACTATTTTGCAGTATGGGCGCCGAATGCTACGTTCATATCTGTATTCGGAAGTTTCAATGATTGGAATAAAGAAAGTCATCCGCTTTTTGTAAGGCTCGACAGTTCCGGTATCTGGGAAGGATTTATTCCGAATATGCCCAAAGGCACTTCGTATAAATATCATATGCATGGTTATGCAGGAATGAAACTGGATAAAGGTGATCCCTATGCAAACTATTGGGAAGTACGCCCCAACACTGCATCGGTAACATGGCAAATGGATCATGAGTGGCATGATAATAAATGGATGCAGGTAAGAAAGGAACATAACAAACTGGATGCACCCTGGAGTGTTTATGAAGTACATCTTGCAAGCTGGATGCGCCCTGATAAATTCAATGAAGAAGTATATCACAGTTATGATTTTTTCCGTGAGCATCTTGTGCCATATGTAAAAGAGATGGGATTTACTCATATTGAATTAATGCCCATCATGGAGCATCCTTTTGATGGTAGCTGGGGGTACCAGGGTGCAGGTTATTTTGCATCAACATCACGTTACGGAACTCCGCAGCAGTTCATGCAATTGGTGGAAGCTTTTCACAACGAGGGGATAGGAGTGATTCTTGACTGGGTGCCATCGCATTTTCCATATGATGCGCACGGACTGTTTATGTTTGATGGCTCGCATACATACGAATATGCAGATATGCGGAAAGGTTATCATCCCGATTGGAACAGTTATATTTTCAATTATAAGCGTGGCGAAGTAAAATCATTTCTCATCAGCAGCGCCATGTTCTGGCTCAAGGAATTTCATATTGACGGGATGCGTGTGGATGCTGTGTCATCTCTCCTCAAATTAAATTATTCACGAACAGCAGGTCAATGGGAGCCAAATGAATTTGGTGGTGATGGCAACATTGAAGCCATTGCTTTCATTAAAGATTTAAATGAAACAATCTTCCGTGATTTGCCCGATACACAAACCATTGCTGAAGAAGCAACCGATTGGCCGGGTGTAAGCAAACCCACATTTGCTGATGGATTGGGATTTGGTATGAAATGGATGATGGGCTGGATGCATGATACGTTGAAATATTTTAAGCAGGACCCGTTATACCGGCAACATCAGCAAGATCAGTTTACATTCAGCATGGCGTATTATTATGATGAAAATTTTATGTTGCCGTTAAGTCATGATGAAGTGGTGCATGGCAAAAGCCCCATGCTGTATAAAATGCCGGGTGATGACTGGCAAAAATTTGCCAACCTGCGATTAATGTACAGTTATATGTTTGCACACCCCGGTGGCAAGTTGTTATTTATGGGCAATGAATTTGGCGCAACCAGCGAATGGAATTATAAAAGTGAATTACAATGGGAACTGTTACAGTTTGAATCGCATAAAGGAATAAAAAACTGTGTAAAAGATCTTTGCAGTTTACTAAAAACAGAACCGGCTTTATATGAAAACCAATTCAATCATTTTGGATTTGAATGGGTTGATTTGAATCACCGGAGTGAATCTGTGATTGTATTTAAACGGAAAGGAAAAAAAGATGAAGATGATATTCTTGTGGTTTTGAACATGACGCCCCAGGTTCACAACAATTGGAAAATACATGTACAGGGAAAGCTAAGCTGGAAAGAAATCTTCAACAGCGATGATAAAAAGTACTGGGGTACCGGAGATGTCTTTAATCCTGAAATAGGAGTTCGTGTAGTGGATAAAGATGAAAAATGGTATGAGTTGAACCTGAATTTACCTCCCTTGGGGGCTGTTTTATTGAAATAATACTTAGTCCGGCAAAAAAAGGTAGGGTTTTAGTAGGTATTTCTACGTTATTTTCTATTTTTATAATGTATATTTTTGCATTGATCCAAAATCTTATTCCATGAAAAACGGGCACTTTATTTTATTACTTACATTATTCAGTTTTTTTTCTGCCTCCGCTCAGAATCGTGACAGTTCAAATGCTGTTTTACAACGGGCAATTATTGCAAAACAGGAACGCAGAATACAATTAGCCATTAATCTTTTTGAAAAAGCTGTTCAATTTGATACCACCAATATTGAAGCACTAAAAGCAATGGGTGAGTACGGTATTGAAAGCCGCAATTTCCGCCAGGCAGTTGATGCTTATACACGTTGGAACAAACTTGAGCCAAACAATGAGGCCACCTTTCAGCAATTGGCGAATTTGTATTTCAATCTTGGCCGTCACCAGGATGCATTAAGTTATACAGAGAAATGGGAAAAATTACATAAGGATAAACCCATGCACTATATCGTTGGCATGTGTAACTATTATCTCGAAAATTATCCCCAGTCCATTAACCGTTTATTATACGCAGCCGAAACAGATTCAACCAATGCAATTCTGTATTATACTATTGGACGCAGCTACATTGAATTAGAGCGTTACAAGCAGGCAATTCCTTATTACCAGAAAGCTGCAGCAGTTGATCCCAAAAATGCACGTTATGTATTTGAGATGGGTATGGTTTACTATGCTATTCCCGATGATAAAAATGCCATTGCTATGTTTGAGCTCGCAGCTGAGCGTGGTTGGGTAAAGAATGCTGAGTACTATGAAAATCTTGCTTATAGCTATATGAACCTTGGCAATTTTGCCAAGTCGACCGAGATGCTTGAAAAATCTTTGGAGAAACGTCCTTACAGCATTACGGTACGTTATGCGCTGGCCGAATCGCAATACAAGGGAGGTAAATACCAGGATGCTATCAACAATTGGGACCAGGTGCTTCAGCTCGATAATAAAAATGCCCGTGCTCTTTATATGATTGGCATGAGTTATCAGAAAATGGGGCAAAAAGATAAGGGCATGGCATTGTGCGATAAAGCCATCGAAATGGACCCATCCTTAAACAGCCTCAAACAGAAGAAAATGGATATAGGGATGTAAACATCTCTTTTTATATTATCAGGGCAGCTTTATTGCTGCCTTTTTTTGCTTTTTTCAGGGTTTTAAAGGAGATAATTCTTTAATCAGGGCAGCGAAAACATTGAAGAAGGGTATCTATTAATAAAAATTAACGTCCCTATTCTGATATTAACAGACCACCAACTGATCCATGGCTGCATCAAAAATGATGAGCAATGCCAGCGACAGCTCTTTGAGCGTTTCGCCGGTAAGATGCTGACTGTTTGCCTGCGGTATGCTACAGACAGAATGGAAGCGGAAGATATCCTGCAGGATGCCTTTATTAAAGTGTACAGGAATATTTCACAGTTCAAGTTTGAGGGTTCGTTTGAAGGCTGGGTGCGCAGGATTGTTGTGAACACTGCTTTAAAATATTGCCAGAAGAAACGGCTGAAATTTGATGAAGTGCAACCAGATGCACCGGGAGTGAGCGGATTGGAGCCTTCCGCTTATACTCACCTCAACGAAGCCGAATTACTAAAGATGATACACAATTTACCTGAAGGATATAAGCTGGTGTTTAACCTGCATGTAATTGAAGGATACAGCCATGAAGAAATTGCAGTAATGCTGAATATAAAAGACAGTACCTCAAGATCACAACTCGTAAAAGCGAGAAGGTATTTACAGAATGAAATTTTAAAAGTGCAAAAAAGTATTGCGGTATGAAAGATCAACAATTCGATGACTTCGTAAAAGGCAGGCTGGAGCAATTCGACTCCGGTGCACCCATGCAGGTATGGGAACGCATACGTGAAAAAGAGAAGGATGATAAAAAGGGCTTCTTCTTTTTCAGTCGTTACCTGTTAACCGGTATTGCGTTGATAGCTCTTACCGGTATTGCCTTTCTTACGTGGAATTCAAATTCAAAAAATGCAACTGCAGAACAGAAAATAACAATACCCAGGCAAGTAAAAATAAATAACAATCAGGTAAACATCACACCATCAGCAGTTACCGAAAACAAGGAACAGGCGCAGCAAACAAATGAATTGACATCAGAACCAACTCTTGCAGTTAAAAAAGAATTGAGTCGAACTGATGATGCCGATATTGTTACAGATAATGTAAAAACAGGTAATAATAACAAAATAACTATTACTGCTGATCAAACCACAAAACCAAATAGTTCATTCATCAATAGTTCAGAAAACAGGGCAAAGAATGCAGGAACTGCTAAAGAAAAATTAGTAATAGCAATAAATAAAAAAGAAAAATTTATTTCAAATACTGCGTTATATAATGAACTGCAAACAGGTAATTCAATTCAGGTAAATGAATCAAAAGAATATGCATTAAACTTTACTGATCTTGCTGTGTATCGTTTTTCACTGCAAAAATTTCAGATT
>JANOIQ010000338.1:0-25312 GCA_031407835.1 Chitinophagaceae bacterium
ATCAGCCAACTTCAAACTACCAACTACAAACTGCAAACCTTCACGGCTTCCTTTCCCGGTTTTGAAAAAGATGAAACAGCTTATGCCAAACAGGTAGCTGATCAGTTTCAGTTGCAGCAGTTCTGTGTTACACCAACTGCAGAAACGTTATTGAATGATATTCAGAAATTGATTTATCACCAGGAAGAACCTTATCAATCTTCCAGTATCTATGCACAATACAAAGTATATGAACTGGCGAAACAGCACAATGTAAAAGTGATTCTTGATGGACAGGGTGCTGATGAAACACTTGCCGGTTATTATAAATACATTCATTGGTTTTTGCAGGAGAAGACAAGAAGCCGGGAGTCGGGAGTCCTTAGTCGGGAGTTGAAAGCGTTAACGATAAACAACATTCCGTTTGAATGGAGTTGGAAAAATAAACTTGCAGCAAAGTTCCCTGAGATTGCAGCTGTTCAATTAGAAAGTAAAGCATACAAAGAAATCAAGTTCGGTGCAGGCATTGATGCTGCTTATTTCAAAGAGCATAATAACAAGCAAACCATTTTCAAACCCATTGTCCGTAAGCTGAATGATCTGCTTTATTACAATACAATGCAGTTTGGATTAGAAGAACTGCTCCGCTATGCCGACCGTAACAGCATGGCGCATGGAAGAGAAGTACGCTTACCTTTCTTAAATCACGAACTGGTGCAGTTTATTTTTTCATTACCATCGCATTATAAAATTCACAACGGTTTTACCAAATACATTCTTCGTGAAAGCATGAAGCAGCAGTTACCATCCTTCATTGTTTACCGGACAGATAAAGTTGGTTACGAACCACCGCAACAGCAATGGATGCAAACGCCGGGCTTTACTGAACTGTTGATGGACAGCAGAAAGAAATTAGTGAGTGAAAAGATTATCCGTGCAACTGTATTGCAGCAACCCATCCATGCCAAAGCAGCCCATGCTGTTAATAATGACGACTGGCACTATTTCTGTGCGGCGAATCTTTTCTAATTCCTCATCTTTGCAATCCACCCGTCTGACGCCCTCGTCTGACGGAGAAAAAACTTCTTAAATATTCGTCAGACGTGGCGTCAGACGAAATAAAACATACAGAATGAAACTCGATACAAAAGTTATTCATGCCGGTGCTCATCCCGATCCTTCAACCGGTGCAATTATGACACCGATTTATCAAACCAGTACGTATGTGCAGGAAGCTCCGGGTGTAAACAAAGGTTTTGAATATGCAAGAAGCCAAAACCCGACACGTAAAGCTTTGGAAGAAGCAGTTGCTATCATTGAAAACGGGAAGTTTGGTTTAGTCTTTGGAAGTGGTGTTGCTGCAACAGATGCAGTGATTAAACTATTAAGTCCGGGTGATGAAGTGATTGCAGCAAGTGATATGTATGGTGGTACGTATCGCCTGTTTATGAAGGTGTTTGAAAAATTCGGGATCAAATTTATTTATGTTGACACAACCAACCCGGAGAATGTAAAAGCGGTTGTTACTGCCAACACAAAACTCATCTGGCTGGAAACACCAACCAATCCGTTGATGAATATCACCGACATCAAAGCTATTGCTGCTATTTCTAAACAGGCGGGGGTATTGCTTTGTGTAGATAATACATTCGCTTCACCGTACCTGCAAAATCCATTAGATCTCGGTGCTGATATTGTAATGCATTCAGCTACAAAATATTTAGGCGGTCATAGCGATGTAATCCAGGGTTGTTTAGTGATCAATGATGCAGCGCTTCGTGAAAAATTATACTTCATTCAAAAAAGCTGCGGTGCTGTTCCCGGCCCAATGGATTGTTTCCTGGTATTACGTGGAATTAAAACATTGGCTGTACGAATGAAAGCACATTGTGAAAACGGTGAAAAGATTGCACATTGGCTGAAAGCAAATCCAAAAGTGGCGAAGGTTTACTGGCCGGGCTTTACAGATCATCCGGGGTATGCCATTGCCAAAGAGCAGATGCGTGGCTTTGGGGGTATGATCAGTTTTGAATTAAAAAATGACAGTGCGGAAGAAGCAAATAGAGTTCTTTCATCCACTCATTTATTTTCTTTAGCTGAAAGTTTGGGTGGTGTTGAAAGCCTCATCAATCATCCTGCAAGTATGACCCATGCAAGTATTCCAAGAGAAGAGCGTATTAAAAATGGCCTGAGTGATTCACTAATCCGTTTGAGTGTGGGAATTGAAGATGCAGATGATTTGATTGCTGACTTATCTAAAGCGATTGGGTAAGGGTCGGGGCGCTAAAGCGACCTGAACCATATTTTCGTAACTTGTAAGAAATCTTTTATATGCCTTACAATAAAGAAGAACTGCTAAAACTGCCAGTTGAAGAAAAACTTCAATTGATGGAAGAACTTATTGCAAGTGTAAACGAAGAAGATAAAGATGATGATGAGGGACTAATTACAATTGCTAAAGAACGATATCAGCAGTATTTGCAAAACCCTGATGAAGGAATCACCTGGAAAGAATTTAGAAAAAAGATTTACGAGAAATACGGATTTGCTGATAATGAAAAATGATTTAAAACAATTTCTCAATAAGAAGGTTGATTTGTACAATCAACCTTCTTTCATTAAAGATGATCCTATTTCCATTCCTCACCTGTTTACCCAACAGCAGGATATTGAAATAGCAGGGTTTTTTGCAGCGATCTTTTCATGGGGCAACCGTACCACCATCATCAACAAATCAACAGAGCTGATGCAGTTGATGGAAATGCAGCCATATCAATTCTGTGTAAACCCTGATTTGGGTGGATTGAAACAATTGGCAGGATTTAAACACCGGACATTTAATACTGATGATCTCTGCTATTTTATTGAATTCTTTCAACAGCATTATTCAAAAAATCAATCATTAGAAACAGCATTCTTCCCGAAAAAAGGAATGACGGTGGAAGAAGGCCTGAATCTGTTCAAACATAATTTCTTTGCACAGGAACATTTGAAGCGAACGGAGAAACATGTTTCATCACCACTGCAAAAATCAACCTGCAAACGGTTAAATATGTACCTCCGCTGGATGGTTCGAAACGATAATAATGGTGTTGACTTCGGCATCTGGAAAAACATTCAACCCTCACAATTAATTTGTCCGCTGGATGTGCATGTATCAAGAGTTGCCCGGCAATACGGACTGCTTCACCGCAAACAAAATGATTGGGAAGCAGCCATGGAACTCACCAGCAATCTTCGTAACTTGGATAAACAGGACCCGGTGAAATATGATTTTGCTTTGTTTGGTACCGGCGTCATGGAAAACAAACTCAGCTGATCTTCAACTATGGAACAGGAAGAGTTAATACAATCAGTCAATAAGGAACTGGCACTTGAATTACCAGGCCGGCTTTCTCTAACCGAACTGAAAGAACAACTTACGCAATACATCAATCATCTTATCAATACTGATTTTGAAAAACTCATCTTCTGTCTCTACCGTATTGATGTACATGAAGCAAGAATGAAACAGTTGCTGCAGGCACAGGAAGGTGAAAATGCAGCAGCACTGATTGCCCAGCTGATCATTGACAGGCAATTGCAGAAAATAAAATCACGAGCTGCGTTTACTGCACCCGCTCCTGATGAGAGCAGTGAAGAAAGATGGTAAGAATTATTTTTTGCTGAAAAAAAGAACCGATTGCTCAACATCGCTTCCAAAACAGTAATTTTAAACATCATCCTTAACTGCCTGCTATGAATTTTTTTAAACGATTGCTGAAATGGGTATTGATTATCCTTACTGCTTTAACTGTTATTTATTTGCTTGGACCAAAACCATTATCGCCAACCTATACGAATCTATTACCACCAGTTCCTGCTGATCTAAATGCTTTGGAAACCTATATCAAACAAAACGAAGCACAGCATAAAATAAAACCGGAGAACGAAGCAAGGATTATCTGGGCTGCTGATTCAATGAAACAGAAAACAGAATACTCTATTGTTTACCTGCATGGTTTTTCTGCTTCGCAGGAAGAAGGCGACCCGGTGCATACAAATATTGCAAAAAAATTTGGCTGCAATTTATATTTGGCAAGATTGGCTGAACATGGGGTTGATACAACAGAAGAATTAATGAATCTCACTGCTGAAAGATACTGGGAAAGTGTAAAGCAGGCCTACGAAATCGGGAAACAACTCGGTAATAAAGTCATCATCATGGGTACATCAACCGGCGGTACAAATGCATTGCAGCTGGCTGCCAATTATCCGGAGATTGCTTCTCTCATTTTAATGTCGCCCAATATTGCTATTAAAGATGCCAACGCATGGCTGACGAATAATCCATGGGGCCTCCAGCTTGCAAGAATCGTAAAGGGGTCAAACTATAATACCACAAAAGATCAGCGGGATATTTATAAAAAACACTGGAACTCGCATTACCGCCTGGAAGCAATTGTAAACCTGCAGGAATATTTAGAAACAACTATGACACAGGTAACTTTTGCGAGAATCAAACAACCCGTATTAATGCTCTACTATTATAAAGATGAAGTACACCAGGATGATGTTGTTCAGGTAACTGCCATGCTGAAAATGTTTGATGAGCTTGGTACAGTTCCTGAACGAAAAAGAAAACTGGCGATGCCGAATACAGGTGATCATGTAATGGGCAGTTATATCAAATCAAATGATTATCAGGGAGTGGAAGCAGAGATCACCAAATTCATGACAGATGTATTGCAGTTGAAAATGATGCAGCAGTAAATTATTATTTATTCATCAACATCAAATCTTATGTCTTCTTTATCACGCCGGGACGTATTGAAAGCATTAGGAATTTCCATTGGAGGAACCGTTCTGCCACTTTCATCCTGGGCAACCAATGAACTGGGTGAAAAAATTATTCTCCCCGATTTCAGCAACAGCTTGAAACTCGATAAAGCCATTACGGCCATCACCTGTGGTGCAGGGAACCGTGGCAATGTGTATGGAGGTTTCTCTTTGCAGTATCCTGATCAGCTTGATATTATCGGTGTGGCTGAACCGATTACCATCCGTAACGAACGTTATGCAAAAAAACATAACATCAAAGACGAAAATCGTTTTGTTACCTGGGAAGATGTATTCAAACGCCCCAGGTTTGCTGATGCGATTATTATCACAACTCCTGATAATCTGCATTACGGCCCCTGTATGAAAGCTCTCGAGATGGGTTATCATGTGTTGCTTGAAAAACCTATTTCGCCCAGTGAAAAAGAATGCCGTGATATTTTAGCCATGACAAAGAAAACAGGAAAGATCGTTGCTGTATGTCATGTACTCCGGTATGCACCTTATTTTGTTGAACTGAGAAAGATTATTCAAAGTGGAGTGTTAGGAAAAGTAGTGAGTGTGCAGCACCTGGAACCAATTGAACATATTCACATGAGTCATTCTTATGTGCGTGGCAACTGGCATAACAGTAAAGAAACTACGCCGATTATTCTGGCAAAAAGTTGTCATGACCTGGATATTCTCCGCTGGATGCTGGGCAAACAAAGTAAGAGCATTCATGCAATGGGTGATCTGAGCTGGTTCAATCAATCCAATGCACCTGAAGGAAGTACAGCACGTTGCAGTGATGGATGTAAAGTGGAAGCAAGCTGTCCTTATTCTGCTTTAAAAATTTATTACCGTGAGCGTGGACGTAATTATGTATTCGATTTACCTGAAGATAAAGACAAGCAGGCTGCTTATGTGCTGGAACAGTTGAAAACAACCAATTACGGCAGGTGCGTTTATAAAATGGATAATGATCAGCCCGATCATTATATCACCAATATTCAGTTTGAGGGAGGTGTTACGGCCAGCTTCAGTATGGAAGCGTTTACTTCTTATGAGGGAAGAAGAACAAGAGTGATGGGAAGTTTAGGTGATGTAGTTGGTGATATGACGAGCTTTATTCATACCAATTTTCAAACAGGCAAAAAAACAGAATGGAAAACAGCAACAGATGGACATGGTGGCGGTGACTGGCGCCTAGCTGCTAATTTTGTGCAGGCAGTTGCAAAGAATGATGCGTCTCTTTTAACATCTACCATTGATGCTTCTATTGAAAGTCATTTAATGGGATTTGCTGCTGAGCAAAGCAGGAAAGAAAACAGGGTGGTAACTATTAAAGTTTAAGCAGATATATTCTGTAGAGGTAACTGATTAAGAAATTATGAATTGAGCATGACTTCTTTAATTTCTTTCACCAACTGCAAATGACCGCCGTTAAACTCATCATTCCAGGCAAGACCCAATTTTTTTAAATCGAAATGTTTCAGGATTGTTCCTGCCAGAACAAGATTGCCGCTATTATCTTTTGGATAGCCGATAACATAAATAGAATCAGCCAGCTCAACAGCCAGTTCAATATCATGTGTGCTGAAAATAGTTGTATTCAATTCATGGCTTTGATTGATCAGTTGAAATGCTTTTTTTACACTTTCTATATTTCCTACATCCAATCCCGAAAAGGGCTCATCCAATATCATATAGAAACCAGAGCTCAATAACTGTTCAAGTATAGCAGTTCTTTGCCTTTGTCCACCTGATAAAAAAATCGGGAATTGATCTTTTACCTTATCCAGGCCCCAGTTATGCAGGTATTCATTGATTTTTTCTTTTTTCTCCTGGCCAGAACCAGTAGATTTTCTCAATGCAAACTCCAAAGCCTGATAAACAGTTTTGTGCCGAAATAATGTATACTTCTGATCTACAAAACCTACATCACCCTCCTCTACTTCTTTTGCAGGCTGTTGCCCGTCATGTACAGGCTTTGAGTAATCAGGAATCAATACACGGCCTGCTGTTGGCCTTTCTATTCCCGTTAATGAACGAAACAATGTTGACTTCCCCCTTCCGGAACGACCAACAAATGCAATAATCTGACCTTGCTCTCTGCCTGGACGCACAATGTTTTTTTCAGTAAAGTTTATATCAGAAATAATAATTTTACCATCGTATGCCACTTGCAGATCTTGTACATGCAGAACGGTATCTTTTTGTTCGTAACTGTTTGCCATAGTTTAAAAAGTAGAAAATCTGAACAAAGACTTCCTTGTAATATTTAATATCCAATCCAATGATAGACCTACTAACAGAATTACTATTTGCAATGCGACTATACGTCCATGATTCATAAACTTGTCACTGTTTTTGATCAGTACGCCCAAACCTCCCGCTGCAACAAGAATCGACTCAACCGTAACAAGCATCATCCATACAATAGCGAGGTTTTGTCTCAAAACGTCAATTACATAATCCAATCTCCCTTTAATCACTACTTCCCACAAAACTTCCCAGCGGCTGCATTTTAATGAACGGGCATGATCTATTTCTTCATTCGGTATATCTTTTAATACCGATAACAATGAAGTCATGAAATATAAACTCATAAACACAGCAAGTACACTTACCTGCATTGTTCTTGCATCGTTTACAAGAATAGCCAGATAAAAGGTAATACCGGTTAAAGGCAGGTAACGGAGTTTACTGAAAAAAGTGGCGAGTGGTTTTAAAAAAGGTAATGGAGATAAATAAACAAAGAAAGCAGAAACAATCAAAGAAATAACTGTTGCTTTCAAACAAAGTACCAGGGAACTGACAATATGCACAACCAACCCTTCACTATATAACGATTGAAATCCTTCCCATACCTGACCAGGAGTTGGAAACAAATGTTTTTGTCCTGAAGATGAAATTACCCAATAGCCAATCACAAGAAAAATCCAGCAACCGATAATAATCAGTTGCTGAGATTTTGCAATGCTCTCAAACGGTCTGAACCATTTTTTGATCATGATTTTATTTTAAGATTGAAACAACTACACGGCGGTTTTGAGCTTTACCCGCAGTGCTGCTGTTATCGGCTACTGGTTCGTCCTGTCCTTTACCATCAACTTTCTGAAAACGGTTGGCAGGGATGCCTCTTTGTATCAAATAACTTTTCACAGCCTCAGCTCTTGCCATTGATAATGAATAGTTGCCATCCTGTGTACCTGTATTATCAGTATGTCCTACCAATTCAAGTTTTGAGTCTTCTGCCTGTATTAACAGGTTATAAATTTGTTCAAGCACATCTTTGCCTTCTGGCCGAAGAGTTGCCCTGCCCGATTCAAAATTTATTCTCCATTCACCGGAAGCAACAACATTTGAAGCTTTCTTTGTATAATCAGCTGTATATGCTTTACCTGCGTCAATATTTTCTATTTGTTTAAGAAAAGAAAGGTTAACAGCTTCTTCGTATGGCACAATGCGTTTTACATTCTGATTAAAGCCTGCGGGATTTAATTCCTTCAGATATTTTGAAACCTGATCGTAAACAGCTTTATAACGGTTTGTTCCGTCTGTTATACCATAATACTGGTTTGCATCTGCAAGATTAAATACTCTTGATCCCCCCATATTATATGAGATGCCATTTTTCTCTCCTTTTTGGCCCTTAAACATATCGTACCAATAAGCAGGTGTTTCCATATTAAATGTTTTGCTGACAGCCTCAGATGCTCTTTTCCGCCAGTTGTCATATTGTTTCATCTGATTACTGGCTATGTAAGTTGATTTAAGAATATTTACTACAACATCTTTATTTTTTTCAGCCCACTGTTTTACAAAAATGATAGTAGTTGCCATTTGGTTATTAAATTCTTTGGTTGATACAACATCTGTAAATCCCGCCAGCGCATCAAAAACCATTTTATCACCGGGAGTCCATGTTGCACAACCATCAACTTTTTTATTAATTGTTTTACCTGTAAGTTTTCCGTTTTTTACTTCTTTTAAAGGAATAGTCCATCCTTCCTTTTGTGATTTGATCAATTCCTTTGCTGATTCTATGTAATCATCATTGGCTGAAGCCAGAAAATTTACTGCTTCCGCATCATATGTTGCAGGATCAGGATTTACCTTGAGGCCATTTGCAAATGCATAGTTTACTGCTGTAACCCAATCTCCATCTCCTATTACTGCTGATATTAAAGAACCCTTCATTGATTGCGGATTCATTTTCCAGCTTGGGGGGCCAATGAGTTTGTCTTCACCATAACTCAGGCCAACAGGGCCAATAGCCTGCAGCTGATATTTACCTTTACCATATTTATCATCAATCGCCTGTTGTGCAGAACTGATATAAAAAGGAACACCATCACCCATAATCATAATTCCTGCTGCACCTTCTTTGGGGAAATCGTTTCCTTTATCAAACTCATCTACAAACTTCATTTGCAGATTGCGTATTTCAGTTAACCAATCCTGCCGGATGATTTCAAGGTTAACAGCATTTTTTTCCATTATGGACCCCTTAGTAGTTTTCGGGCCTCCATTAGCTACAATAATTCCCGACTGTGCATTCCAGGCATATCCAGCAATTTTTACAACCGGTTTACCCGACACATCACTTGAACTTTCGTCTGAGGGCAATGGCAATTCCTCCGACGTTGTTACATTATTTACATCTTTATCAGTTACATCAAGACGTTCTAATTTTTTTGATTCCTCGGTTCTTAACCCAGGCGACAGAAAATAGACTGCTGCACCAAGGCCGCCGGCTACAAGTAATGTAATGAGTGCTTTTGACAGGAAAGTAAGTTTTGACCATTTCATATAGTATAAATTAAGTTTTAAATTAATTGAAGATATCTCCAAACCCTTTGCTTTCCATTTTGTCTTCGCCAGTAAGTTTATAATTTGGGTTGTTGTAGTTTTTCGATTGCGGTACAACATAATTATCAGTCTTAATCTGATCTGCAAGTTTATCCAGCTTTGAATACAATTCATCACTGTCCATTGAATACTGGCTTGTAAGAGAATCAAGATCAAGAAGATTTTCTTTTGTTACAGCCAAATCCAATGCAACAGTATTTGTTACAACATCAAGCGCATACTCAAGTTCCCAGCCTTTTGTAAACATCATTGCAGATTTTGCTTCTTCTGTTGCCTGTTTTGCAGCTGCGGCAAATGCATACTCTTTTTTCAGCATATCTATGCTCACATCAAAGTCTGCAATTTTTATTTCCATGGCAGTATCTACCATATTCAGTTTCCTGTCAAGCTTTCCAATCACATGTGCTCTGCTTCCGTATTTTCTTACAAGACCGGTGCTTTGATTCAGCAAATGGCTTACACGCTGAGCTTCGCTCAGTGTTTTCATAATTCCTGTCTGCAGCTCTACATATTCATCAGATTCTTTAGCGGTTGAGCCGAGTCTTGTTTCCATTTCAACCATTTTGTTCTTAGTTGTTTCAGCTCTTTGCTGAAGCAGCAGCACTTTATCCTGGTAATCTTTACTTTCCTTCTCTGCCTTTATGGATTCGGCTTCCATATTGCTTTTGATTGCTTTAATTTTTGCTTTGGCTTCTTTAAACTGTGCCCTGTTTTGCAACATCTTTTCTTTCTGCTCTTCAAGTTCTGCAAAAGGATCATATTTAATCAGCATCTTCTGCAATGTTCTTGCTAAGCGTTTTAAAGCCTTGGTAATTACAGGTATCATAATAAAAAAAGCAATTACCAGTACTGCAACTGCAATTGCCCCTAATGCCTGGCCTATCCACGTAAAAACAATGGGTAGTATATAGGTGTATAAACCCCATGCAATTGTACCCAGAAGCACAATGCCAACCACTGATGCAATGCCCTTTTCTCCTTTACGCCAGTTTTGTGGATTAAGGGAAATCTCGTTTTTTTCAAAATGCTTGAGAATAGGCAACTCCAGCACCTTGTTAGACTCATTCGCCATATGTTTTGGATTATATATTTTTAATGAATTTCTGGATGTGATCTCTTACCAGTGTCAGCTTAGATGTACTGTTATTGCGTGCAATATCATTTGCGTCCATTTTATCCCTGATGACCTGCTCATTTGGCAAATACTGGTTATCAATCTTAGAGAGAGTTTCTCTTTTAATTTTAATCTCTGTTTCCAACTGATTTAATTCTGCTCTCAGATGCGCAACCCGCATAGTTGCCAAATCGAGGCTTTTATTCAGTTCGTTTTTCTCAGTTGATTTTTTCTCTTTTAGCTGATTGAGTTTTTGCTGGCCCTGCGTTACATACTGGCTATGCACTTCGTTAATCTTACTAATGTAAAATTCAGCATCAGTAACAAGTTTTTGAACTGACACAGTAGCATCCATTGTTCTGGCCATTTGATAGGCCATATTATACGCCTGTTCATTATTATAACCGGCAGTACTTACCGCTTTATAGAATTCATAAAAATCATACCCGGGCATGTTAATTGAGTCAAGCCCTTTCGCATAAATATCCATGACTTCTTTTACATCTGCATTAACAGGGTCATTCTCTGTTTTTACAGGAATAAATGTTTCGTTTGCTGAAGACTGACCAGAGATAGGAAATGATGGGGAATTAACGCTAGTGGTTTCGGGTGCTTGATCCTCTTGTTTTACAAAAAGGCTTTTCCAGTTTTTAATCATCCTTTAAATTACGTAAGGCTATTTGTAAAGCCATTTACGAAAGGATAAAGTTATAATATTTTAAATGAATTTTTATAAAATCAATTGCAAAGCAGGCTTACCGGAAAATTATAATTACAACTGAACCCTCTTCGTCTATAAAACATAAAAAAAAGTGGGCCCGGATAGAAATCCTGGGCCCTTTTGCTTACCTCTGAAACCACAAAAAATCGTTGTTATCAGTTAAACTGGTTTCATGGAGTTATCCATCATAAAAGAATATTTGTTGTAATTACTTACTGGCCGAACGAAAAGTTCATCAGCTGGATATGGAGAGAAAGGAAGCCATGCAAGGGAAATTGGAAATGGGTAATAACAGGAGACAGATGTGATGAGTTGCAATATAGAGCGCAGTTCTTGAATTTGCAAGCACTGTTAAAAAATACATCAGGAATGTATCCTGTCTGCCGCTTCAAAGGCCTTCTTCTTTTTATAAGCATACCACCATTGAGGGGCAGTTTTCTTCAACATGGTATCAATGCTCCGCATCCCGAATAAATTCCATGCACCCCTGAGTTTGGGTACAACTCCTTCCTGTAAGGCCCTAAGGCTCATAGCAAAGCCACTGTCTATATACTCCATATGATGCCAGCAACCGGCGGGCATAAACAGCGTATCACCATGCTCCATCACAGCCTCAAAACCTGTTGCCTGCTTTATGGCAGGAAATGCATTGTAATCAGGATTGCCATTTTGCTCACTGTAACGGCTGAAATCGGCAAGACTCAACACTTCAAATGGCTTGCGGTACAGTTTATATTGTTCTTCAAAAGGAAATAACAGCACCCGTTTGCGGCCAACAAACTGTGTATGCAGGATATGTGAAAGATCAATATCAAAGTGCATATGCGTAATGGACGAGGCTCCGCCAGCAAACAGCATTGGGTATTTTTTTACAAAGCCCGTCATGTATTCTTCCGGCCAGGTAAAATCCTGTGCAAGTTGCGGTGCATGATCAAAAATGTTAAAGAGGAAAAGCCTCCATGCTGCAGGGCCTTTCGAAATCATATCAATATACTCACCAAAAGTTTTATAATCATCTGCTGTATTAATGGGTGTATAGGCATCGCTCTTAATATTGTTATAAATGCCTACACGATGATGCCCGGCCACTTCTTTTAAAAAATTCCAATCCCATTTTTGAAACGCCGGCCATTGTTTTGCCAGCGATTTAATGATGACAGGTTTGCCGGTTAGATAATAATCTTTACGGAATTGCTCCTTACTTATCTGATCATATGTATCAATCGGTTTTAGTTGCATAGCAGAATCTGGAATAATGAGGTATTAAATATAAATGAACTGCCGCAATTATAATGAATCAATATCATAAAATTCATCCATCTAAATTCTTATTTTTAACATTATGCTACTGCATGTACATCCTCTTAACCCGCAGCCAAGACAGATCAAAACAATTATTGACTGCTTGAAGAGCGGAGGTATTATCATTTATCCAACCGATACCATTTATGGTTTGGGTTGTGATATTTTTCAGCACAAAGCCATTGAGCGTATCTGCCGAATTAAAAATGTTGATCCGCTGAAAGCACAGTTATCGTTTATCTGTAACGATCTGAGTGATCTCAGTACTTATACAAAAAGCATCTCTACTCCTTTGTATCGTTTACTGAAACAACATCTTCCCGGCCCATATACATTCATCTTACCTGCCAGTAAAGAAGTGCCAAGAATTTTAAAAAGTAAAAAAGATACCATTGGTTTGCGTGTACCAGATAACCTCATTGCCCGAACCATTGTGCAGGAACTGGGCCATCCTATTTTAAGTGCTTCATTGCCGGGAGAAATGGTGGAAGAATATACTGATCCCGAATTGATGCAGGAGAATTTTAAAAAACTAGTTGACCTCGTTGTTGATGGTGGTATTGGTGGAATGACACCTTCAACCATTGTTGATTGTACAGAAGAAATGCCTGTGGTAATCAGGGAAGGATTAGGTGAATGGGTGGAATAAAAAACGCCCCGGAAAAACCGAAGCGTTGTATGTATTGAGAAAAAGAATGTTAACCTCTTGTTCTGCGATTATGTACCGCAATATGTCGTTGTCTTTTATACTGCTTCATTTCCTTTCTGATATGTTTTCTTTCCATTGGTCCAATTTTACCATCATTGCGTTTGGCCATACGGATATCACGACGGATATGCTGCTTCTTTTTTTGCAAATGAATGGCTTCACCTTTGGTGATTTTCCCCTGGCGAACATTATGTCCGTAAGCCTGGTGTTTCCTTGCCTGTGATTGTCTTACCTGTGCTGATGCGGTTATACCTATGCCTGCAAAAAGAAGGAACAGGAGTACTAATTTAGTTTTCATAATTTATTTTTTTGTGTGAATAATCCCTTCTATGACGAAGCACTAAAGCAAAAGTTTAAACTACTGCTGAAAAAGCTCTTCTTCTCTGTTGGGCTGAATATTGAACGACATGCGGTGGTGCACACATAAACCAAACTCTTCAATGGCTTTGCGGTGTTTCGCCGTTCCGTAACCTTTATTTCTTTCCCAGTTATACTGCGGAAAGTCTTTGTGCAGGTTTAACATGTATTCATCCCTGTAAGTCTTGGCTAAAATGCTGGCGGCTGCAATGGAGGTAAAACGTCCATCACCTTTTACAAAACATTTATGCGGAGTCCGGTTGTATTTGATGAAGCGGTTGCCATCAATTAATAACAATTGGGGTTTTTGAATAAGCTGATCCAGTGCAAGGTGCATGGCTTTGAAAGATGCTTTGAGAATATTGATCCGGTCAATTTCTGCCGCCTCCACTTTTGCAACAGCAAAACTTACAGCTTCCTGTTCAATGATTAACCGTAGTATGTCCCTGTCTTTTTCTTTTACCTGCTTGGAATCGTTGAGCAGTGGATGATAAAAATCCTTCGGCAATATTACAGCAGCTGCATACACCGGTCCGGCATAACAGCCCCTGCCGGCTTCATCGCAACCGGCTTCTGTTAACTCATCCTGGTAAAATGAAAGCAAAGACATCTGTCATCAAAAATAAGAGCATCTGACATATCACATTCAATAATAAGGAATTTTTCATCCTTTCAGTAAAGTGTGAATGCTGAGAGATGTCTCGTTCCTCTACATGACGGCAGGTTGCAACTATTCAAACAAACTAAAAAAATCGGGGTTACGTCATTTCGAGGAAGAGCCTGTACCGCAACAGCGGGAAGAAATCTCTCCCTAATCAGATTCATATAAAAACCCTCGGGGTTCAACAACTTGTATCTTTATAGTGGATTTATTTCAGGAGCCCAGGTGGTTATCTAAAAGTAAAGTTCAACATTTATATATGAGTATTACGCACATGAGCGACAACCTTGTAAGAAAAAATTATCCTCTCTTTGAAGAAGGTTTGATTCATGAAATTGAAGAAACCGGCGAATTCAAAACTTTTATGGCAAATGAAGTGATGATGCGGAAGGGGCAGTTTATCCGCAGTACCATGCTCATGTTAAACGGACTCATTAAAATATACCGGGAAGATGATGACGGAAACGAATTTCTTATGTATTACCTCAAAGCCGGCGAGGCCTGTGCATTATCAATGGTTTGTGCAGCCAAGCATGAAGCAAGTCCCATTATGGCAAAAGCTGTAACTGAAACAGAAGTGATGCTGGTACCTGTTGATACCATGAGTGACTGGATGAGTAAATACAAAACCTGGTACCAGTTTGTTATTGAAACCTACCGTGCCCGTTTTGACGAACTCCTGATTACACTTGATAATGTTGCTTTCAGAAGCATGGATGAACGCCTGGAGTTTTATTTGAAAAGAGCAAAAGAAGCACAGCAAACAACGACTATTGCAATCAGTCACCAGGAAATTGCAAATGAACTGAATACTTCGAGGGAAGTGATTTCACGTTTACTGAAAAAAATGGAACAAAAAGGAATGCTGGACTTACACAGGAATGTTATTGAGCTGAAGAATATCTGATCTCTTTGCTTTGTGATTTGAATCACTCAACTTGCATCAAATACACGCCACATTTGCATCCATGGAAATTGTTGGTTATATCGCATCCATTTTAATTGGTCTTTCGCTTGGTCTTACCGGCGGAGGAGGCTCCATCTTAACCGTTCCGGTATTGGTTTATCTCTTTGGCGTTGAACCTGTACTTGCAACAGGCTACTCCCTGTTCATAGTTGGGGCAACCAGTTTTGTTGGCGGCATCAAGTCGTATATATACAAACAGGTTGACTTCAGAGCCGTGTCACTTTTTGGAATTCCATCTATCTTCTCCATTTTTATTGCACGGCATTTTGTACTGCCCATTATTCCTGAAACTGTTTTTCATATCTCAGGCTATGCAGTACAGAAAGGAAGTTTTTTAATGATTGTGTTTGCTTTGCTCATGCTGATTGCTTCCCTTTTTATGATCATACCGAAAAAAGAAATAAATGCAGATGAAGAGGAAGTACATCAATACAAATCACTTTCTCTGCTGATACCAGGTTTACTTGTTGGTTTTATTACCGGTTTACTGGGTGCAGGTGGTGGTTTTATGATTATTCCTGCACTGGTGCTCATCCTGCACCTTCCAATGAAAAAAGCAATCGGAACTTCCTTACAAATCATTGCAATCAATTCAATCTTTGGATTCTTATTCAGCATCAAACAATATTCTTTTAACTGGAATTTACTTTTACTCACCACCGCTTTAGCAATTGCTGGTGTTATTGCCGGAACTTATTTCTCCAAAAGGATCGATAACAAACTGCTCAAAAAAATCTTTGCGGCGTTCGTATTAGTGATGGGAATTTATATTCTTATTAAAGAATTGTATATCAGATAACCTGCTCCCGCAATGTGACTAAAGTCATAGTTCACCGTTTTCAAAAACACCAAATTTGCATTGTAAAAAGAATACATGAAGATAGAACAGATTTATACCGGGTGTTTAGCACAGGGTGCTTACTATATTGAAAGTGAAGGTGAAGCTGTGGTGATTGATCCGCTGCGTGAAGTAAAACCATACATGCAGAAAGCAGCGAACAGCAATGCCAAAATAAAATATGTGTTTGAAACACATTTTCATGCAGATTTTGTAAGCGGTCATCTTGATTTAGCAAAACAAAGCGGGGCAGCAATTGTGTTTGGTCCTACAGCCAAGCCAAATTTTGAAGCATATATTGCAGCAGATGGTGAAGAAATAAAAGTGGGTAAGATCACTTTTAAGATACTTCACACTCCCGGTCATACAATGGAGTCAACCTGTTATTTACTGAAAGATGAGAATAGAAAAGATGTTGCTCTTTTTTCGGGTGATACTTTATTCATTGGTGATGTTGGCCGTCCTGATCTTGCACAAAAAGTAATTGCAGATTTAACGCAGGATAAACTGGCCGCTCATTTATATGATTCGCTTCATAATAAAATTCTGCCATTGGCTGATGATATCATTGTATACCCTGCACATGGTGCAGGAAGTGCATGTGGCAAGAACATGAGCAAAGAAACTTCTGATACATTGGGTCATCAAAAAGCAACCAACTATGCATTGCAGCCAAAGAGTAAAGAAGCCTTTATGAAACAAGTACTCACGGGATTAACTCCACCACCACAATATTTTCCGTTGAACGTATTAATGAATATTCAGGGTTACGACAGTATTGATGATGTATTGAAACGTGGTACACAGGCCTTAAGTCCTGAGGCATTTGAAACTGCAGCGAACGAAACAGGTGCGCTGATCTTAGACACAAGAGATGCAGAAGTATTCTCCAAAGGATTTATTCCGAACTCTGTCAATATCGGTATTGATGGGAATTTTGCTCCCTGGGTTGGTGCAATGATTCCCGATGTAAAGCAGGAAATTCTGTTGCTAACAGATGAAGGCCGTGAAGAAGAGGTGGTAACAAGACTGGCACGTGTTGGTTATGATCATTCCATTGGTTATATCAAAGGAGGGTTTACTGCATGGAAAAATGCAGGAAAAGAAATCGATACAATTCAAAGAGTATCGGCCGATGAGCTTGCTGATATTCTTGCAAAAGACCCAACAACAAATATCCTGGATGTACGTAAGAAAAGTGAATACGACAGCGAGCACCTGATGGATGCAGAAAGTGCCTGCCTGGATTATATCAATGACAGCATGCTGAAGGTGGATAAAAATAAAACCTGTTATGTTCATTGTGCAGGCGGTTACCGTTCGATGATCTTTGCTTCTATTCTGAAAGCCCGTGGATACGATCACCTGATTGATGTACGTGGTGGTTTCAAAGCATTGAAGGAAAGCAGCAGGTTCAGCCTTACCGATTACGTTTGCCCCACTACACTTTTGTAAGCAGTAAAGTTAAACAGTATTAAAATTATCTGTTCAGTAACTCTGAGAAGGAGTACAGGAAAAACTATTTATCAAAATTTTTAACATACAACTTCAATCAAAAAAAAATGACACTCAAAGAAATCGTAAACAACCCTCAAACAACAATCATTGATGTTCGCTCGGAAGAAGAATTTCAATCCGGGCATTTCCCCGGTGCAAAAAATATTCCATTGAATGTAATTACGCAGAAAATTGACGAGTTGAAGCAAATTAAAAACCCAATCGTTGTTTATTGTATGTCTGGTGCAAGAAGCAATAATGCAGCCTCTTACCTGAAGCAGGTTGGCATTGAAAATATTTATGATGCCGGGGGAATTACTACTATTATGAATCTTAAAAACTAAAATGAATTATGCTGACTTTTATTAAAAAATTGTTTGGCCCGGGCACAGATTATAAAGCACTAGTTGCCGGTGGAGCAGTAGTTGTTGATGTAAGAACTCCCCAGGAATATAAAGGTGGCCACATCAAAGGATCATTAAACATTCCTGTCAATATAATTGGTCAAAAAATAAACGACCTGAAGAAAAAAGGGAAACCGGTTATTACCTGTTGTGCAAGTGGTATGAGAAGCAGTTCAGCTGCAAGTATTTTAAAACAGGCAGGCATTGAAGCTTATAATGGTGGTTCATGGGGTGACTTACAAAATAAAATTTCTTAAGAATGGATTTACTCAAAGGTTGGAACTGGGTAAGAATTTTCAGATTGGCAGTTGGAACAGCAGCACTGGTGCAGGGAATTCTATATCACAATAATATATTGTGGATGATGGGCGGTTTTCTATTGATCCAGGGAGTATTTAATATGGGCTGTTGTGGCGCCTCTGGTTGTGCAGTACCGGCAAAACCTGCGGTAAAAAATCAGGAATTAATTAAACCCGCTGAATATGAAGAATTGGTATAAAAGCTGGATGTGGTATGTGCCCGGTTTATTAGCTGGTGGTGTATCAGGTTATTTTTACTGGAAATATTTTGGCTGCGATGGAACCTGTCTCATCACTTCCAGTCCTGTAAGAAGTGTTATTTATTTTGCCTTGATGGGTATGCTGTTAAACCAGATGTTTAAGCCATCTAAAAAAGAAACAACAGAAACGAATAAATAAGTAGAAACCTATTCACTCAATAGACTGAGTTCTGTTTTTTGCTGAAAAAAACAGAACTTAGTTTTTATGAACGTACTTGAACTGCTCAGAAACCCATGGCCCTGGTATGTTGCCGGACCACTGATTGGGTTAACAGTGCCAACTCTGTTGCTAATTGGCAACAAAACGTTTGGCATTTCTTCTTCGCTGCGGCATATCTGTGCTGCCTGTTTACCAACCAAAATTCCTTACTTCAGCTACGATTGGAAAAAAGAAATCTGGAATCTCTTTTTTGTGAGTGGAATTTTGCTCGGTGGTTTTATTGCTGCCTGGCTTTTGCAAAATCCCAACCCTGTTGTTGTAAATCCAAAGCTGATTGCAGAACTGAGTCAATACGGCATTACTGATTTCAACGGAATGGTTCCTGTACAGTTATTCAACTGGAGCGTACTTTTTTCATTAAAGGGTTTCTTCCTGATGGTTGTTGGAGGATTTCTTGTTGGCTTTGGAACACGCTATGCCGGCGGCTGTACCAGTGGTCATTCAATCATGGGCTTATCTAACCTGCAATGGCCATCGCTTGTAGCTACCATTTGTTTTATGGTTGGCGGGTTCATCATGGCCAATCTTATTTTACCATTCATTTTAACTCTCTGATTATAGCCATGGAAACAAAATCATTCAAAAAAGAACAGAGTGCAGAAAAAAAGCATCTTGACTTACTTGCTGCCGATACAGATTTTGAAATGCGTTCACTGGATGCCGGATGTGTAAATGAATCTGCATTAAACCATCCATGGTGGTATAATTTCAAATACGCCTTTGTTGGTGTACTCTTTGGAATTGTGTTTGTTAAAGCAGAAATCATTTCCTGGTTTCGGATACAGGAAATGTTTAAGCTGCAAAGTTTTCATATGTATGGTGTTATTGGTTCAGCAGTTGTTGTGGGAGTTTTTTCTGTTTTCCTCATCAGAAAATTTAAGATCAAAACCATTTACGGTGAACCAATAGTTTTTGTTAACAAGAAATTTAACCAAGGCCAGGTTTATGGTGGCTTACTGTTCGGTCTTGGCTGGGCAATAACAGGCGCATGCCCCGGACCATTATTTGCACAGATCGGTACGGGAGCAACAGTAATATTCATTACTTTGTTAAGCGCTGTTGCCGGTACATGGATTTATGGAAAATTCAGGGAGAAGTTGCCGCATTAAAACGCTTTTGTTTCATGTTTCATAACAGAACCTTTCTGGTCTTGTCGTTTGCAGTTCTGTTCATTGCAGTTTCGCAATTCAGTTGTTCAGAAACTGATGCAGATAAAACAACGGTTGATTCCGCTGTTTATAAAAAAACCTGGGTTGGCAGTTCTGCCAGCGAAATCCCTTACTATACAAGAAAAGATGGAAAGCTCATTTGGTATGGTCATGAGCTGATTGCCAATACTTCAATCTATTTAGGCCCGAAAGGAAGAGTAATGCAAATAAGTAATGGAATGAATTGCCAGAATTGTCACCTCGATGCTGGTACCAAGCCATGGGGAAATAATTTTGGCGCTGTGTTTTCAACTTATCCAAAATTCAGAGATCGCTCCGGTTCTATTGAAACCATTTATAAACGGGTGAATGATTGTTTTGAGCGGAGTTTAAACGGCACAGCCTTGGATACTGGTTCAAAAGAAATGCAGGCTATTTATGCCTACATCAAATGGCTGGGTGAAGATGTGCCTACAGGAATTAAACCAAAAGGTACAGGCATTGAAGAGCTTCCCTATCCGGAACGTGCTGCCGATCCGTTAAGTGGAAAAAAAGTCTTCGAACAAAAATGCCAACGCTGCCATGGCGCAGATGGACAGGGTGTACTGAATAAAGATGGAATGTCTTATCAATATCCTCCGTTATGGGGGGCGCAAAGTTATAATACAGGAGCAGGTTTGTTTCGCTTATCAAAATTTGCAGGTTATATAAAAAATAATATGCCCTTTGAAATTAATTACCATTCGCCTCAATTAAACAATGAAGAGGCATGGGATGTTGCTGCCTATGTAAATTCACAACCACGACCAGCAATTAATCTCATTAAAGACTGGCCAGATATTTCAAAAAAACCAATTGATCATCCCTTTGGCCCTTATGCTGATCCCTTTAGTGAACAGCAGCATAAACTCGGCCCCTTCGGTCCCATTAAAGAATACAGAGAAAAAAACAAACGTTGAGCAGACTGTTCGTATTTTCAAATAAAAACAAATGAAAATGTACAGGGTTCTTTTTTTGCTTGCTGTAACATTTCTTATCGTTATTTCATTAAATGCGCAGCATAAAATTGTGTGGGATATGCCACAGGGCGATACCGCTATGCAAAGAGGTTTATACAAACAGCTCAACAATGTAATAACAGCAGCACCTGATACCAAAATTGAAGTGGTGTTTCATGGAAACGCTGTGTATGCCATGCTCAAAGACACCGGCTACTTTAAAGAACAAATTATTGCCCTGCACAAAAAAGGAGTCATGTTTCGTGTTTGTAACAATTCACTGAAAGGAAGAAATATTGATCTGTCAAGGGTTATTCCTGAAGCTGTAATTGTTCCTGTGGCTGTTCTTGAATTAGCTGCAAAACAGGAAGAGGGCTGGAGTTATATTAAAGCTGGTGGATAAGAATTACAAACTGTGGGAAATAAAAATGCATTCATTGATCAGCTCAGTAAATGCATTTTTATTAATACAGGTCAGGTTTTAACGCTGAGCTGTATCATCTATTTTTAAACAAGAGAACTGAATTCATTGTTTAAATAAACAGCATGTGCACACCTTCCCCTTCACTTCTCTTATAAAAATCACCTACTGTAATAATTTTTTCAACTCCTTGGTACAGGTCTTCCTCCTTATAGTGAAACATATCAAATGCCAATTTACATGCCCACATTCTAACACCGGAAGCTGACATAATATCCAGGAACTCCGGTATTTCAGGCATATCTACTTTTTCCATTTCCTTCTTCATCATAGAAGTTGCAAAAGCTTCCATACCTGGTAACCCTCCCAGCATAGTAGGAATATGCATCGCCGGGTTACCTACCGTTGCAACATGCAGACTATTCATTCTTTTTTTGTGTACAGCTTCCAGCCCAAAAAAAGTAAAGAAGATTTCTGATTCAATACCTTCCATGCGTGCACCGTTTGCCAAAACAAAAGCGGCATACACATTTTCGATACTTGCCTTTGATAAGATGATCATCATCTTTTTAATGGCTCCTTTATTTTCGTTCATGAGTGAAAAGTTTTAATTGATTAAATACAACTGGCGGGTTTAGGAATACCTGCAATTTTAGTAGCCGTTTTTAATGGTGCATTGGGGAATAAGGCATAAAACTCTTTGATATCAACCAGGCCACTTTTACCAATACGCCTGATGCTGAGTGCCACCTGTTTCTTCTGTTCGTTCTGTAAATATTTTACAACTTCCCAATGCCTGGGCGATAAGCTGATGTTTGCTTCTCCAGCTAATTCTTCACCAATTTTTTCATCCCATTGGCTGAAATCAGTTAAGTAACCTTCTTCGTTTACGGTAATTGTTTTACCTGCAATTGTTTTTTCCATAACATTTATTTTATTGATTAGATCGTTTACGTATAATGTTTGCCGCTTTCGCTCATGGTTGCTGATACAAACGGAATATGTGTTCCTTTCAGTAATACATTCCAGTAAATCCACCGAAAGGCGAGTTTCCCCATATGGTTCATCCTGCTTTCTTTCAATAAACGCAAAGGGCCGATTCCTGCAAACGGGAAAGTTCCTTCTACAGGTTCATGCGTATAGTTGAAATCGATGAGTAAAGCTTTACCACCACCGGTTTCAATAAAGCAGTTGGCATGTCCATCGAATTCTTCTTTCAGCGGTTCACCTTTTACATAGCGAAGAATATTATCTGTTAAAATCTCTGCTTCAAAGTGAGCAACAGATCCTGCTTTGGATGCAGGAATATTACTTGCATCACCCAGAACAAAAATATTTGCATACTCTTTTGATTGTAATGTTGCCTTATGTGTTGGCACATAATTCAAATCATCCCCCATTCCTGAACGTTCCATCAATTCATCTCCTTTATTAGTAGGAACAGTTACAAGAATATCAAAAGGAATTTCCTTTCCTCCGTAATCAACAATTTTTTTGTTTTCATTATCTACATACTCAATGGCAAAATCACTTTCAATGTTGATTCCCTTATCATGCAGCAAATGTTCCAATGCTTCTGTAGCTTTTGGTTTTGTAAAAGCACCGCTTAACGGAGTAACATAAGTGATCTCCACTTTCTCACGCATGTGTTTGTGTTTGAAAAATGAATCTGCCAGAAATGCAAATTCTAAAGGCGCTACCGGGCATTTAATCGGCATCTCTGTAATATGAACAACAAGCTTACCACCCTGCCAGTCTCTTAATTTATTCCGCAACGCCAATGAACCTTCAAAGGTGTAAAAATCAAACACAGATTTCTGCCATTCTTTACCCTGCATACCTTCTGTTTCTTCAGGTGCAATTTTAGCACCGGTGGCAATGATCAGCACATCGTAACTTAGCTCTTCGCCATTGTTTAGTTGAACCTTATTCTCAGCTGCCACAATGCGGTTAATTTTCTGCTTAATCAATTCAACATCTTTTGGTATAAACTCTTCAATTGTTTTTATAATATCTTCCGGTGTATAAATATCAAACGGAAGAAACAGATAGCCGGGTTGATAATGATGTTTTTCTCTTTCATCAACAATTGTAATATGCCAGTCAGGTTGTTTTAGCTGACTATGTAAATGATTCGCCATCATGGTACCTGCAGTACCGGCTCCGAGTATAACAAGATTTTTCATTTGCTTTTTTTTATATGACTTAATGCTTCACAAAACTCAAATGGAAAAACCCGTTTTTTGATGATGTAACTACAAAGCACTTATGATACTGATCATTAAAAAAAATAAAGTTTGACGATTTGTTTAATTAGCTGATGTTATGTGATTTATGTCACCGTATCTCTGTAAAACACTCTCTAACATTGCGGTTTTTTTTCAGTGAAACCGGCCTTTTCAAGAACATGCTTCCGTATGATTAAAGTCACACATTTCAAGTTTTCCCTGCTCTACTTTTGCTCCTGATAAAAAAATCAGCATAAGAAATAAGTAAGTGCAATGAAGTATATAATAGTAGGTGCCGTTGCCGGTGGAGCCAGCACAGCAGCAAGATTAAGAAGACTGGATGAGCATGCAGAAATTATCATTTTTGAAAAAGGAGAATACATTTCCTATGCCAACTGCGGATTACCTTATTACATCGGCGATGTAATCAAAGACAGAAATAAACTGTTTGTACAAACTGCTGCTGCATTTAATCAGCGTTTCAATATTGATGTTCGGATTACAACAGAAGTAACAGCAATTGATCCTGCAAACAAAACAGTTACTGCTGTTGAGCAATCAACAGGAAAAATTTATAAGGAAACATATGATAAGTTAGTTCTTTCTCCCGGTGCAGAACCTGTACGACCGCCTTTTCCGGGTATTGACAGTAATGGCATTTTTACTTTAAGAAATGTAAAGGATACTGATTACATCAAAGCACATGTACAGAAAAAAAAGGTGAAAAAAGCAATTGTAATTGGTGCAGGTTTTATTGGTTTGGAAATGGCAGAGAATTTCCGTGACCTTGGTTTAGAAGTAACCATTATTGAAATGATCAACCAAGTAATGGCACCTGTTGACTATCCCATAGCAGCAATTGTACAACAACATATCCGTTCCAAAGGAGTTGACCTACGTTTAAATACAGCCGTTACAGGTTTTTCAAAAGTTGCCGAACAGATAGAAGTTTCCTTAAACAATGGTGAAGTGTTAACTGCTGATATGATAATTCTTTCCATTGGTGTTCGACCTGATACAAGACTTGCAGTACAGGCAGGTTTAAAAATCGGTACAGCAAGAGGAATCTGGGTGAATGAATTTTTACAAACTTCTGATCCTGATATTTATGCAGTTGGTGATGCGATTGAATTTGAAAATCCCATCACCCACCAATCAATGATTACTTACCTGGCGGGGCCAGCCAATAAACAGGGACGCATCTGTGCAAACAATATTGTGGAGGGAAATGTACAGTCTTATAAAGGTTCCATCAATACAGCTATTGTAAAAGTGTTTGATATGACTGTTGGCACAACAGGCACAGCATCGAAACATTTACAGGCTGCCAATATAGATCATGTTGTTTCAACTATTCACAGCGGATCACATGCAGGATATTATCCGGGAGCAAAACAAATGACCATTCAAATTGCATTTACACCAAAAGATGGCCGTTTACTAAGTGCACAGATTGCAGGATATGATGGCGTTGATAAACGGCTTGATATTATGTCATCATTTATTAAGCAGGG
>JANOIQ010000353.1:0-12805 GCA_031407835.1 Chitinophagaceae bacterium
ATGCTACTCGGCGATCTCCTCACCTGGTTTTATGAAAATCTGGCGGGCATCCGTAGTAATAAAACGGATGTAGCATTTAAGAAGATCATTATGAAACCAACTGTTCCTGCAGGGTTGGATTTTGTAAAAGCATCTTATAACAGTTTTCATGGTTTGATCATAAGTGAATGGAAAAATTCAGTTGATCAATTTGAATGGAAGATCAGCATCCCTGCCAATACTTCAGCTACTATTTATATTCCGGCAAACAGTGTAGAAGAAATTACTGAAAGCGGAATGGCGATTGCCAATAATAAAGAAATCAAATTCATTAAAACTGATGACGGAGCATTGATTCTTGAAGTGCTATCGGGCAATTATACATTCATCCGCAATAAAAAATGGAGAAAAGGGATTGTAAAAGATGAATTTATTTTTGACAGAGCTTCATTCCCTGAAAGTCATGGAGCAACGATTGCCGAAACACCGGAAGGATTGATCGCTTCCTGGTTTGGTGGCACAAAAGAAGGTAACAAAGATGTGTGCATCTGGACAAGTCATTTTAAGAATGGCAAATGGACTGCGCCTGCAAAAGTCGCCGATGGTGTTATGAATGATACACTTCGTTATTCAACCTATAATCCTGTTTTGTTTTATGCACCGAATGGAGAATTATTATTGTTCTATAAAATAGGGCCTAACGTTGCAGGCTGGACAGGTTGGATGATGCGAAGCAAAGACAACGGACACATGTGGAGCAAACGTGAAGCATTGCCTGAAGGATTTTTAGGCCCGATCAAAAACAAACCTGAGTTGATCAATGGCGTATTGCTTTGTCCAGGCAGTACAGAAAAAACAGGCTGGAAAGCGCATGTTGAATTCACAAAAGACTTTGGTAAAACATGGACAAAGACAGAAGCGATCAACGATCCTAAAATATTACAAGCTATTCAACCAAGTATTCTAAAATATGCTGATGGTCGTTTGCAGATACTATGTCGTAGCCGTAACAACACACTCAACGAAAGCTGGAGTAATGATGGCGGTAAAACATGGAGTGAAATGAAAGCATCAGCATTGCCGAATAATAATTCCGGGACAGATGCAGTAACATTAAAAGATGGAAGACAGTTGTTGGTGTATAATCATAATCTTCCAAATTCATCATGGGTAAATGGAAAAGGTCCACGTACACCATTGAATGTTGCCATCAGCAAAGATGGAAAAGTATGGGGTGCAGCGTTGGTGTTGGAAGATTCACCGATCAGTCAGTATTCTTATCCATCGGTGATACAAACAAAAGATGGAATGGTGCACATTGTGTATACATGGCGCAGAGAGAAGATCAAACATGTGGTGGTTGATCCGAGTAAACTTGAGTTGAAAGAAATTGTGAATAAGCAATGGCCGGGAGTGAAAGAGAATGTAGGCAAGACTACAGATGATTAAAACCTCCTCCCGACCTCCTCCAAAGCAGGAGGCCACCAACATACAGCCCTTTCTTTTCGGCGATTCAACTTACTATCGGAGTCGTTGAAAATGCAGAACAAAGAGATAAAGATGATGTGATAGTTGTGAAGTTTGAGTAAGTATAGCTGCACCGTCCCTTCTCTTTTGGAGAAGGGATAAGAGGGATGAGGCCGAAGTGGTAAATAAAAAGTATAGTAAAAATATACCGCACCGCTCCTGCTCTACTGGAGAGGGAGAAGGCGGGAGGCTTTAACGATGCACAGTTTACCATTTATAGATCTTGCAGTAATTGCCGTGTACATGCTTGCCATGATTGGCATCGGCATGTATTTTTCACGTAAGAATAAAAACAGCGATCAGTTTACAAAAGCATCGGGAAAAATTCCGGGATGGGCAATTGGTCTATCTATCTACGCCACATTTTTAAGCAGCAATACTTTTTTAGGAGTGCCGGGCAAAGCATTCGGCAGTAACTGGAATGCATTTGTCTTCAGCATATCAATGCCATTGGCTGCATGGCTTGCATCAAAATATTTTGTTCCATTCTATCGCAACACTGGCGAAATATCAGCTTATACACATCTAGAAAAACGTTTCGGCCCTTGGGCAAGAACATATACCGTGATCTGTTTTCTACTGACACAGTTTGCACGAATGGGTTCCATCTTCTTTGGTATTGCATTAAGTCTGCAAGCACTCACAGGTTTCAGTATGCAGTCAATCATGATCGTGATGGGCATCTGTATTATCATTTATACCGTGCTTGGTGGTATTGAGGCAGTGATTTGGACAGAAGTGGCACAGGGTATCATTAAAACATTAGGTGCGTTGTTGATTTTATTTTTGGTGGTGAAAGAAATTCCCGGTGGCTTTGCAACCATCATTGACGTGGCGAAAGCTGATCATAAAACAAGTCTTGGCAGTTTGTCTCCCAATTTTACGGAATCAACTTTTTGGGTGGTGTTGTTTTATGGTTTCTTCATCAACCTGAATAACTTCGGGATGGATCAGAATTATATTCAACGTTATCATACAGCACAAACATCAAAGCAGGCAAGCAAATCAATTTGGCTTTGTGTGTGGATCTATGTGCCGGCTTCGTTTTTATTTTTTGTGATTGGCACAGCCTTGTATGCCTTTTATCAAACCCAACCTGCATTGATCGATCCTGTGAAATTGCAGGTAGCTGCAGAACGGTTAGGTGTTGCCATTGCTTCACCGGAAGTAAAAGAATTGGCTGCTTCTTTAACAGCTGCTGATTATGGTGATAAAGTGTTGCCGTTTTTTATGGTGAATAATATTCCAACAGGTTTGGTTGGTTTGATCGTATCGGCTTTATTATCTGCAGCTATGAGTACCATCAGCAGTAATATGAATGCATCGGCAACCGTTTTTACTGTTGATATTTACCAGAAATACATTAAACAGGATATCACTGATAAACGAAAGCTATACCTTTTACATGTTTCAACCATTGCTTTTGGTGTAATAGGTTTGTGTACAGGTTTGGCAATGATCGGCTCTAAAAGTTTGCTCGACATCTGGTGGGAGTTAAGTGGCATTTTCGCCGGTGGTATGCTGGGCTTGTTTTTGCTGGGGTTGATCAGCCGAAGTACAAAAAACACTGAAGCTGTTACAGCAACTATTATTGGAGTGATTGTGATTTTATGGATGACATTTTCAAACAGGATACCTGACGGGTATGCTTTTTTAAGAAACCCATTACATAAGAATTTGATTATTGTTGTAGGTACATTAACTATTTTTCTTACGGGATTATTGCTGACATACAGTAAGCGGAATCCCAGGAAAAATAAACAGAATGAAGCATGAAAAAAAACTTAAATAAATGATAACTATTTACAAAACAGGGAACAAAATCATTATCGTAAAAAACAATGTATGTTTTGTTTCAGCAGAAACAAACTGGGATACGTTTATTAACCGTGATGATCTCTGGCTGAAACTGGAGGAAGAAATTAAAGTACTTCCGTCTGCCGGTGATCTTAACTGGCTGCAGACACAAACAATTCTTGCACCAATCGGTTCACAGGGAGTATGGGCTGCCGGTGTTACTTATCTCAAAAGTAAAACTGCCCGCATGGAAGAAAGTAAAGAAAGCGGTGGCGCAACTTTCTATGATAAAGTGTACGATGCTGAAAGACCTGAGTTGTTTTTTAAATCAACTGCTTCAAAAGTAATTGGCACTAATCAACAGGTAAGGATACGGAAAGACAGTACGTGGAATGTTCCCGAACCTGAACTGACACTGGTAATAACATCTTCCAGCAGAATAGTAGGATATTCCATTGGTAACGATATGAGCAGTCGTAGTATTGAAGGTGAAAATCCATTGTATCTGCCACAGGCAAAAATGTATGATGGAAGTGCAGCAATCGGGCCATGTATTTTGGTGACTGATCAGCCAATTTCTCCTTTAACTGAAATATCCATGCTGATTGAACGAAACGGGAAGAATGTGTTTGAAGGAAGTACAACAATTGACAGGATGAAAAGAAAACATACAGAGCTGGTTGAATTTCTGTTTCGTGAATATAGTCACCCTGTTGGTTGTTACCTGATGACAGGAACCTGTGTGGTACCTGATAATGATTTTACATTACAGAGTGGAGATATGGTGAAGATCTCCATTGAAGGAATTGGCATATTGGTTAATACAGTTGAATAGTAAGCCTGTTATAAAAATGCAAGTTATGAATAGTAAAGAAAAGAAATTTGTTCCGGTGATGATCACACCGTTTAATCTCAAGGCAAATGTTGATCTGGATATTGTAAGTATTTTAGTAGAGTTTTATATCGCTGCCGGTGTGAAGGGCTTCTTTGCCAATTGCCTCAGCAGCGAAATGTTCAGCATTACCGAAGATGAGCGGATTGAATTAACCAGTCATGTAGTAAAACGGGTAAACGGCCGTGTGCCGATCGTTGCAACAGGATCGTTTGGATTAACCATTGCTGATAAAGCAGAATTCACCAAAAAGATTTTTAACACAGGGATTGATGCAGCCATTATGATCACAGGTCATTTTGCCAAGGAAGAAGATAGTGATGCACTGCTGCTCAGGAATTTTGAACAGATATTTCAACTCACCGGTACTATTCCTCTGGGCATGTATGAATGCCCTGCTCCGTACAAACGGATTATTGGTTCAGATACATTCAGATCCTTGCTTTCTGCCAACAGGTTGATTTATCATAAGGACACGTCCATCACACATGAAAATGTAAAAGCTAAACTGGATATCCTGAAAGAAACAGGAAACCAGATTGAATTTTATGATGCACATACATCCAATACTGCGTTTAGTTTACAGTCGGGTGCAAAAGGTATGTCATCGATCTCAGGTAATTTTTATCCTGAAGTAATGGTATGGATGGTGAACAATGCCAACAATCCTGAAAAGCAGGAAGAAGTAAAATGGCTGCAGGAAGAATTAACCAAAGTTGATCCGCTGATTCATATTGCTTACCCCATGAGTTCAAAATATTTTTTACAGAAACGGGGATTGCCTGTACGTACCATCAGCCGTGCAGTGGCAACGAAATTAACACCTGATCAGCGCAAGACACTGGATGATCTTCATGACCGGTTTATGCATTGGTGCGACAAGCTGCAAATTCAGAAAGTTGATGTAGCTTCAATCGTTGGGTCGTACAATCATCCGGAAAGTGTTTTTTAATTTAGTTATTATAAACAGTTCTTTTTTATCAGTCGTTCAACATTCAGCAATGCATAGAATACATATACATCGAAATAACGTTCCTGGTTTTATTGTCTGCTTTTTTTTCTTTTCTGTTTCTTTACTTTTCTGGCAATCTGCAAATGCACAGCACAACACCGATCAGCAATACAGCAAACCGTTAAAGGAGGTCTTAACTGATGTTCAAAAAAAATATGGCGTTACAATTAAATATGCAGACAGCATGGTGGCAAACAAAACCGTTACTTATGCTGAATGGAAATACCGAACTGATGTTGAAGTAACCTTAGACAATATTCTGAAACCACTCGAGCTGAAAGTAAAGAAAGAAAAGGACAGGCAATACAAGCTTAGTGTTTATGAATATTACCGATGGCCTGTGGAAGAAGGTTGGGCTGAATTGGATCGTATTGCATCACAATACAAAACACTGGATGAATGGGAAAAACGGAAACAGGATGTAAAACAATGTATGCTGGAAGCATTACAGTTATCAAAACTTCCAGCATCACCAAACACTAAACCCATCATCACATCCAAACGGATGTATGATGGATATACAGTAGAAAATATAGCTATTGAAATTTTACCCGGCGTTTGGATCAATGGTTCGTTATACAAGCCATTAAAGTACAAGGGAAAAATACCTGTCATCTTAAATCCAGATGGTCATTGGGAAAAACAGCGTTATCGCCCCGATTGTCAATACCGTTGTGCAGCATTGGCAAAGATGGGAGCAATGGCTTTCAGTTACGATTTGTTTGCATGGGGTGAATCTTTGCTGCAGTTTAAATTAGAAGATCATCGCAGAAGTTTATCGATGACCATACAGGCATTGGGAAGTATCCGTATACTGGATTATTTATTAGCACAGAAAGATGCTGATACAAGCAGAGTTGGTATAACAGGAGGTTCAGGTGCAGGGAGTCATGCTGTATTAATGACTGCATTGGATGATCGTATTAAAGTATCAGCACCTGTTGTTTCACTCTCATCTTATTTTTATGGAGGTTGTCCCTGCGAAAGCGGGATGGATATTCATAGTTGCGGAAGCCGTACAGATAATGTAGAGATCGCTGCAATGGCAGCACCACGGCCGCAGTTACTTGTGAGTGATGGTGGCGACTGGACAGATAAAATGCCTGAACATGATTTTCCATATTTGCAAAGGATGTACGGCTGGTATGGAAAGAAAGAAAACGTTTCTAATGTTCACCTGCCGGAAGAAAAACATGATTTCGGAATCAATAAACGTATTGCCGTGTATGAATTCATGGCAAAATATCTGAACTTGAATTTAAAAGCCATCCAGCATGCAACAGGTAAAATGGATGAATCAGAAATTACCATTGAGCCAGAAAAGAATATGTATGTGTTTGGTGATAATGGCGAAAAACTACCTGCCCATGCCGTAAAAGGATTCGAAAATTTAGAAAGAGTATTTGCAGAGGAAATTGAAAAAGCAAGAATCAACCAACGATATAAAATTGGTTTGATTGACCTGATGCTGCTCAAACGGCAGAAGCTCGGAGCTATTACTTTAACAGCTCAATTAAAGGCAGATGGAGTAGAAGTAGACATGGGTGCATTGGGTACACGTCCAACTTTCGATAACCAGTTACTTACGGATAGTGTACGTAACCAATTCATTAAAACAGCAAAGGAAAATAAAGTTGAGATTTTCTGTTTAGCCATGACAGGATATTATGCCCAGTCATTTTGCGGAAGAACAGAATATATCCGCAGCATTGAAGATTGTATTAAGACAATGAAACTGATGAATGTAAAGTTTGCCTTTCTTCCATTAGGTGTTCAATGCGACATGAAAAAGAATCCATCTGTACGTGATTCAGTGATTGCCCGATTGAAGGTTGCAGGAAAAATAGCTGAAGAAGCAGGTGTTATTATTGGTATTGAAACATCGCTAAGTGCCAAAGAAGAAGTACAGTTGCTGAAAGAAATCAATTCACCAGCTATTAAAATTTATTTCAACTTTTCCAATCCATTAAAAGAGGGAAGAGACCTGATTACTGAAATAAGAATATTAGGGAAGGATCGCATTTGCATGATTCATGCAACCAATAAGGACAGTGTCTGGTTGCAGAACGATCCAAAGATTGACATGTATAAAGTAAAAAAAACATTAGATGAAATTGGCTGGACTGGCTGGCTGGTAATTGAACGGAGCCGTGATGCAAAGAAGCCTTCTGATACTAAATATAATTATGGGGCAAATTCGGCGTATTTGAAGAAGGTATTCCAATAGAGATAGGAATCTTTTATGGTTAAATATTGAAAATTAAAAGGAATACCCTTTCTCATCAGCTATATTTTTTCTTTTGTTCAACGCTAATCGGCTCGTCAGTTATTTTGTAATTTCCATCTTTGTCAGGCGTATGAATTTTGTAAGGGTCTCTGTATTTATTTTGTTCAGAACGTATTTCATAAAATAAAGTCAGGTCGCCATGCAGAAATGTGTCGGCATATTTTAATAGCTCTTTATTAGCCTTTGAAACACTAAATTTCACTTTATCTCCATACGGAAATTTATACTCTTTTGCTTTTGGGTCTATTTTTGTTTTAAGTAGCCACAATGCAATAGAATTCCAGTCCCATTCATAAAAGTCCTCGCTGTCACCTTCACCTATTATTAAATTATAAAAATAAGGATGGTCAGTCGGATAAGTCGAACCGCTAATTTTTATGTATTGTTTGTCCTTACGAAAAATAATTGTTGTAAAATGCTCTTCGATTTCTATTCTGTGTCTTACAAAACCAAATGCCTCAACTGTAGGACTAATAATCTCCAAAACGTTGTCTGCAAACAAAATCTGTTCAGGAGACGGCTTATTTGTTTTTACAGTTTCTGTCTTTGATTTTTTATTGTGTTTAAAAAAGTCTAAATACTTCATAGTAATTGGTATGCTGTTTTAGGATCGCCAGTATCAGGTTTTTGTCTGATTATTTTTGACCTGTTGCAGGGCAATATCAATAGCTTTTTTTTGAGGAGGAGTTGTTTGGTAAATTGTATCTGGTTACTGAAGTTCAAGCAGATTCTATATTTCCTCCAACAGAACAGGATCATCTGTTTCTTTTAACTTATTAATGAGCTTTTCTTTAAGTGTAGTTGCAGGCATGAACTTTTTCCTAAAGGTACAAATTGTACCTTTAGAAAATAGCTGCCCATTTCTTTGGGTAAAGATGAAACAGATAAAAATGATCCTCAATTCTCCCGGGATAGTAATATTTTCCATCTTTTTAGCGATTCCTCACATTTTTCAGGACGGGCTGTTTGGGTACATTTAATGACTGATTCCTGATTTTTTCAGTCTAACTTGAATGTATAACAGTTGCGAATGAAACGATTGCCTTTTTGCCTGCTGGCAGTATTACTTTTCCTTAATTTTTCTGCGTGGGCAGTTGATATTTACGTTTCGCCCAATGGTTCCGATTTAAACGATGGTTCAAAAGAGAAGCCACTGGCAACAGTGAACATGGCTTTGCGTAAAGCAAGAGAATTACGCCGTGTAAATGATCCAGCTATGGCCAATGGCATTCATATTATTTTGAAGGGCGGTCGGTACGAATTAACTGAGGCCGTTTTTATACGGCCAGAAGATGGAGGCACTGCAACAAGTCCGACAACTATTGAAGCTGCTGCTAATGAACAACCTGTGTTGAGTGGTGGAGTTGAAATTAAAAGCTGGAAGAAGTTAACAGCAGCTGTTCCCGGTCTACCAACTTCAGCAAAAGGAAATGTGTGGGTAGCTGATGTTCCGTTTGTTAGAGGAAAATTATTTGAATTCCGTCAGCTCTGGATCAACAACGTAAAAGCCATTCGTGCAAAGAGCAGCAATGGTGATCTGATGAACCGCATCCTCAGCTGGAACAAAACAGAACAAACCTGTTGGATACCCACGCCAAAATTTCCATCATTGCTAAAAGTAAAAGGCGTTGAATTTTTTATTCATCAATGGTGGGCCATTGCTATTCTTCGTGTAAAGAAAATGGAAGTACATGGTGACAGTACCAAACTGTTTTTTCATCAACCCGAAAGCAGGATACAAAGTGAACATCCATGGCCTGCGCCCTGGATCAGTAAAGAAACAGGCAACTCTGCTTTTTATCTCAGTAATGCGTTACAGTTTTTAGATGAGCCGGGTGAATGGTATCTCGATAGTAAAAATCAAAAATTGTATTACTGGCCTCGAAACAATGAAAATCTTTCTACTGCTGAAGTAATTGCACCTGTGTTAGAAACATTGGTAAAAGTGGAAGGCACGATCGATAACCCAGTTCGATATATTTCCTTTAACAACATTTCTTTTCAGCATACAGGTTGGTTGCGTCCATCACAACAAGGGCATGTGCCACATCAGAACGGTTTGTTTATGACCGATGCGTACAAATTAAAGCCTGCAGGAACAAAAGATAAAGCAGGATTGGAAAACCAGGCTTGGGTTGGCAGACCAGCAGCTGCAGTAGAAGTTAATTTTGCTGAAGGAATAAATATTTATAACTGTCGCTTTGAACATTTAGCTTCAACGGGATTGGATTACAACAAAGGAGTGCATGATAACATTATACAAGGAAATCTCTTTAAAGATATTGGCGGCAATGGTCTGCTGGCAGGAGTTTATTCTCATGAATCAACAGAAATTCATTTGCCTTACAATCCAAAAGATAAAAGGGAAGTATGTGATGGAATGCTCATCAGCAACAATCTTGTTACTGATGTAACCAATGAAGACTGGAGTTGTGTGGGCATCGGTATTGGCTATGCACGAAATACAACTGTTGAGCACAACGAAGTGGAGAATGTTTCTTATTCTGCGATAACAATGGGCTGGGGCTGGAGCCCGACTGCCAATGCTATGAAGAACAACAAGATCATCGGTAATAAAATTCATCATTACGGGAAACATAATTATGATTGTGCAGGTATTTATACATTAAGTGCTCAACCCGGTTCCATTATCAATGAAAATGAAATCGATAGTATTTACAAAGCACCCTATGCTCATCTGCCTTCGCATTGGTTTTATTTGTACACCGATGAAGGCTCCTCTTATATCACTGTAAAAGATAACTGGACTCCTTCTGAAAAATATTTACAGAACGCCAATGGCCCGGGAAATGAATGGATCAACAATGGCCCGCAGGTTAGCAATGTTATCAGAAAAAATGCCGGTTTACAAAAAGAGTTTCAGTCATTACAGGTTAAACGGACAGCATCGAAATTATATCTTCCTGTCAACGAAGAACATCATGAAGTAATTGAATTAGTAGTGAAAGATGGTATTCAGTTGAACTTGCCAAAGCTGAAACAACTGCTGGCAAAGAATAATATGGACAGCAATGCCATCTATCATTGGCAGAATCATTATGTCATCTTCGATAAAGTGCCTGACATTGGCGTAATGCAGGGACGAATTCAAAACAATTTTCCTGAAGCAGAAGTTCGTTTATACCACGACTTGTTTTATGAATACAGCAAGAAAAAAAATTGCACAGATAAAAAAGTAGCAAAAGAGTGGGATCATATTCTGCTCACGGCAAATTTGGTAGCTGATGAAAAATTGCAGAAAGAATATCTCGATTATCATACAACACAGTTTGAGAAATGGCCGGAGATATCGAAAGGATTTTGCAATGCCGATTTTCAGCAATTGCTCTTGTTCAGGAATGGGCGGCAGTTAATGCTCATCATCAGCATTCCGAAAGGAGAGAGTTTGGATAAACTCAATCCAAGAACAACAGCCAACAATCCACGGGTAGATGATTGGAATAAGATCATGAAAAAATACCAGGAAGGAATTATAGGATCAAAGCCGGGTGAGATATGGATATTCCTGAAGACCCTATCCACTAAAGGGGAGTAAGGCAACAACATAAATAATTACGAGCATAAAATAATTTGAATGATAAAGAACGAAACAGAGTCTGCTAATAACCCCCCTTTAGGGAATGGGGGCAAGCTCATAATCGGAATTTTAGGTTTAGGTGAAGGTCGCAGTACTATGAGCGCTGCATTGCAAAGCAAAAAACTGCATCTCAAAACCATTTGCGATCGCAACGAAGAGTTGTGCAAGCAACGTTGCAAGGAATTTGGGTTTACAAACTATACCACCAACTACGATGATCTGCTGAACGATGCAGAGATCGACATCATCGCTATTTACACACCCGATCATTTGCATGCCGATCATATCAAGCTCGCATTGCAACATGGCAAACATGTAGTGTGCACCAAACCATTCATTGATGATTTGAGCAGAGCAAAAGAGTTGATCAAACTGCAACAACAAACAGGCAAGAAAGTATTCGTGGGACAAAGCTCCCGTTTCTTTGAACCATACAAACGCCAACGCAAAGATTTTGAAGCAGGAGAAATCGGCGAACTCATCACCATCGAAAGTCATTACAATGCCGATCATCGTTGGTTCCTTGAAAAGAAATGGGCATTGGAAGATTCATTCAAATGGTTATATGGTGGGTTGAGTCATCCTGTTGATTTTATCCGTTGGTATTTACCCAACATCGAAGAAGTGATGGGCTATGGTATGATCAGCAGCAATGGAAAAACTGCCGGGCTGAAGAATGAAGACACGATGCATTTCATCTTTAAATCTACCAATGGAGTCATTGCAAGAGTAAGTGGCAGTTACACAGGCCCGACTCAACCCGTGAAAAGAGATAGTGGTATGAGCTGTGTGTTAAGAGGAACAGTTGGTGCAAGCCAGGCTGATTATCATGAACTGCGTTATGCCATCACAGATAAAACTGGCGAAGAAAAAATTATTCATTGGGGCGATAGCACATTAAAATATTATTTCCGTTTTGAAGGGCAAAGTCATCATGCAGGTGAGTATCAAAACTATTTAGAATACTTCGTCGATTCAATTGAACAAAACGTTACGGCTTATCCTGATATGAAAGAAGGTATCGGTACCGTAGCATTGTTACAGGCAATGGATAAAAGTTTAAAAACAGGTATGCCGGTGAAGTTGAAAGACATTTATACGATTTACGACTTGACAGATTTATTTAATTAAGCAATGAATGAAATTTATAATAAACTCACAACGCTTGATTTTGCCATTATAGCAATCTATCTCATTGCATTGCTGGTCATAGGTTATATCGCCAGTTTCCGTAATAAGAGAAAAGATGAAACGCTGTTCATGGCGGGGAATTCACTTAACTGGTATAACATTGGCTTCAACATGTGGGGAACAAATGTTGGCCCATCATCATTGCTGGCATTTGCAAGCATTGGATTTTCGGCAGGCATCGTTGGTGGAAATTTTGAATGGTATGCGTTTGTTTTTTTACTGCTGCTGGCAATGGTATTTGCACCACGTTACATTGCAAGTAAAGTAAGTACCATGCCCGAGTTCATGGGTAAACGTTATGGAAAAAGCTCGCAGGATATTTTAGCCGGTTATGCGCTCATAAAAATTTTAATCAGCTGGCTTAGTCTTGGTTTATTCAGCGGAGGAATTTTAGTGCGGCAGATTTTAGGAATACCCATGTGGCAATCTACCATTGTGCTGGTTGCATTTTCGGGATTATTTACCTACATGGGCGGTTTAAAAGCAATTGCAAAAGTGAATGTATTTCAGATGATCTTATTA
>JANOIQ010000428.1:0-2072 GCA_031407835.1 Chitinophagaceae bacterium
TATTACAGTCAACGCTGATTTTGTTATTTCTTTAGAATGGGTAGAGAACAGTGTGAATGAAAAAGAAACCCCAAAAGTTTTTCTCCCAGGTGGAATTTCTCTTTCAAACACAAGTTACTTCCGGCTCAAAAGTCAGGATAAATGGAAAAAGGGAAGTGTAGGTATTAGTTTTTATGTTACGTTATTGCATTGATTGAGTAGTATAACAACAGCAGAATAATTTTTGAATGGACAAGTGAATATTTATTTATCCAGCAACCGCCGGTGATAATTGATTTGCCCTAAATGGTAAGCCAAATGTGCAGAAAGATGAACAAGAAAATATTCTGTTGATGTTTTCTCAGCAAAAACCAACAGCGGGTATTCTTTTTGTAAGTCTTCTTCTGTTAACTGATCCAGTGCATGATTAACGATAAGGATCGTTTCTTCAACCTTACTGATCAACTCTGCTCTGGCAATATCTTTCAATGAAAATTCCAGATCCCTGTTTCTGATATAACCTGTGTGACCAATCCCGGTACCGAGATATGTATTGAGATTGCCAACTAAATGCAGACAAAGATTACCTGCTGAGTTAGCAATGTTTTTTTCAACAATCCAGATAGTTTCTTCATTGGGGTATAATTCCAGTTCAGTTTTTAATTTATTCAGGTCTCTTGTAAAAAGAGTTTTTAATGTTTGAATGAGCATAGTTCAACTGCGTTATTTCAGTTTAATGTAAATATGCCTCGTATTATTTCTCCCCGTTAACCGTTCATCAATTTCAAAACGGTGAATGCTTTTAATAAGCGGAAGCATTTTGGTAAAGCCATAGTTCCTGGGATCGAAATCAGGTTTTTTCTTTAAGATGAAATTTCCGAGATCGCCTAAGAAAGCCCAGCCACTGTCATCTGCAAGATCAGTAACACTTTCAGTTAACAGCTTTATTAATTCCTGATTGGTATTGGTTGCTGTTTTCTGAGCCGGCTTGGTTGCTGTTTTTGCCGGTTTGCTTCCCTGCAGTTCAGGTTTCTTTTCTTCTACCTTTAAAATTTCGATATAGATAAATTTATCGCAGGCGGTAATAAATGGAGTGAGTGTTTTCTTTTCGCCCATGCCGATTACTTTCATACCGGCTTCCCGTAAACGAATAGCCAGCCTGGTAAAATCACTGTCGCTGGAAACAATACAGAAACCATCCACTTTGCCGGAGTATAGAATATCCATGGCATCAATGATCATGGCACTGTCACTTGAATTTTTACCGGTTGAATAACTGTACTGCTGAATGGGTGTGATGGCATTTTCCAGCAACACATTTTTCCAACCGGCAACAGTGGGCTTGGTCCAGTCGGCATAAATGCGTTTGAAGGTAGGAGTACCGAGCTTTGCAATTTCTTCCAGCATCTCTTTAATGTTGGCATAAGGCACATTGTCTGCATCAATTAATACAGCAAGGCGGAGATCCTGTGTAAAGTTGTCCATGGTTCAGGTTTTATTTCGAGTTGAGTTTAAAATTACAGGAAATAAAACTGTATTGGTAACTGTGAAATTTTATTCTATTAGAAGTTGTCTAAAAATGACTTTGCAAATTTCTTATACGGTTAAAACAGTGGTCGGTGGGGACACGAACGGACTGCATGGTGAATCAAGATTCTATTTTTAAACAGTTTTTTAGCAAATAAAAAAAGCAGGGCAATTGCCCTGCTTACTTAAAAAAACAAAACACATCTGATTAAAAGCCTAAACCGATGGTGAAAGCAGTAATGCTTCCAGCGGCAAATTCATAGTTAGCGGGTGAAGGTGAGGCAGATCCGTTTGATAAATTCACTTTATAAATACGTGTCTTACCATCTACCTTTAAAACAGCCCAGGCATTGTTGCTGGTACCGCCAATGTCGAAACCAGAAGCGGTTTGTACGTTTACACCAAGCGGACCAACTTCAACCAGCGTTCCTGCGTTGGGAGGATCCTGTTTGTATAACTTATCAGTAGTTGCGTCAATATCAAATAATACAGTTGTTGTTGCACCGGCAAAGTTGTTGGTATAAGCAACTGCAGTCACTGCTACCGTATTGGGATTAATAGACATA
>JANOIQ010000447.1:0-10100 GCA_031407835.1 Chitinophagaceae bacterium
CATACTCATCCGCATTGGGTTAAAAGAATTGAAGAGCAGTTGAATAAAATTGCTTTCTACTCTAACTCAATTAAAATTCCACTACAGGAAGAGTTGGCAGCAAAGCTGGGTAAAATGAGCGGCAAAGAAGATTATCAACTCTTTTTATGCAACTCTGGAGCAGAAGCAAATGAAAATGCATTGAAGCTGGCGAGCTTTCACAATGGAAGAAAAAAGGTTGTTGCCTTCAACAAAGCATTTCACGGAAGAACATCTTTGGCAGTAAGTGTAACTGATAACAAGAATTATATCGCTCCCGTAAATGAAACCGGCAATGTCATCTTTCTTCCGTTCAATGATCAGCAGGCGCTGGAAGATTGTTTTAAAAAGCAGGGAAAAGAAATTTCTTCTGTTATCATTGAAGGCATACAGGGAGTTGGTGGTATAAACGTAGCCGACAGTTCTTTCTTAAAAAAAATCAGATCACTCTGTGATGAATATGGTGCTGTTTACATTGCCGACAGTGTGCAATGCGGTTATGGTAGAAGCGGAAAATTTTTCAGTCATGATTTATCCGGCGTAAATGCTGATATCTACAGCATGGCAAAGGGAATGGGCAATGGTTTTCCGATCGGTGGAATTATTATTGCACCGCATATCAAACCAAAACACTTTCAGTTAGGAACAACATTCGGAGGCAATCATCTTGCCTGTGCAGCTGCGTTGGCAGTACTGGAAGTAATGGAAGAAGAAAAGCTGATGGGCAATGCGGTGATGGTTGGTAAATACCTGAGAGAAGAACTGGAGAAAATAGAAGAGTTGAAAAATGTAAGAGGAAAAGGATTAATGATTGGTTTTGATGTGCCGGAAGAATTAAAGGATCTGAAGAAAAATTTACTGATCAACCAGAAAATATTTACAGGCGAAGCAAAACCAAATGTAATTCGGTTGCTGCCAAGCCTGGCTTTGAAAAAAAGAGATGCAGAGCATTTTATTGAAGCGGTGAAGGAAGAAATTGAGTTGATGAAAGGGTAATTGCCACAAAGTTTTTTAAGAACGTAAAGACATAAAAATTGAAACAGTTCACTTCAGTACACGATGTTGTAAGCTCCTCCAATGGAGGTGTTGGGGAGGCTATCAATGCACTTGTTAAAAAGGCATTAGCCTATAAATCAAACCCGCTAAAAGATCAGCAACTTGGCAAAGGCAAACGTATGGGTTTGATTTTTTTAAACCCAAGTTTGCGTACAAGATTAAGCACACAGATTGCTGCTGAAAATTTAGGTATGCAACCCATTGTGTTTAATGTAGGCAGTGAAGGCTGGAGCTGGGAGTTTGAAGAAGAAGCCATCATGAGCGGCACATCGGTAGAGCATGTAAAAGATGCAGCACCTATTCTTGGAAATTATTTTGATGTATTAGCAATCCGCACTTTTCCTTCTTTACAAAATAAGAAAGATGATTACAGCGAACTGTTCATCAACCAATTCATTAAGTACGCAGGTGTTCCTGTCGTAAGTCTTGAAAGCGCAACATTGCATCCTTTACAAAGCCTTACTGATATTATTACAATCAAAGAGCAACTGCTTTTAGCTCCTCCTCCTTTGGAGGAGGCTGGGAGGAGGTGTAAAATAGTTCTTACCTGGGCACCGCATATTAAGCCGTTGCCACAATGTGTTGCAAACAGCTTTGCACAGTGGATCAATGCATGGGGTGAAGCAGATTTTGTGATTACACACCCGGAAGATTATGAACTGGATGAACAGTTTACAAAAGGTGCAACCATAACACATAACCAGGATGAAGCATTGAAGGATGCAGATTTTGTGTATGTAAAAAACTGGAGTACTTATACAGATTACGGCAGAATTTATTGCAACGATCCTGCGTGGATGCTCACGGAAAAGAAATTAGCAACAACCAATAATGCAAAGATTATGCATTGTTTGCCGGTAAGAAGAAATATAGAACTGAGCGATGAAGTGCTGGACAGTAAGAACAGTATTGTTACACAGGAAGCAAGCAACAGGGTATGGGCGGCACAAACAGTTTTAGCAGAAATATTAAAAGTAAATGGATAAGCTCTACGTTATAAAGATTGGCGGAAATATTATTGATGATGAAGAAAAGCTTTCATCATTCCTGCAGTCGTTTGCAGCAATCAAAGAAAAAAAAATACTGGTACATGGCGGCGGAAAAATGGCTACCCGTTTAGCAGAAGCAATGGGTATTCAGCAGCAGATGGTGGAAGGTAGAAGGATAACAGATGCTGAAACATTGAAAGTTGTAATAATGGTATATGCGGGACTTATCAATAAAAAAATTGTTGCACTGCTGCAGGCAAATCATTGTAATGCAACAGGCTTAAGCGGCGCCGATGGTAATGTCATTCTTGCACATAAACGTATTTCTGTACTTGATTATGGTTTTGTTGGTGATATTGATCAAATAAACACAACAGTTCTTGATACTGTATTGCAAACAAATGATGCTGCTGTACTTGCACCAATCACGCATGATGGTAAAGGGCAATTATTAAATACCAATGCCGACACAATTGCCCAGGAAGTTGCAAAGGCAATGTTTCAGTTATATAATGTAAACCTGATCTATTCTTTTGAAAAGAGTGGCGTATTGCTTAATGCAGATGATGATACAACAGTGATCAGCCAGATCAATCCATCATCCTATCAACGTTTAAAAAGTGAAGGTAAAATATTTGCAGGCATGATTCCCAAACTGGATAATGCATTTGCAGCGTTGAACAGTGGAGTTAAAAAAGTAATTATCGGCAAAGCAGAAGAATTAAATGGATTGATAGAAGGAACCAGGGGAACAACCATTAATAATCAGTTATGAGTGAACATATAAATATATTACAACAGCAGGCCATTGAGTTATTAAAGGAATTAATTGCCACACCTTCTTTCAGTAAAGAAGAAGAAGAAACAGCGGCGATCATTGGTAAATTTTTTGCACTCAAAGGAATACCTGCAAGCAGAATTGGCAATAATATTTATGTGTTGAACAAAAATTATGATGCAACTAAACCATCTGTTCTGTTAAACTCACATCATGATACGGTAAAACCGAATAAAGGATACACACAGGATCCCTTTACGCCCATTGAAAAAGACGGAAAACTTTTCGGGCTGGGAAGCAATGATGCTGGTGGTTGCCTAGTTTCACTCATTGCTGCGTTTTTACATTTTTATGAAAAGGAAAACCTGTCGCACAATATTGTATTTGCTGCAAGTGCAGAAGAGGAGATTAGTGGCGTGAATGGAATTGAGCTGGTGCTTCCTTACCTCGGCAATATCAACTTTGGAATTGTTGGAGAACCGACAAAAATGGAAATGGCTGTTGCAGAAAGAGGGTTGATGGTGATCGACTGCATTGCCAATGGCAAAGCCGGTCATGCTGCACGTAACGAAGGAGTGAATGCATTATACATGGCTATTGATGATATTAACTGGATCCGTGACTGCAGGTTTGATAAAGTAAGCCCCTTGTTGGGTGAATCAAGAATGACTGTAACAATCATTGGTACAGAAAATCAGCAGCACAATGTGGTACCACCGCAATGTAAGTTTGTGATTGATGTACGGGTGAATGAACTGTATGCATTTGATGAAATACTGGAAGCACTCAAAGAAAACCTGAAAAGCCAGTTCAAACCACGAACAACAAGAATGAAATCAACTTCAATCCCGATGGATCATCCATTGATCAAAGCTGGTATTGCATTGGGCAGAGGTTATTACGGTTCACCTACAACAAGCGATAAAGCACTGATGCCTTTTCCTGCATTGAAAATGGGCCCCGGAGACAGTGCAAGAAGTCATACTGCTGATGAATTTGTGTACGTAGATGAAATAAAAGAAGGAATTGAGTTGTATATCAAACTTTTAAACGCCATACTATGAAATTGTGGAGTAAAGAAAACAGTAGCACATCCAGATTGGTAGAACAATTTACGGTTGGCCGTGATAAGGAGTTTGATTTGCTATTGGCAATGTATGATGTACAGGGTTCTATTGCGCATGTAACCATGCTCGGCGAAGTAGGATTGATGACAAAAGAAGAAGCTGATCTTGCCATCAAAGGGTTGAATGAAATTCTTGCAACAATAGAGCTGGGCTCGTTTGTCATTGAAGATGGAATTGAAGATGTGCATTCACAGGTTGAATACCTGCTTACACAGAAGATTGGGGATACAGGTAAAAAAATACATAGTGGCAGAAGCAGGAACGACCAGGTGGCGGTTGATATCAAACTTTATCTGCGTGCAGAAATCATCAACATTAAAAATGAAGTAAAAAACCTGTTTGATTTACTCGTTGTACAAAGTGAAAAAAATAAAACTGTTTTATTACCCGGGTATACACATTTGCAGATTGCCATGCCATCATCCGTTGGTTTATGGTTAGGTGCTTACGCTGAAAGTTTAGTTGATGATATGGAATTGCTGGCAGCTGCTTATCATGTTGCCAATAAAAATCCATTGGGAAGCGGTGCAGGCTATGGTTCTTCTTTTCCACTTAACAGAAAACGAACAACAGCTTTGCTCCAGTTTGAAACATTGAACTGGAACAGCGTGTATGCGCAAATGAGCCGTGGTAAAACAGAAAAATTTACAGCTATTGGTTTAAGCGGATTTGCTGCATCACTCAGCAAACTGTCAATGGATTGCTGTTTGTATATGAATCAAAACTTTGCATTCATTTCTTTCCCTGATGAATTAACAACAGGCAGCAGTATTATGCCGCACAAGAAAAACCCGGATGTTTTTGAATTAATCCGTGGGAAATGTAACCGCATACAATCCATTCCTAACGAACTGACATTACTTATCAATAATCTTCCTTCAGGGTACCACAGGGATCTGCAGTTGACAAAAGAAATACTGTTTCCTGCAATTGAAGAACTGAAAGCCTGTCTGCAACTGATGCATCTCATGCTCAGCAATATGAAAGTGAGGGAGAATATTCTTGTTGATGAAAAGTATAAATATCTTTTCAGTGTGGAAGCGGTGAATGAACTGGTAAACAAAGGGGTTCCTTTCCGTGAAGCTTATCAGCAGGTGGGTAATGCTATCAACAAAGGAGAGTTTGAATTTGATCTGCAGCAACTCCATCACACACATGAAGGGAGTATCGGTAATTTATGTACAGCAGAAATTATTCAGGAGATGGATAATGTTCTCTCTGAGTTCAGGAAATAAAAAAAAGCCATACACCAATCAGCGAATGGCTTTCGACGGGGACGACGTTCTATCTGGTTATTGTTCCGAAACGAAACTTTTCAATCTTCTGAACTGTCTTGTTTGCGGTGATTCAAACGACTCAACCAGCAAGTGAACAATTTGTTTGATTGACTGTAAAACAGACGAACCTTTGCGTACAGTTTGGTTTTTTGACATTGCCATTGGATTTAAGACTATAAAAATAGCAATCTTTATGCCATACGGCAAGAGTACAAATGATATTTTTTTGCATGTGAAATTTACGGTCTGCCACTATACAGAACTCTTTATATTAGCGGAATGAAACTGCTTATTTTAGCTTGGGGTATTTACTTTTTCCTTCATAGTTTCATGGCAAATGAAGCTGTGAAACAGCAAACAGGTAAAATTACGGGGCTGTCCAACAGGCAATACAGGATCGTTTATAACCTCTTTAACTCTCTTGCATTGGCCTTGCTGCTACTTTATTTATACAAAATCCCGTCGGCTGTTTTCTATCAAACTACTAATTTTTTTATTGCTTCAGGTGCGTTGGTTTCTTTGGCAGGTTCAATCATTATGTTTTTTTCTGTAAAAAACTACGACCTCCATGCCTTCTTTGGCTTCAGAGAAGAAACAATGATGCCATTACAAATAAGAGGTTTGAATAAATATGTAAGACATCCTCTTTACAGTGGAACAATTATCCTGGCACTTGGCTTTTGTATTGCCCTTCCTTATACTAAATGCTGGTTACTCCTTGCCCTGATGATCATTTATATTTTTATTGGAATGCAGTTTGAAGAAAAAAAGCTGGTTCAATGTTACGGGGATGATTACAGGAATTATCAAAAAAAAGTAAAACGGTTGATACCGTATGTACTGTAAATGATAAATTAGTTTTCCTATATTGCAGTACAAATCTGTATCCATGAACCGAAATCTACTGCTTCTTGCGGCAAGTTTATTTTCTGTAATTCCTGTTGCTGCCCAAATAAAAAGTCCGTTTGCATCCATCCGGCCGGAGCTTGAAAAAGTAATCAACGATTATCCCAATCAGTTTTCTTCTATTAAAGGAAACAGGAATCAGGGCGACCCCAATACAATTCAGTATGCTTCAACAATTGAAATGAGAGGTGCTGTTGAAAGTAAAGTGATCGGTTATCCAACCAAAACAAAAATCAACTGGTTGTGGGAAGCTAAATTATTTGTTACAGATGATATGGCTGAACTGAAAAAACTATACAAAGCCTACTATAATGATATTGCCGGCAAATCTTTTATGAGTAAAGGCGCTAATAACAGTATCAATGCAATCGGTGCATACAATGCTCCTTCGGAAGAACTGCGTTTATGGACCAACCAGTTTCGTATGAATGATGTAACAGGTGAATTCGGTAACCTGGTGATTGATCTTGTTGCAGAGTATACCAATTTTGAATGGATCGTTTATGTACGTATTTATGACAGGGAAAAAGATGAAGACATGAAGCCCACCAAAGACAAGAATGATAAATACAGGTATTAACAGATGCGTGGCAATTGTTCGCCCGTTAAATAATTCACCACACGCCGGCCGCCAATACTGCTCTTCATCAATACTTTTCCATGATGATCATCAACCACTTCACCAATGATGGCTGCTGAGCTAAACTCCTTTTCTTTTTTAAGCTGATATAAAAAGCTTTCTGCGATTAATGGATTAACTACAGCAATAAAGATTCCTTCATTAGCAACATATAACGGATCAAGCCCCAGCATTTCGCATGCACCTTCTACCTGTTCATCAACAGGAATTTGTTTTTGATCAAGCAGGTAACCTAATTGTGTTATACCGGCCACTTCATTCAAAACAGAAGCAATACCGCCACGGGTAGGGTCACGCATGAAATGAATATTGCTTCCAAACAAATCGAACAACTGTTGTGTGATATGATTCAGATTTCTTGTATCGCTTTCAATGGTTGTTTCAAATTCCAGTCCTTTGCGTAAGCTCATGATGGCAATGCCATGTGCAGCCATTGGTCCGCTGATGATAATCTGATCACCTGGCTTGATTCGGTTGTGATGAATGTTTGCTTTGGGATGAACAAGGCCAATACCACTTGTATTCACAAAGATTTTATCACCCTTTCCCTTCTCCACCACTTTTGTATCGCCGGTAACAATCTGCACACCTGCTTTCAATGCAGCTTCTTTGATACTTACTAATATTTCCCAGAATTCAGTAATGGGTAAACCCTCTTCCAGTATAAATGCAAGCGTTAAATATTTCGCCTGTGCACCGCACATCGCCAGGTCGTTTACTGTTCCGTTAATTGCCAGTTCACCAATATTTCCACCCGGGAAAAAAACAGGAGAGATAACATAACTGTCTGTACTCATTGCAATCTTTCCGTTCAATTCTAAAATAGCACCATCATGCTGCTGATCAAGTATATCATTTTTCAACACATCAAACACACCACTTTGTAACAACCGTTGTGTTAACAAACCTCCGCTTCCATGACCAAGAGTAATAATATCAAAATCAAATTTGGGTAAAGGACAATCTAATCTCATACTGCTTCTGTTAATTCTTGTGATTCTACTCCCTGGTAATGATAGTAAGCGGCACAGGCACCTTCACTACTCACCATTGGTGCACCCAACGGATGTTCAGGATTACATTTCTTTCCAAAATGCGGACATTGAAAGGGCTTCTTCAGGCCTTTCATAATTTCTCCACTGATGCAATCGTTCGTTCCATCAATTGCCGTTTCGCCTAAATTGAATTTGAGGCGTGCATTGAATCGTTTGTATTGATCGTTCAATTCATAACCGCTTTTCGGAATTTGCCCGATGCCCCGCCAGCTTCTGTCGGCAATATCAAATACTTTATGAATCGTATTCTGTGCAATGAGATTTCCTTTACGTTGAACGGCACGCACATACTGATTCTCTACTTCATACATTCCTTTTTCCAGCTGATGAACAGCCATTAAAATTCCCTGCAGCAAATCAACGGGCTCAAAACCTGTTACAACAATCGGCGTTTGATATTTTTCAGCAATTGGATCATATTCATCCATTCCCATAATGCTGCATACATGACCGGCAGCAAGAAATGCATCAATTTTATTTTCAGGATCAGCAAGTATTGCTTCCATTGCAGGAGGCACCAATACATGCGATGCAAGAATACTGTAGTTATGTACATTTAATTTAGCAGCATGCACAACACTCAATGCATTTGCCGGAGCTGTTGTTTCAAAGCCCACTGCAAAAAATACGACTTCTTTATCAGGGTTTTGTTTGGCAAGTGTTACTGCTTCTAATGGTGAATAGAGAATACGCACATCAGCACCTTCAGCTTTTGCTTCAAGCAAACTTTTTTTGTTGCCGGGTACACGCAGCATATCGCCAAACGAACAGAGAATTACACCTGGCTTTTCACTTAGCAGAATGGCTTCATCTATAATTCCAATCGGCGTAACACAAACAGGACAACCGGGTCCGTGCACCATCGTAATTTCTTTGGGCAGCATTTCAAGAAGTCCATTCTTCACCAGGCTATGAGTTTGTCCGCCGCAAATTTCCATGATAGTCCATGGCTTTGTGGTAATGCGGTGCAGTTCTTCTGCAAACTGATGCACCAATTCGGGGTCACGATATTCTGATAAATATTTCATATTCTATAAGTGTGCTTTAATTGGTTTTAAAACAGATTTTGCTGAATAAAGTTTTTCAACTCCGTTCAATTCTTTATCCTTCAGTTCTTCCAGTTCCCCAATCTGTTTTAAGTATTCAAAGGTTTTATGCGCTTCTTCTTCATCAACTTTACTGATGGCAACTCCAACATGCACCAGTACATAATCATTTACTTCTGCTTCGGGTACCATGCAGAGATTGATTTCTTTCATGATACCACCGAAGGATACTTTTCCGATGCGGAATGTTTCATCGAGCTGCGCAGTAATGGAAATAATTTTTCCCGGAATGGCTAAACACATAAGCTTCGTTTTTTTAATTTAATTTGTTACTGCATGCTGCAGGTTTATTTTATTTTTTGCTGAAGAAAAATGTACAAAGGCCAGCTGACCAAATGAAATACATTCATCGTTAGGGGATAACTGCTGATGAAAAAACAATTCATAGTTTTCATTTAACTGATCCGTGAGCAAATCAACCAGTAATGTATTTTGCATTACACCACCACTGAATGCAATTTGTTTTACTCCCGCATGAACAGCAACCTGTTCTACCAGTTTCGCCAGCGATAAATGAACCTTATACGCAATGTTTTCTTTCGGTACCTGTTGTGTTAAATCACTCATTAACTGCTTTGTCAATTTTTGCCAGTTAATGTTGTTTTCTGAAAGAGAGAATACATAAACGTCAGTTCCCGGATGTTTACATTGAAGTGCTAATGCTTCCAGCTTCATGGCTGCTTCACCTTCATAACTAACGGTATCAGCTATTCCAAGCAAAGAAGCAATTCCATCGAGGAAACGGCCCATGCTGGACGTATAAACAGGTTGCAGACTATTATGCAGTTGATTTCTGAAATGACTCCATTCGGTTGATGTAAATTTTTCTCTAAGGAGATTAACTGCGTCATTATCCGAATCAAAAAGAGAAAGTGCAGATAAACGTGGCTCTCTGGCCATTTTATCTCCCATCAAGGTAATGAAATAGTTCAGCTGCGTCAAGTGCTTCACCTCGTTATTAACATATGTGAAGAACTCCCCACCCCAAATATTTCCATCTGTACCAAAACCGGTACCATCCCAAATTACACCAAGTACTGGTTCATCTGTTTCCAGTAAATTATTTTCTGCTAATACTGCTGCAAAATGTGCCTCATGGTGCTGTACTTCAACAAGTGGGATTGCATTTTCTGCTGCATAATTTTTTC
>JANOIQ010000482.1:0-19947 GCA_031407835.1 Chitinophagaceae bacterium
CAAAGGAGAAATATTTTTTAAGCGAACAGAGTCTGCTGTAAAAGGATCACCCATTTCTGTATACAAAGCTTTACGGAAACTTTCCCAATATGGTGGAATACTTTTCAGTGTTCTCATCCAGTTAGCAACCCCAAACAGATCTACGCCTACTGCAAATTCATTGGGGTATTGAATGATGCCTGCCAAGCTCATGAAACCTCCATAGCTGCCACCATATATTCCAATTTTTGTGCTGTCGATATAATCCTGTTGTGCCAGCCACCGTTTGCCCCATACACAATCTTTCAAATCTTTATCACCATGATTCTGATTGTCCATTTTGTAAAAAGCTTTCCCGTATCCACTGCTGCCTCTGTTGTTTACAGCTAAAACTGCATAGCCATGATTAACCAGGTATTGAATACTATTGGAGTAACCAGCACGGCTTTGTCCACCAGGACCGCCATGCACCCAAACCAATGCCGGAACTTTTTTGGTTGATGAGGCGCTGTGTGGTTTGTAATAGATAGCAGGAATTTCCTGTCCATCGAATGATTTAAAGCGAACCACTTCTGCATCCACAAGATCGTTCTGATCAACTTCCCGTGTAAGTGTATTGGTTAATTGTTTCAGTTCTTTAGAGTCAAAATTATACCAGTAAAAATTCATCGGGCTTCGGTCGCTGCTTACATTCAGCAGCAGATTTTTTTCACTCAGCGATATGTTTACACCGGAGATATAACCATTTTCGATTTTTGGCATCTCTATTTCTTTGCCGATTGTATGATCAAACAGCAGCACTTTATTTCTTCCATCTTCATTGATGCCAATTACATGATATTTTCCATTTTCGCTGATGAACATATAACTCACATCCCAGTTGGTTTCAAAGAATTTTTCTTTAGAGCCTTTTAGCAGATCATATTTTACAACATAAGTAAAATTTTCTCCCTCGTTTGTTATATAATATAAAAAACTGTCATCAATTTCAAATCCTGCAGGATAATATGCAGCATCACCAAGACTGTCTGTAGAAAGTTTTTTTGTTTCTTTTGTTTGTGCATCAAACAGGTACATTTCATTTTTGTCTGTTGTTATAGATTTGGTGAGTACAAGATACCGTTCATTAAAGGAGATGCTGTTTACATCAAGTCCGCTGTCGTTTTTATACAGCATGGCGGGCTGCCATTTGGCCGTATCCATTTTATATACGTCAAAAAATTTGGGATTCCGTTTATTGCTGATGTAATAGCATTGCGTTTTGTCTTTTGTCCATCCAAAAAAAGATGCTTTTTCTGTCGCTCCCGGAGTTAAGTCTCTTACAGGAGCATTGCCTGCCTGCAGGTACAGGTGATCATTTTCGTTACCGCCTTTATCGGCAGTATAGATAAAATGATCGGTACCCGGAATATAATCTACCGTATAAAAGGATTCTTGGGCAGAGTTGGTTAAAGGCTTTGTTGTTGTGTCAGCCAGGTTTAATTCGTATACATTAAAGATATTCGTGCGGTTACTGTTAATGAGAATTTTGGTTTCATCTTTATTGAAGGCGCCACCGGAAACGCCTTCTGTTTTGTAAAACTGCTCAATAGTGTATTGTTTTACATCACGTGCAGGAGCCGCTTTTTCTTTGCAACCCCATAGTAATATGAATAGCGAGAACGATAAGAATATTTTCTGCATAAAATAAGTTTAAGCAAATAAGGTAGGGAGAGAAATTGGAAGATGCAAACCGCCTGTAAAATTCATTGCATCCATACAGAGAGCAGGGCAGGCAATAAAAAAGCCATCGGTTAAGATGGCTTTTAAACTCTTACAGCAGAAACTTAAATTACCAAAACGCCTTTGGCAATAAACTGTGTTTCCTTTTTTACTTCTTTAATTTTTTCTATTTCAGCTTTTGTTTTACCTGCATCTTCTGCAAAATGCTGTTGCTGTTTTACACTTACTTCTTTTTGTTTTGCTTCGCCTTCCAGCACAACTGTTTGCCCAACAATATTTTTAGGCATAAAGAATCCGTAATCTTTGAAACGAACCATAATGGTTTCACCATTGCCTTTCTCTACTTTCATCCAGCAACCTTTCTCCAGGCAAACTTCTGTAACCTTAGCAGTGATCTTTCCGGTAAAAGATCCTTTTTCCTGAACCAGTTTTTCCATATCAGTTACAGCCTTAGCTTCCGTATTTGTAGTTCCCTCACCATAAGTAACACCTTTAGCGGCGGGTTTGGGATCATTTTGGGCAAATGCAGCAACGGTTAAAAAGGCAGCAGCAAACAAAAGCATCAGTTTTTTCATGAGTTGTATTATTTGAACTGCAAATTTAAGGATGTAAGCGAAGGGGACAAGCCCGCAATGTTAAAATTACCGGGGAGGCCCTATTCGGCAAAAGGTTCAGAGTTTTAAAATGGCAAAGAATTTTTTACTAAAAAAGTTGGTATCTAAAATAATTAGTATTATTATTGCTAAACAAATTAGTGTGAACAAATAAACAAACCCGTTATGGAAGAGACTTTAATTTTGGAGAAACCAAAAAAAGAAAAAATGAGCAAGGACACCAGCAAAGAGAGTAGTGAAAAACTCAAGGCGCTGAAACTCACCATCGACAAAATTGACAAAGACTTTGGAAAAGGAAGTGTGATGATGATGAATGAAAAAGGAATTCATGAAATTGAAGTCATCTCCACCGGTTCTATTGGCCTTGATACAGCCTTAGGAATTGGCGGTGTGCCAAGAGGAAGGGTCGTTGAGATTTATGGACCTGAAAGCAGTGGTAAAACAACCATTGCCATACACATTATTGCAGAAGCGCAAAAGAAAGGCGGTATCTGTGCTATCATTGATGCTGAACATGCCTTTGATAGTTCCTATGCTCAGAAATTGGGCGTTGATGTAGATAATTTACTGATCTCACAACCTGATTATGGTGAGCAGGCTTTGGAAATTGCTGATCGCTTAATCTTATCAGGAGCATTGGATGTGGTGGTAATTGATTCTGTTGCGGCACTTGTTCCAAAAAGTGAACTCGAAGGTGAAATGGGCGACAGCAAAATGGGCTTGCAGGCAAGATTGATGAGCCAGGCATTGAGAAAACTCACAGCCACCATTCACAAAACAAATACTATTTGCATTTTCATTAACCAGCTGCGTGAAAAGATCGGTGTAATGTTCGGAAACCCTGAAACAACAACTGGCGGTAATGCACTGAAGTTTTATTCCTCTGTTCGTTTGGATATCCGCAGGATGAGCCAGATCAAAGATGGAGATGAAGCAGTCGGTAACCGTGTAAAAGTAAAAGTTGTAAAAAATAAAGTAGCTCCTCCCTTTAAAGCTGCTGAATTCGATATCATTTTTGGTGAAGGCATCAGTAAAAATGGAGAGATCATTGATATGGGTGTTGAATTAGCGATTATTCAAAAAAGCGGAAGCTGGTATAGTTATAATAGCGACAAGCTGGGACAGGGAAGAGATTCAGTAAAACAAATACTTGTTGATAATCCTGAAATGGCAAATGAAATAGAAGCAAAGATTCGGGAAAAGATAAAAGAAATTCAAAACGGAGCATCTGCTTCGTAAACTTCGGGTTTGTTTGTAAGTATCAAAGCCTTTCGCTTCTGCGAAGGGCTTTTCTTTTCCGTTTGTTTTTGTTTATTGCAGATAACAGAAGGATAGTTTATTTTAGCTGCTCAACTTTCATACATGAAAAAATTATTTTATTTCTTTTCAGTCATTATCGCTTCTGTGTTTTTAATGGCTTGTCCGTATGAAACCGAAGTGCCGATTAATAAGCCTGAAGTAAAATACCCAGCAGGATTGCTTGGCAAATGGGAGCCCAAAAGCTCTTCTGATGATATGTATACAATTAAAAAGAAGGATGATTACGTGATCACAATCACGAAAGTAAAAAAAGAAGTAAAGACCGATGATACGCCGGAAGAGTATGAAGCATTTATTTCAGAAGTTGGAGGTGTAAAGTTTTTAAATCTCTCTGAGAAAAAAGATGATGATTTTGGAACAAAGAAATACTATCTGTATAAACTTGAGATCAGTGCAAGCGGGGCAAGACTTACACTTAGTCCTGTTACCGAAAATATTGATGAAAAATTTCAAACATCTGCCGAGCTGAAAAACTTTATTCAGCAGAACATGAACCACTCTTTCTTTTATGATAAGGAAGATGAAGTGTATATACGTGCAGAATAACCGGTCTGACAGTTCTGATAAAAGGCTCCTTTACGGAGCCTTTGCTGTTTGTTTTCTACACTATTTTCAACAGGATGCTTTAACAGTTTATTTTTCTGTTCACAATTTTAGTAGCTTCCTTTTAAATTACTTGTTATGTTCAGATTGATGCTTAGTGTTATTTGTTGTGTTTTTATTAATTATTTATTTGCTCAGCAGGTTGATACGATTACAAAAGAGGATGTAAAAATTGCAGCGAAAGTAATTGGTTTAAATTTTTCAGAACCCGAACGGGATAGTATGATGAGGGATGTAAGAGATAATTATAGGGATTACGCAAGAATGAGAAGCATTCCCTTGAATAATAATGTACCAATGAGTTTATGGCAAAGCCCGGTGTTACCGGGAATGAAATTTGAGCAGATACAAAAGCCGGTACAATGGATTCTTCCGCTGAATATTTCTGTTCCTAAAAACAAAAATGAGCTGGCATTTTTTACTATTCTGCAGTTGGCCTCTTTGATCAAAAACAAAAAGATTACATCAGTTGAACTGACTAATTTTTTTATTGAACGCATTAAAAAGTTTGGTGACAGTTTACATTGTGTTATCTCAATTACAGAAGATATTGCAAAGCAACAGGCTGAACAGGCTGATGCAGAAATTGCAAAAGGAAAATATCGTGGACCTCTTCACGGAATTCCATACGGATTAAAAGATCTGTTTGCAGTAAAAGGAACTAAAACAACCTGGGGTGCTGCACCCTATAAAGACCAGGTCATTGAAACAGACAGTTATGTGTACACTAAACTGAAGAAAGCCGGGGCAGTATTGGTTGCAAAGTTTTCGATGGGCTCATTAGCAATGGGCGACTGGTGGTATGGTGGCCGCACAAAAAATCCATGGAATTTAAACTTTGGTTCATCAGGATCATCGGCCGGTTCTGCATCAGCAACTGTTGCCGGCCTGGTTCCATTTGCAATTGGAACTGAAACCTATGGATCAATTATGTCGCCATCAAATGCGTGCGGGGCTACCGGTTTAAGACCAACCTTTGGTTCAATCAGTCGAACAGGTGCAATGACACTTTGCTGGAGTTTAGATAAAGCCGGCCCGCTTTGCAGAAGCGCAGAAGATGCAGCTGTTGTATTTAATTACATCAAAGGAACAGATGGAAATGACCCGAGTGCTGTAAATATGCCCTTCAATTATTCAGCTAAAAAAGATTTGAAGAAATTGCGTATCGGGTATGCAAAAAATTATTTCGATAAGATAAAAGATACCAGTGCCAATGAATGGAAAGTGCTGAAAGCATTTGAACAAATGGGCTTACAATTGATTCCCGTTGAATTTCCCGACAGTGCTATTTACAATTTTGATATGATCGGTATTACTATTTCAGCAGAAAGCGCTGCTGCATTTGATGAATTCACCAGAACAGATATGGACGATTTGCTTACAAGACAAAACAAAAATGACTGGCCAAATTTTTTCCGTACAGCACGACTGGTTCCGGCAGTTGAATATATTAATACAACAAGACATCGCTACCTGCTGATGCAAAGAATGAAAACATTTTTTGAAACAGTTGATGTTGTAATTACTCCAACATTTGCGGGAAGTCAGTTGGCAATAACAAACTTAACAGGTAACCCGGCATTATGTATGCCAACCGGGTTTAATCAGCGTGGATTACCAACCAGTATTACTTTGTTAGGGAAATTGTACGATGAAGCAACCCTGTTAAGTGTGGGGAAAGCATTGCAGCAAACAACGGGATGGGAAGATGTGCATCCTCCTATGTTTGTAAAATAAAATTCCTGTTGATCATCCCATCAACAGGAATGAATTTGCTATGTATATGGTTATTGATTTGAAAGCAGAGCTTGTTCTTTTTTCAATTGTTTGTCATATACAAATGTTCCCAATGGCAGCCATGCAGCAACAAATGCCAGCAGGAATTTTTTCAAGGGCCAGTTATAGGTTTCTTTAACGAACCATGCCAATGCTACATAAGAAACAAATAATAAACCATGTGCCCAGCCAACATACTTTACTGCTAAGGGGAAATCAAATATATATTTCAGCGGCATTGCAATTAAAAGAAGTACAAGAAAAGAAACACCTTCGGCTATGCCGATCTTACGTAAAAACTGCAGTGGCTTTAAATTCATTGAATTGTTTTGAATTAAGAATGTTCGTTCCGAGAATAACCTGTTAATGGTTGCAATCGCTTACATGACAGTGATTCGATTCCCGGCAAAAACGGTGATTAAGGATGTGGGCACTGATAACAGCTATTACAGCCGGTATTACAAATACAAAAGAAGAGTAGGGAAATATTACAAACTGGTTGATGGCAAATAAAAGCATCCCAAAAGAGAAAGGCACCAGGGTACCCCAATGATGATGATGTTTTTTGTAGCCGTGCCAAAGAGTTGAAAAGCCAATAACAAAGGCAGAACCAAGTAAGAGGATTTCTATAAAAATGTTATGGACAATGTTTACGCCAAAGAGCGGCAGGCTTGTTATAAAAAGGGGCACCACTGCGCAGTGAATAGCACAGGCTAACGACGCTCCAATACCTAAGGCTTGCCAGTTAATACGAAAATTCATAAATGACAGCAAAAGTACAGTTTTGCAATGATGTTGCAAATTTTATTTTAAGTCATTTTTACCTTAATGCCCTTCGTACCTTTGTGCTTTATTTTACAGATATGTCGAAAAAATGGTGGTTTTATATTGGATTTTTTACCCTGTTGCTGGTTGTGTTTTACCTGGCGTTGTTTTCAGGAACCGATTTATGGAAAAAGAAACTGCCGGTAATGAGCGAAGTGAAAGAGTTTACGTTTGTTAACCAGTTGGGCGATACAATTACCAACCGTGAAGTATCGGGTAAAGTGCAGGTAGTAGAATTTTTCTTTACAACCTGTAAAGGCATTTGTCCGAAGATGAATACAAACATGCTTACGATTGCATCTGACTTTGCGAATGAAGATGATTTTATGATCCTGAGTCATACGGTTGATCCGGACAAAGATTCTGTTGGCCGTTTGAAAGTTTATGCCGACTCTTTAAAGGTTGATGGAACAAGATGGATGTTCTTAACAGGCAGCAAGGAAAAGTTATACGAAGCAGCAAGGAAAAGTTATTTGCTCGATGATCAGAACAATACGTCCGCACCAATTGAGGAACAGTTTGTGCATACTCAATTGTTTGCATTGGTCGACAGAACAGGCAGGGTGCGTGGTATTTATGATGGGTTGAGTAAAAAAGAACTGACGAAGCTGGATACAGATATTCGCCTTATTTTAAGTGAGAGCTACGATGGTCCACGTTTTGTAAATGGAATTTTTCAGAATAATCCTAATTAAGTAATTGTCAGATATGAGTGAAGCGATCCGTGATTTACTAAAAAAGAATCATATGAGTGTAACCGACAGCCGGTTGCAGATACTCGACTTATTTTATCAGGCGCCCGGGGCATTGGCACATGCTGATATTGAAAAAAAAGCCAGCGATAAAATTGATCGGGTAACCATTTACCGCACGCTGCAGACCTTTGAAGAGAAGGGAATTATTCATACAATTCCTTCTGCTGATAATTCTGTGAAGTATGCTTTATGCAAGCATGAATGTGCAGAAGGTCATCATCATGATAACCATGTGCATTTTGTTTGTGATGAATGCGCTAAAACAATTTGTCTGGATGATGTGCTGGTACCAGATGTAAAATTGCCGAAAGGGTTTGAGCCGCATCAAAGTAATATGGTGGTGAATGGGTTGTGTAATGAATGTAAGTGAGCTAAGAGTTATCCCGATAGCTATCGGGAGAGAAAAAAAGTTGAAGGAGAAGGCAGAAAAGTTTTCTCCTTTTTTAGTATTACTGATGATAAGTAATACTAAATGATTGTTGAAAGTTCTTTTCTCTTTTCCCTCTTTCAAACATTTAGCTAAAAAAGATGCCCTCCCGTAGATACGGGAAGGCATGATTAATGTTCTGATTTAGCAATGCAAATATCGTTTAATTCAAGTTATCCATCTCTGTTTTTGTAAAATCCATCAGGGTTTTGATATAATCAGGTGAAAAGTCAAAACGAAGCCCTGCGGCATCATATAAGTCGGGCAATGTTTTGGTTCCTCCTAAACTTAAGGCATTGATATAATTGCCAAGTGCATTTTGCTGGTCCTGTTTAAACTGCATCCACAATCCAATTGCACCGAGTTGAGCTATTCCATATTCAATATAATAAAATGGCACTTCAAACAAATGCAACTGTCGTTGCCATTCATATGGACGGAATTGCTCCAGCCCACTGTAATCAATCAAACCTGTACTGTATTCATTGCCCAGCAACAACCACATCGCTCCCCTTTCTTCAACAGTATGCGCCGGGTTTTCATAGATCCAATGCTGAAAGGCATCAATGCGTGCAATCCATGGTAAGATGGTGAGCACACGTTCCAGTTGTTTGAATTTGGCCCTGCGTAATTCTTCCGCATCTTTAAAGAATATATCCCAATGTTCCATGCTGAATAATTCCATCGACATACTTGCTACTTCAGCAATCTCAGCCCCGTATTCTTTAAAACCTGTCAGTTCTAAATGATGTGTAAGAAATGAATGAATAGCATGACCGCCTTCATGCACCATCGTTGTAACATCATCCAATGTTCCGGCAGCATTCATGAAAATAAATGGAGCACCCGTTTCTGCCAATGGCATGTTATAACCACCGGGTGCTTTTCCTTTTCTGCTGTCAAGATCAAAACGTTTCAGTTCAGCCATCTTCTTTAAGCAATCAGCAAAGAAAGGATTGAGCTGTTCAAAACATTCAATGGTTTTTTCTGTCAATTCTTTTCCATTGCTGAACGGTTGCAATGGTTGAATACCTTCCGGTTCTGCATCCATATCCCATGGCCTTAATACATCTACTCCAATTGCTTTGCGTTGCTCTTCATAAATAATTTTCACCAATGGAACAACATGGAGCTTTACTGCTTCGTGAAAGTTGATGCAATCCTGTGTGGTATAATCAAAGCGACCGAGTTCTTTAAATTTATAATCACGGTAATTGCTGAAGCCTGTGTTCAATGCAATCTGGTGACGCTTCTCTACCAGTTTATTAAAGAGTTCATTTAATGTATCTCTATCCTGGTAACGACGATTCTGCACTTTGAGATATACTTCTTCACGCAGTTTACGATCAGGACTTTCTAAAAATTTTCCAGCCTGCTGCAATGTGTATTCTATACCATTTACTTCAACTGTCATCTTTCCGGCAATCTGGCCAAACAGTTGTTGCATTACATTCAACTCTGCGGTGATGGGAATATTTGCTTCACGAAAAAGCTCAATACTTTTTTTGATAGAACGCAGATATGTGAAATATTTTTCTGAATCCAGTTCTTTTGTGAAAGCACATTCAACCAGTTTTCGGTTTAGCTTATCTGCATAGGGCTGCATCTTTGGTGCAATCTCCATATAGAAATAATTGAAAGCTTCTTCCAGTTGTTTATTTTCTGTATCACAGGTCATGCGAACCTGGCGCCAGCAGGCTTCTTCACTTACAATTGCTTCCAGCTCACTGCTGTCTTTCAGCCATTGTTCAAGATCCTGTTTGTTGTTAATCGTACGATCGAGCAGAGTTTTAAAATAGGGCTCGATTGCTTCCCATGTTGTGATAGCAAACTCTTTTGGTAAAAAAGTCCGTTCAATAGGATGAATGTCTGCAGAAAGTGTCATAAGAGTTTTATTGAAATGAAAAACGCCGGTAAGCCGGTAAGTCGATCAGAAGATGTATGAAATCACTTCCCGTCTTTCCGCCTTGCCGGCAGTTAATATGATTACTTAAAAATTAATCTTCTTTTTTCTTTTTTGGAGCAGCCTTTTTCTTTGGAGCTTCAGCTGCCACTTTTTCTTTAGCCTTAGGCTCTTCTTTCTTAGCTGCTTTTGACGGAGCCGTTTTTTTTACAGCCTTTTCTTCAGCAACAGGTTCAGCTTTTGCTTTTTTCTTAACAGGCTCACTTTTTTCTTCTACTTCAGCAACTTCTTCTTCAGGTTGTTCAGTTAATTTTATTTCAATGTCTTTTGCTTTGATGATGCTGTACCATTTCACCATCTTCTTCATATCACTGGTGTACACACGTTCAAAATCCAGATCAGGATATACTTTTTCAAAATAAGATTTGATGGCTTTGGCATCTTTTTCATCAGGCAGTTTTCCACCAGCTGTTTCCATTGCTTTTAAGATATCCGTGAGATTGACGTTGTCACGAACAGTGTACACTTCAATACTTTCCAGGTGTGAAAACTGGTGTTGACGAGTTGATGCGAACTTGGTTGAATTGTCGTCAAGCGAACGGACAATTGCACCATCGGTTTTGCTGCTGACTAATTCATATAAACCGGGCATTCCGGTTACTGCGATTAATTTTCCGTATTCCATAAATAGTTTAATTCAAGGGCTGCAAGTTAAGTGATTTCGTGTGTTCATTCTGATTGTTTTTACCTGTGGTAAAGGATACTTACGGGACAATGACATTACCGCAAATCGCCGGAAACTGATTTTATTATTAGCAGTTGTTGGAGTAGCTTCGAAACAAATCAGTTTTGTTATGACCCGTAGCTTTTTTCTGTTGTTTTTCTCCCTGCAAAGCCTGTGCCTGAGCGCCCAGGAAGGCTTGGGAGCGTTTAAAAACCTGCATATTGAAACAGGGAAAACGATTGTAATGACTACAACCGGCCGACTTATTTTTCATGCTTACCCCAACGGTATTTTGCTAACCACTTTTGAAGCAAATGAGTACAAAGGTGAGCAGGTAAGTAATGCAGTGATTCTTAACCCCGTTACCGGAGGAATAAAACGGGTAAAAAACGAGGCAACTTCTTTGCAATTGTTACTTGGAAAAACAGTTATTACAGTTCAAAAAAATCCAATCCAGGTTTTTTATACCAATCATGACCGTGGATTTGCTTTTACCGGTTATGAGTTGAAAGATGAATATCATGTACTACAGTTTTCAGTTGATGCTGCTGAACAGTTTTTTGGCAGCGGTTCCCGCTCTATTCCATTGAATAAAAAAGGATACAAAGTAGAACTTAATAATAATCCGCAGTATGGTTACAGCAGCAATGCTGACAACCTGAATTATTCCGTTCCTTTTCTGCAATCAAGTAATGGTTATGCATTATTTATCGATAACCCTTCAAAAGGTTTTTTTGATATTGAAAAAACAACAGAAAGAATAATTGAAGTCGGATTAAAAGCCGGCAAGCTGCAGTTCTATACTTTTTTTGGCAACAATGCTGCTGACCTGGTACAACAGTTTACGTCATTGGTTGGTCGTATGCCGATGCCTCCACGCTGGGCCATGGGAAATTTCATGAGCCGCTTTGGTTACAGAACACAGGATGAAGTGATGAGTATTGCAAAAAAGATGAAGGATCAGAAGTTTCCCTTTGATGTGGTGATTATTGATCTGTTCTGGTTTGGCGATGCTGTGCATGGAGCCTGGAACATCGGTAATCTTGACTGGAACAAACAAAGGTTTCCGCAACCGGAAAAAATGATTGCTGATTTGAAAAAACAAAACATTAAAACCATTTTAATTACAGAGCCTTTTGTTTTGTCTGAATCATTCAACTATCAATATACACAACAAAACAAACTGAATGCTGTTGATAAAAAAGGTGATACAATCGGCATTAAAGAATTTTATTTCGGTCATACAGGCTTGTTGGATTTGTTTCAAAACAAAACCAAAGACTGGTTCTGGAGTAAGTATGATGCACAGATTAAGAAAGGTGTTGCAGGATGGTGGGGCGATTTGGGTGAACCGGAGAAACATCCCAACTATGTGTACCATAATTTAAAAGACATTGGGCAAAAGCGTTTATTCAGTGCCGATGAGGTACACAATATGTACGGGCATACATGGAGCCAGATGCTGTTTGAAAAATATGCAGCAAATTATCCCAATGAAAGATTATTTCATTTAAACAGAAGTGGCTTTGCAGGCACATGGCGTTATGGTTCTTTTCCCTGGAGCGGTGATGTTGACAGAAGCTGGAATGGTTTCCGTGCACAGCTGCCCATTATGCAGAGCATGGCTTTGAGTGGTGTGCCAACCATGCACAGCGATGCAGGAGGTTTTGCAATGGGTCAGCGAGATCCTGAATTGTACAGACGCTGGTTGCAGATGGCGGTGTTTACACCCATTTTCCGCCCGCATGGAAGTGTAAATGCACCCGAAGCAACAACAGCAAGTATTGAAAGCGAACCCGTGTTTTATGATGAACCCGATAAAAGTATTTTACGAAAGTTTGTTCAGCTGCGTTATCAGTTGATGCCTTATGTGTACACCCTTGCATACGATGCAGCAACAAAGGGAACACCATTTGTACGCCCCATTTTTTATAATGACAATACAGACAGTAATCTCTATAAAGCAAACGACCAGTATATGTTTGGTGATGTTTTACTGATTGCTCCTGTTTTGGAAAAAGGGGCAACGAAACGAAAATTATATTTACCAAAAGGGCAGTGGTATAATTTCTGGAACCCAACAGAAAAAAGAACAGGTGGAGAATGGATTGAAGTGGATGTGAATGCAGAAAGTATTCCGGTATTTGTAAAAGCCGGATCTGTGATACCAATGAAGCCATTGTTTGATAACACAATGAATTATCCGAAGGACAAGATCATTCTTCATTATTATGCAGCAGAAGGTAACCAGCAAACAGTGATGTATGAAGATGATGGAGCAACCAATAAAGCCAATGAAAAAAATCAGTTTGAACTGATTCGCTTTTTTACTTCAGTAAAAGATGGCAAGGCAACTTTCACCATCAACAGCAACAACGGACAATACAAAGGCAAGCCGCAGCAACGGCAGATTGAATTATATGTACATGGAGTAACCGCAGCCAAACAGGTGTTGATTGATGGAAAAATTTTCAGTAAATGGAAGCAGCATGATGATCTGGTATATATACCCATGTTTATGTGGGAGAAAGGAGTGATGAAAGTGGAAATTAAATAAGTTCAACAAAAAGGGAAGGAGATGCAGAGATTCACGGAGAACACAGAGTTATAAATAAAAAAAGCCCCGACTTAACCGTCGGGGCTTTACTATTTCATTTTAATGCTTACGACATTTGCGCACTCATTGATTTCGATTGTTTCTTTCTTTCATCTTCATCCAGAATTACTTTACGCATACGGATGTTGTTGGGTGTAACTTCAATACACTCATCAAACTGAATATATTCCATACACTCTTCCAGGGTCATGAGTGTTTTTGGAGCCATACGTGTTGCATCATCTGTTCCGCTTGCACGATGGTTGGTTAATTTCTTTGGTTCTGTTGCATTTACAATCAGATCGCCCGGTTTAATATTTTCTGCAATGATCTGTCCTGCATAAACCTCTTCAGCGGGGTCAACAAAGAAACTACCACGACCCTGTAATTTATCAATAGAGTAACCGGTTGTTTTCGCTGTGTTTTTTGAAATCAATACACCATTACTTCTTCCCGGGATATTTCCTTTCCATGGTTTGTATTCATTAAAACGGTGTGCCATTACTGCTTCACCTGTTGTAGCAGTAAGCATCTGTGTACGTAAACCAATCAAACCTCTTGAAGGAATTTCAAATTCCAAATGCTGCATTTCGCCCTTGGTTTCCATGATCATCATTTCACCTTTACGGCGGGTTACCAGATCAATTACTTTGCTTGCAAATTCCTGCGGTACATCTACCACCAGTATTTCATATGGCTCACATTTTTTACCATCGATTTCTTTGGTAATTACCTGCGGCTGACCAACTGTTAATTCATATCCTTCTCTGCGCATGGTTTCAATTAAGATACCGAGGTGCAAAATGCCACGACCATATACCATCAAACTATCACCATCTTCACTATCAGTTACACGGAGAGCAAGATTCTTTTCAGTTTCTTTCATTAACCTGTCACGCAAATGGCGACTGGTTACAAACTTTCCGTCTTTACCAAAGAAAGGTGAGTTGTTTACACTGAACAGCATGTTCATGGTTGGTTCATCCACACTGATCACCGCTAATGCTTCAGGATTGTCAGCATCAGCCAATGTATCACCAATATTAAAATCATCCACACCAACAACGGCGCAAAGATCGCCTGCAATTACTTCTGTTACTTTCTTCTTACCCATTCCTTCAAACACATACAGCTCTTTCACTTTCAGTTTCCTGATTGTTCCATCGGCCTGCATTAATGCTACCTGCTGATTTTCTTTAATTACTCCACGGCTTACTTTACCAATGGCAATACGGCCAAGGAAGGAAGAGTAATCGAGTGAAGTCAATTGCATCTGCAACGGACCTTCAGCCACTTTGGGTGGTGGTACATATTTGATGATGCCATCCAGTAACGGAAAGATATTATCAATCTCTGTTAATGAATCATTGAACCAACCGTTCTTTCCGCTTCCATAATAGGTTGGAAAATCAAGCTGATCTTCTGTTGCATCAAGGTTGAAGAAGAGTTCAAAAATTGCATCATGCACTTCATCAGGGCGGCAATTGGGTTTATCAACTTTGTTAATTACCACAATTGGCTTCAGATTTAAGTGAAGGGCTTTCTGCAACACGAAACGTGTTTGTGGCATTGGTCCTTCAAAAGCATCGACTAATAAAACCACGCCATCAGCCATTTTCAAAACACGCTCCACTTCACCACCAAAATCGGCGTGACCAGGGGTGTCGATTACGTTAATTTTTACACCATTATATACGACGGCTGCATTTTTTGAAAAGATGGTAATGCCACGCTCTCTTTCAAGATCGTTGCTGTCCATAATCAGGTCACCGGTATCCTGATTATCACGAAACACCTTGGTAGCGTGTAAGATTTTATCTACCAGAGTTGTTTTCCCATGATCTACGTGAGCAATAATTGCTATGTTGCGAATATTCATAATCAATACGTTAGGCAAATGACAATGGCCACACTGCCGATTTTAAGTCGGCGAAGGTACGTCATTTAGCTGGGGTGACAAGAGAAAAGGGAGGTTAATATTCGGTTATGAATTTTGGCCACGTAAGACACCAGAGTGTAAAAAAATACAAGAAAAACTTTGCGCTGTTTCTGTTTTTGAGTCCCTGTCTGCTGCCAGGTAGGTTTGTGGCAAAATTTAAAGCGTCATTGAAAAGAGACGATTGCTTATTGAAGAACAGTTCTCTGAAATTTCTGCATCGCCTTTTCACCACGTTTGATGGCTAACTGCTTTTTATAGTTAAACCATTTCTGTCCACGTATCTTAAACATGATTCCATCGAACTTACGCTGCAAGGTAACATTCCATAAGCCGCTTAAAATGGTTCCGACGGTTGCTCCTAATGTTCGTACTGATAAACCAAACCCGCCTTCTGTATATTCAATATGATGCCAGTAACCACTCGGCATAAACAGCGTATCGCCGGTTTCTAAAATAACACTGCAGCCTTTGGCAAATTGCAATGCAGGATAGGTTTCAAAATCAGGTTTGTCAATATCAACCAAACCATGTACGTTGAATGGAAGACGATACAAAAAATCGCTTTGATCAGGAGCAAATAACACCACACGGCGTTTACCTGTAAACTGGGTTAAGAATACATTACTCATGTCAATGTCCATGTGCATACGTGTTACAGAATGCTTCGGTCCAAAGAACATGAACGGAAGTTTAATATAACGGCCGGTAATTTTTGGATAACCGAAGTCTTTCAACAGCTCAGGTTTGTGTTTGAATACAGGAAATAAAAACAAACGCAGATCGGTAGGTTCTTTTTCAATGAGATCAAGGTATTCGTTGAACTTCATTTTTGCATGTGGCACACTCAGCGTTTCGCTGGGGTTGGCCTGCTTGGTGCTGAAGAGATTCACTTCCAGTTCACCCATGGATTGTTTAAAGAAATCCATGGTCCACTTTTCATAAGCCGGGTATTGCTTCCACAAGCCACGAAGTACAACCGGCTTCTGTGGTCTCAGGTACTTTTCTGTGAACTCTTTTCTGGTCATTATGGTTCCGTCAACTACAGGAATTGGCGTATCAATATTCATCTTCATATCTCACTTTTTAAATGAAATAATGCGGAAACCGCTTATTTCAGGAAGCACAAATTTATATGAAATCAGCAAACAGCGCTTAAAACAGAAAATGATTCAGATCATGAAAAATTTTCTGTCAAAGTGGATTACAGTTCATTCAACACCTGTTTGGCAAACTGCTCCAGCCCCGGATCACGGGCACCCATCAGTAATAAAACGCAATCTTCTGTAAGATGCGGGCGAACGGCTGTAACGAAATCGTTCCTGTTTTCAACAAAAAAGGCCTGCTTACCTAATGCTGCAATTTCCTGTATGAGATCGTTGGCAGAAATATCTTTGGTAGCGGTACCACCGGCATAAAATATTTCACTCATCCATATTTCATCCTGCGGACGGAGTGCTTTGGCGATTTCATGCACAAAATCATTTTTCAAAAAACGGGTGGGACCATACCCATGCGGCTGAAACCAGGCAATTACTTTGGGAGCAACCGGCTGACAGGCTTCAATACTGCGGGCACATTTAACAGGGTTGTGTGCATAATCGTCAATGAGCCAAACACCATTTTTTTGTGCAATAACCTGGTGACGGCGGTAAATACCTGCGTATTGTTTGATTGCTTCTGCAGATGTTTCCAGTGAAACTCCAATCAGGTTGGCAACAGTTGCAGCCGCCAGTACATTTTCCATATTGTGTTTACCTACACTGTTCAGTTGAAAGGGAACGCCATTGATGAGAAAAGAAATACTGAATCCTTTTTGCTGAAAACCGGTTGCATGAAAAGCCGCATCATCATTTTTATCAATGGAAAAATTATGAAGATGATTATGTGATAACTGCCCGGCAATGATCTGCGATTGATTCACCACAAAAAATTCTTTCGAGTGCAGTTTGAATTTGTGAAAGATATCAATCAATGCATCCACTTCTTTATGATCTTTTTCAATGTTGAGGAGTAAGCCAATTTCAGGAGTGTAGTTCACAATTGATCCATCGCTTTCATCAGCTTCTATTACCAACCATTCACCATTACCAACTTTTGCATTACCAATCTTACCCTCTTTAATAATGCTTGTTAATCCAGCACCACTGATAATGCTGGGTTGCATTTCCGCATGCTGCAAAATATCAAACAACATAGCACTTGTTGTTGACTTACCACTTGTGCCCCCAACTGCAATTGTTTTTTTGCTTCTTGCAATGATGGCTAACAATTCTGCACGCTTGATGATGGGGACATTCAGCTGTTTGGCTTTGATTACTTCTTCAACAGTATCTTCTACAGCAGCTGATACCACAACCAGATCTGTTTCACTGGTAATGCCTTCACCGTTTTGTAAAAAGCAGAGAATGCCTTCGGCTTCTAATTTTTCTTTTGTTTCGTTGGGTTCGTTGGGATGAAAATAACGGTCGCTGCCGCTTACATCTTTGCCCACTCCTTTTAAATACTGAGCAATGGCACTCATGCCGGTTCCGGCAATGCCAATAAAAAATACTTTCTGGAAATCGTTAATGGCTTTAATCATAGAGAACAAAAGTAAGAGCAATCATCGTTTATTCAGCAATTCATCCACTCTTTTGAATTGATAACCTTTCTGTTTTAACTCTTTCAACAGTTTTGGCAATTGGAGATAGAATTTATCTGTGCGTTTGGGATCAGTGCCAATATGTACGAGCAAAATAAATCCGTTTAACCCTGAGGATTGCGATTGTTCATAGCGGATAATGGATTGATAAATGGTATCACTGCTTTGATAGTTTTTTAATTCAGGCCAAGTATAATCTGCATTTGATTTTGTTCCGGGTGTATAATTTATGAGCTGCAGTCCAAGCTCTTTGGTCCATGCTGCAATGGAATCATTATACCATTCATAAGGCGGCAAAAAATATTTTGCTTTAGCCGATTGAATGCCAAAGGTTGACATCATATCATAATTCGCCAGCAGATCATTGCTGAACTGTTTTTTGGTTACAAGCAGGCTGTCACGTTTATTCCAATCAGCATATAACAGGTGCTTATCAGAATGAGCACCGAGATAATGCCCCTCTTTTCTCAGCTGCTGAATAATCGGCTTGAAAGCAGCTGTTCTGTAAAAATCACCAGTAAAAAAGAATGAGGCTTTGATGTTTTGTTGTTTCAATGACTGAGTAATGAACGTACTGCCATCAGCAAATTCATGTCCTGTAAATACTAAGGCAATGGCCCCTCTCCGGCTCTCCCCAAAGGGGAGAGTGCTTGTTGTATCACCCCGAATGATGGCACTATGATTATAAACGAAGCCTCCTGTTTTGGAGGCATTTACTTTTTTGGCAATCCCTGCGCCTCCATCGCTGCCAGTAAATATATTAATGAAGCCGTTCCATCCATTGTAGGTTCATTGGTACTGTAATCACCATAATCATCATGATATACTGCCAGCTCACTTTGAAAAGCAGCATACTCATCAGGCTGATATAATTTCAAACCAATTAAACTGTTGAAGATGCTGGTATAAACCGGGCCATCAATCAATCCTCCATCAATGGGATATTTTTTTAAATGTGTAAAAGCACTGTGTGGATCAACTGGTGAATCGCCCCATGATGGTAACCCATACACCATGCTTGTTCCCCACGGATTGCAACCAAAGAGCCAGTCGATATTTGCCTGTTCCAGTTCTTCAAACGTTTTGTCGTTGGTTAACTGCCTATACCAGTAACATTGAGTAGCGAAGGCAACAGTTAAATTATTACTGCACCAGATAAATGGAACACCACGGTAAAAAGCATTCTGACTTGCTTTGTTCCAAACCCTATTGATACCTTCTTTATAATAGGATGTAAGCGTATCGGTATTATACCAGAAATTATCAATGTATTCTTTATAGTGCCCGGCAACAGGTCCGTTCTTCTTTGTTTTTAATTGTTTGATGAGTTCGTAATGACCAATGTTAATGAACGGGTACCATTGGTAATGTTTGGCGGTATCTGCACCAAACCAGGGAGTGATTTTTTCTTTTTTTGCATAGCCGATGCCGAGCCCGAGGTAATATCCATTATCAGCACCTTTCGAAGAACTGATCACCATTTCATGAATAGCCGATGAGGCGAGTTCCATATCATCCACCCAATTATCTTCAGCATAGATATAAGGTGCTTTTACAGAAACTGTTTGTGTAACTCCCGGTTTTTTCTTTGCAAAGTTGTAAGCATCAAACGCTTTTTCATAATATCCTTTTCTCCTGTCTGCTTTTCTGAAAACGCTATCCTTCATATATAAAGAGTGTGCTAAAGCAAACACGCTTGCAAATTTTGCTGCTGTAGAACTGGTTCCTTTTGTATCATTCAAAAATTTTCCTCTTTGCTGTTGATTGCCATCAATAAAATAAACAGGCCGCTCAAAGCCTTTCCCATACTGTGAATCCATTTTCGGAATCCGCATGCTGATATGATCTCTGTCATCGCCCAGCTGATTAAACATCTGATCGTTTTGAGGAAACATTTTCAACAGCCAGTCTATTCCCCATTTAGCTTCGTCAACTATATCGGGTAAATTATTTGTTCCCTTTAAACCGTTAGCTAAATGCTGATCTGTAAAAACTCCTGGAAAATCACGGTAAGCGATCAACAAATGATAAGTTGCATTGGCTGATGTTGTTGAATACTGCAGGTAATCACTTGCATCGTGCCAGCCACCACTTACATCAATATGTGTACTGTCAGGCAGCCC
>JANOIQ010000494.1:0-1999 GCA_031407835.1 Chitinophagaceae bacterium
GCCCGGCTGAGTAGCCAGACGATATTTAATTAATTTTTTGCAGGCAGAAAAATTTCAGCCATCATACATCTTGCACTGCCACCTCCATTGGTTTCAATAGTGGTCAGGTCAGAATGAATAATGCGGTTATACGATTCAATTACTTTAACCTGTTCAGTTGTCAGAGCCTTGTATGCCTGGCTGCTCATCACCACAATTTTTTCGCCTTTAGTGTTTTTTACCTGCAGCATATTACCTGCAAAATGATTCATCTGGCTGTAAGAAATTTCAATGAGCATTTTATTGCTTTTTGCAATTGTATAAGTGACCAGGTTTCGTTCTGCCGTATTCCTGATACTGTCTAAACAAATCACAACATACTGATCGGCTACACACATCATTACATTAGTATGATAAATTTCTCCGTCATTTTCATCCACACTGTGAAAGGAGCAGGGTTTGTATCCTAACTGCACACACCATTCTTCAAACAATGTTTTTTCTGTTCTTGGTGAAAGACAGGCATAGGCAATTCGGTTATCTCTGTCCAATACCATACTTCCTGTTCCTTCTAAAAAACGGTTTTGACTTTCATGCTCTGTAAAATCAATGGTGTGTTTTATGGAGAATTTTTTCTGAATGGTATCAAATACATTCTGCTTCCGTTCTGCTCTTCGGTTTACTGCATACATGGGATAGAGTACAATACTTCCGTCATGATGAAAACTGATCCAGTTGTTTGGAAAGATACTGTCGGGTGTGTGCGGAACAGGTGTGTCGTGCACAACCGTTACATCAATTCCGGCAGCTGTAAGTTTCTGTACAAATCCATCAAACTCTGCTTCTGCTTTTTCCTGCGCCTGATCATTACTTCCCTGCTGCTGAAACGCATTGTTCACGGCAGTTTCGGCATTAAAGTCGAAAGCCACCGGTTTTATCATTAATAAATGTGATGTTGTTTGCATAAAACACTTTAAAAATTTTAGTTTATAGTTTGTAGCTCTTCAAACTAAAACCTCTGTGAACTAATTCAATCTTTCTGAACAGTAAATTGAAAACCACAAACTACAAACTGTCTCTCAACAATGGCATACTCATACAATGACTTCCGCCTCTTGCCCTTGACAGTTCTGCCGATGGTAAAAGGATCAATGTATTTTCAATACTGTCGGGATCAACTCCTTTTTCGAATTTATCAAATGCTTCTGTTGTTGTCATTACATCAAATCCTGCTGCCCTGAAAGCTTCGGCTGTGTGATCATTTCTGTCGTAACCTATTACTACGCCTTCTTTCAAAGCTACTACATTACAACTGTCAGTCCACTGTTCTCTTTCATCATGCGGAAAAACATTGCCGCCACTGTAAATGATCTTTACATTATCAGGGTTTACACCAAAATCTTCTTTACTGATCTGGCGGATCAATGATTCAATGCCCGGTAAATTTTTGTTAACACTGTAATTCCTTGTTTTTACATAAGGTTCATTAGCAGGTTTATAAAACTGCAGGATATCTACCTGTTCCATTTCCAGCTGACGTGGATTGTGTGCCAGTTTATTAATGTAACTATGGCGGCTGATATGTTCGGCTTTTAATATTTTTTCTGAAAACCTTCCATACAGCACCCACACATTCCGCTTCACCTGTGTAAAGATGGTATCAATATGCATCTGTGCACGGTTCTTGGGAATTTTTACTACCGATATTTTTTCAATTCCAAGTTCAGGACGGCTAAAAAACGAATGTACAATTTCATTGACTGCACTGCTGCTGGTACGGATGCTGCAGCCAATCACAAAATGTTTGGGATGAATCATCATTACATCACCACCTTCAATACTGATGATCCGGTGTTTGCGTTCCTCTTCTTCATACAAAAAGAAATCACTTTCTTCAATGATCTCCATAATTTTTTCAGGTTCGTTTTTGAAAAAATAATAGAGTGATAGGAATTTGGTGAGCAGTGATTCCCTTCTTCTTGCTACTGTTGCCATGCGGCTCAACAGGATATGTCCTTTC
>JANOIQ010000020.1:0-3869 GCA_031407835.1 Chitinophagaceae bacterium
GCACCGAGTTCACTTGGTTTATGTGTGTAACGCTCATCAGCACTTGCACCCGTCATGCTGTACATGCTTTCAAACTGAAGATGACGGCTCATGGTTGGATTCTTCTCATCAATCTTTCTTCCTGCTGCAAATTGTTTTGCATATTCAACAGGGCTGATCCATGTACCTAAGAAATCAGCACCAAAACTTACAATCACTTTTGCATTGTCAAACTGGTAAGAAGGAATACTGCGTTGGCCATAAGAAACCTCGTTGGCCTGCAAAATACCGCTGTAAGAAACCGCATCGTAAGTAACATGCTTAAAGGTTGGATATTTTGCTTTGAACTCATCAATGACCAACTGAACAGAAGGTGAATTGAGAGTTGAACTCAAGAGTACAATCTGCTTGCTGCCAACTGCCGCTAATGCAGCTGCAATTTTTTTATCTACGGATTCATAAGTAGGAGCTTCTTTAAAACCATCTGCAGTTTTTTCTAATGGAAACCGGATACGGGCAGAATCATATAAACTCAATACAGAAGCCTGTACACGCTGAGTAGTTGCACCTTTTGCAAACCCCATTTCATTCCCTTCGAGTTTAATAGGGCGGCCGTCTCTTACTTTCGCCAGCACAGGAACCACATCACCATCCAGCACAAACGTAGTTGCGTAGTAATTGGATACACCCGGAACAATATCAGCCGGTTTGTTAAGAAAAGGAATTGCTTTCTTCACCGGAATTTCACAGCTCGCAGCCAATGTAGCTGCTGCAGTACTGAACCCCAGGTATTTTAGAAAGTCACGGCGGGGAGCTTTTGCTCCGCTATCGTCCATTTCAAAGGGCAAATCCTCTTTAAATTCATTCTCTGCATCTGCATTGTATGCCTTTGTATTGTTCAGCTCTCCGAAACTTTGCCAATATTTTTTACTCATAATATGCTAATGTGCTGATTTGATAATGTGCTGATGAAAAACCGTTACTGCTCTTCATCTATTACTAACTAAATTAATAGTGACATTTCTGGCATTCTGTTCCACCAATCTTTTCTACAGTTACGCTATCCATTTTACCATTCTTGATATCATTATGGAACTTCTCGTACATGCTGTAGAAACCATTTTCTTTAAACTTTACATTGGTTGTACGGTGACAATTAATACACCAGCCCATACTCAACGTACTGAACTGAAATACTTCCCCCATGTTCTGTATTTCACCATGACAGGTTTGGCATTGTACACCACCTGCTTTTGTATGCTGGGCGTGGTTGAAATACACATGATCAGGAAGACTGTGAATCTTTATCCATTCAATTGGTTTGCCGGCTGAAGTGTATTTATTGGAAGCAGGGTCCCATCCTGAATATTTATATAATTTCTGAATTTCTGCTGTGCCGTTTACTTCTGAACCGTCTTCACGAACCATCTTTGGTCCATTATATTCATTAATGGCCATATGACAGTTCATACAAACATTCACACTGGGAATATTCGCATGTTTTCCTTCCATTGCACTTCCATGGCAATACAAACAGTTTACCTGGTTAAGCCCTGCATGTACTTTATGTGAATAGTAAATAGGTTGTTCTGGTTGATAATTTGTTTGTCGGCCTAAACCAATTGCACCTTGTGCCAGGTAATAACCGGCAACAATAAACAAGACAATTGTGAGGGTGGCCATATAAGCTTTGTTCTTCCAGAAAGCAACGGGTTCGCCACGAACAATACCATCCTTCTCGTCGGTTAATTTTTTCAGATTGCTGTTAACCTGTAATAAAATGAGGGCCACAATAGCAAGTACCATGGCAAGGATTCCAAAAAGAATAGAATTGTCTTCTGCTGGCTGATCAACCGGCGCAACAGAGCCTCCCGGCGCTGGTGCTACAGGAGTGTTGATATATCCGATGATGGCATCAATCTCTTTTTCTGCCAAACCCGGGAAGGCAGTCATCATAACGCCGGCATATTCCTTAATTAAATTGGCAGCATAAGGTTCGGTTTTGGCAAAACCTGCAGGATTGTGAATCCATGCATACAGCTTTTTACGATCGCTCCAGGGGCCACGGCCTTCAACGCCAGAAAGAGCTGGACCGGTTAATTTTTTATTAACGGCATGACAAGCTGCACAATTGGCCTGGAACAAAGCCTTACCATCCTGCGCAAACAATTTATTACCAATCATTAAGGAAACTAGTACCAAACAAACAGTAAACGACCTGCGGAGTATTAATTTTGGTTGATTCATAACGTTCTGGAACCGTATTGTGATTAGGAAGAATATCCTTGTATACAGGCTGCAAATTTAGGGGAGGATACTGACATAATATCCACACTGTGAAAAATTTTTTTACTTAGTTGTGACTTGAGTATGAACCGATTGCTTCAATTCATCTGCTTCCCATACATACTTCTGTAAGTTTCCAGTCATACTTTAGTTTTTTATCTAATGCACCCTTGCCATACAAAGTTTTCACCCGACTTTTGCCCCCATGTTTGAAAAGCTACGTAAAAAATGGAATGTAAATGGCCTCCAGCTGCTGCTTATCTTATGTACGTTTGCTATTGGGGGCAGCTTAACCGGTTATATTGGCCGACGACTCATGCATCTTCTTCAGATTGATGACGGCTGGTTCTTTTTGCCTGTATACATCATATTAATAACACTGATATGGCCGGTAATGGTGTTGATTGTAAGTATTCCGTTGGGGCAATTCAGGTTTTTTACCGTTTATTTGAAAAAAATTGCAGCCCGGATGGGACTGACGAAACAAAAAAATAAATAAGCAGCTCTGAACCCTCAAAAACATATCGCCATTTTTGCCTCCGGTGCCGGGAGCAATGCGAAAAAGATCATTGAGCATTTCAACAACCATAAAACCATACGGATTGCATTAATCGTTTGCAACAAACCTCAGGCAGGTGTGCTGAAGATTGCTGAAGAACATGGCATTTCAACCCTGTTATTGGAAAAGGAACAGTTTTTCAGGGGCAATGCTTATGTTGATGAGCTAAAAACTTATCACATTGATTTCATTGTTCTGGCTGGTTTTTTATGGAAACTGCCGGTTACCCTCATTCATGCCTATCCGCAACATATCATTAATATACACCCGGCTTTACTTCCCAATTATGGTGGCAAGGGCATGTATGGTCATATTGTACATGAAGCCGTCATAAGTAACAAAGAAAAAGAAAGTGGCATCAGTATTCATTTTGTTGATGAGCTGTATGATCATGGGCAAATCATCTTTCAGGCAACTTGTGAAGTGAAGCCGGAAGACAGTCCTGATACACTGGCTCACCGGATTCATGGGCTGGAACACAAGCATTATGCAGCCGTAATAGAAAAGCTGCTGGTTTCGTAAAACCTTCATAAAAAGTTTTTCGTCTTTACTTTTCTCAACTTAAGGATTTATTATTGCAGCAATTTTGAAAAAGTTACTTCTTTACATTGTTGTACTTCTGCTGGTTAAAACAGGCTCGGCCCAGATTCAGCTTAGCGGAACTGTGTACGATAGTACCAAACGGAATTTGGTAATGGGTGTGCAGGTAATCTGTACCTGTGGTACCATGAGCTTTACCGACAGTATCGGGAATTACAGCATCTATGTTGGTGAGCAGGATTCTATTTTCTTTTTCTTCAGTAACAAGCCTACCCAAAAATTTGCAGTGGCCAGCATCAGGGATTATTCGGCATTTGATATTTCCATCAGCATGCATGTGCCAGGCCGCTATAAACAACTGAAGGAAATTATTGTATATGGAAAAAACAGGCGGCAGGATTCAATTGAAAACCGTTTGCAATACGATAAAGTATTTAATACAGACAAAGGTGGAATTCGTTTTACCGGTTCTAACCCCGAAGCAGGAATGAGTGCAGGTTTGGAT
>JANOIQ010000538.1:0-6576 GCA_031407835.1 Chitinophagaceae bacterium
ATCGCCGCAAACAATCGGTCATTTATCTGCTGTTGCATATTTCTTTGCAAGAGATGTTCAGCAGAAATTGAAAATACCCATCGGGCTCATCACCACGTCATTTGGTGCCAGCACTGCCGAAGCATGGGTAAGAGAAGAAGCGTTAATCAATGAACCTGTTACCAAATCATTGGTAGATAGTTTTAAAAATAAATTGACAAAATACTTAGCTGATACCGCAGCGCAAACAAAATATAAACGAGATGTGGAAAAATGGAAAGCAGATGTTGAAGCAGCGAAAGCAGCCGGCAAACCTGCTCCAAGAAGTCCACGTAATCCTGATCCTGTTCGTGATCAGCACAATGCATCTGTATTATGGAATGGAATGATAAAACCATTAGTGCCTTATGCTATCCGTGGTGCATTGTGGTACCAAGGCGAATCAAACAGCCCTACCGCAAAAATTTACAGGCAAATCATGGAAACATTAATTATTGATTGGCGTAAACAATGGGCACAAGGCGAGTTTCCTTTTTTGTATGTACAATTAGCCAACATTGGAAAAACCTATGATTCTATTCCGGCAAAAGGTGGATCAGAAGCAGTGAAGCGTGAAGCACAACTGCAAAATCTTTCACTTCGCAATACGGCGATGGCTGTAGCAATTGACAATGCCGATCCAACTGATATGAATAATGTGCATCCAAAAAATAAACAGGATATCGGTAAACGATTAGCCCTGGCAGCAATGGCTACAGTGTATGGCGAGAAGATTGTTTACTCAGGTCCCGTGTACGATAAAATGAAAATAGAAGGTAACAGTATCCGTTTGTTTTTTACACATACTGGCAGTGGCCTGCACGCAAAGGGTGGTGAGTTAAAAGGATTTACCATAGCGGGAGAAGATAAAAAATTTGTTTGGGCTAATGCAAAGATCGAAGGAAATACAATTGTTGTTTCTGCTGAAGGAATTACAAACCCAACTTCAGTAAGATATGCATGGGGTAATAATCCCTTGGCGACATTCTACAACAGGGAAGAACTTCCTGCTTCACCATTTAGAACTGATGCAGTTGATAAATAAAGAAACCATACCAAAGGGCAGAATGAAATTTTGCAGAATTATACTTTTTTTAAGTATTCATTTTTTATGCGTAACAGAAGTTATTGCCCAGCAAAAAAAATCCGTTCCTGAATGGGGCAATTGGCAAACCTGGGGCGATATGGGAAACGGTACTTACAGAAATCCTGTTTTACCGGGAGATTACAGTGATCTTGATTGCATTCGTGTGGGATCGGATTATTATGCCATCTCATCTACCTTTCAATTTTCACCCGGCATGGTGATACTGCATTCAAAGGATTTAGTGAATTGGAAAATCCTGAGCCATGCTGTTAATGATGTTACCCAAATATCACCAGACATGAATTGGGATAAAATGAATCGTTACGGAAAAGGTATCTGGGCCGGAGCTATCCGGTATCACAATAAAAAATTCTGGATATACTTCGGTACGCCTGATGAAGGATACTTTATGACCACCGCAAAAAATCCTGCCGGTCCCTGGGCACCATTACATCATGTGTTAAAAGAAAAAGGCTGGGATGATGGCAGCCCGTTTTGGGATGATGATGGACAGGGTTATTTTATTGGCACACATTTCAGTGATGGGTATAAGATTCATTTATTTAAAATGACGGACGATGGAAAAGAATTGATAAAAGAATCTGACAGGGTGATTTATCAATCAAAAGGAAGTGAAGCGAATAAGCTGTACAAAATAAATGGAACGTATTATCATTTTTTCAGTGAAGTAAAAAAAGATGGCCGTGCAATCATGATGCAACGGTCAAAAAATATTTACGGACCTTATAAAGAAGTAAAGCAACTCAGTCATGCACAAAAAGAATTTCATGAACCAAACCAGGGTGGAATAGTGCAATCACAAAAAGGCGATTGGTATTTTCTTACACATCATGGAAGCGGCGGCGACTGGAGTGGCCGCATTATGAGTTTATTACCGGTGAACTGGATAGCGGGCTGGCCTATTATTGGTGATACGGGTGCAGATACAATTGGCCGGATGGTTTGGTCGGCGAAAAAGCCAGTTGAGACTTCAGCAAAGATGACTCCGCAAACAAATGATGAATTCAATAACAACATTCTCATGCCTCAATGGGAATGGAATTATCAACCAAGAAAAAATAAATGGTCATTAACAGAACGAAAGGGTTGGTTAAGATTGCTGGCGTTTAAACCTATTGAGCAAAATAATTTACTCAAGGCCGGTAATACACTTACACAGCGTTCTTATCGAACAGCAGTTAACGAAGTGGTCATTAAAATTGATATAAGTAACATGACGCCTGGGCAAAAAGCCGGGCTTTGTCATTTTGGTTCACCCAATTATTCTTCGTTCGGAATTGTTTATGATTCAGTGAAATTCATTGAATACAATGTAAAAGGAGTTACGGTAAAAGGGCCTTCAATCAATACCAACAGTCTCTGGTTAAAATCAACATGGGGATTGAATGGTAAGAGTCAGTATTATTTCAGCCTGAATGGAATAACTTACACAGCTTTCGGAGATACCTATCAATTAGCTTGGGGCGCATACCGGGGCGACAGGATTGGCATTTATAATTATAATAACAAAACTGACACCGGTTTTATTGATGTTGATTTTTTTCATTATACATACAGGTAAAATATTTTTATGAAATTTAATTTACTTATACTGCTCGCTTCATCCATTATATTGAATACAAGTGGTACACAAAATGTTCAAACGACTTCTGTAAAACCGGAGTTAAAAAACTCCCCTTTGGGAGGAAGGGTGGCTGATACAACATTCACTGCAAACGGTAATCCCATCATCAAACATAAATACACAGCTGATGCTGCAGCATTGGTTTATAAAGACAAAGTGTATCTCTATACAGGCCATGATGTAGCGCCGCCAAAAGAAAACCGTTATGTAATGCATGATTGGCTTTGTTTTTCAACAGCAGATATGGTGAACTGGACAGAGCATCCATCTCCATTAAATGTAAAAGCGTTTAAGTGGGCAAAAGATGATGCATGGGCATCGCAAGTGATTGAAAGGAATGGAAAATTCTACTGGTATGTTGCTATTACTCACGACAGCACAAATAGAGGAAAAGCAATTGGCGTAGCAGTAAGTGATAGCCCCACCGGCCCTTTTACAGATGCAATTGGCAAAGCACTCATCACAAATGATATGACAAAAGAAGCAAAGATCAGTTGGGATGATATTGATCCATCCGTATTTATTGATGATGATGGGCAGGCTTATTTATTCTGGGGCAATACAACATTGCATTATGTAAAGCTGAAAGATAACATGATTGAAATGGATGGTGACTTCAAAAAAATAGATGTACCCAAGTTTACTGAAGCACCCTGGGTGCACAAACGGAATGGCTGGTATTACCTGTCGTATGCGTATGAGTTTCCTGAAAAAATTACTTATGCTATGAGTCGTACTATTAACGGGCCATGGCAATTTAAAGGTATACTAAATGAAATTGCAGGTAACAGCAATACCAATCACCAGGCAATCATTGAATATAAAGACAAGTGGTATTTCATTTATCATAATGGAGCATTGGTGCCTGATGCAGGCAGTTTTCACCGCTCCGTTTGTATTGATTATCTCTACTATAACAAAGACGGAACCATGAAGAGAGTGGTGATGACATCGGAGGGAGTGAAAGCAGCTAAATAGATTGAAATACGCAAAGTATAAGAGACGGTTATTTTGATTCAACTGTAACTTAAAGAATAACAAATGAAACATAAAATCATATTCACTCTTTCAACACTGCTCTTTGCTCTGCTGTTTAGCTTCATGCCAGCTAAAAAATCAATCCCATCATTGGGTATTGTCAGTTCCTTAGATCAGGATAGCCTTGTGTATGCATCCGGATTTCGTATGCTGGGTGAATCAGTTGGCAGAATGTTATCGCCTTCGCTCTCAGAAGAACAGTTCAAACTGAATCTTGCAAGAATTAAAAAAGCGAAATGCAAAGTAATGATCTGCAATATTTTTATTTCAGGCAAAATGAAAATTGCAGGGCCTGATGTAGAGGAGAGCAAAGTGTTGGGTTATGCTGATACTGTTTTTTCAAGAGCAAAAAGAGCAGGCGTACGTTTTATTGTATTGGGCAGTGGCGGAGCCAGAAGAATTCCGGAAGGGTATGATGTACAAAAAGCACAGGCTGATTTTGCTGTGCTATGCCGTAAGCTGGCAATGGTTGCAGGTAAGTATGGAATCATGATTGCCCTTGAAAGCCTGGAAGCAACTGAAACAAATTTTCTCATCACCTTAAAATCTGCTGCGGAAGTGGTAAGGGCAGTGAATCATCCAAACTTTAAATTGAATGCTGATATCTTTCACATGATGCGGGAAGGAGAGGGACCGCAAAGTATTGTAGATGCTGCAGATGTGCTGGTGTATTGTGAAATTGCAGAAAAACAAAAACGGTCGTTTCCTGGTGTAATGGGCGATGATTTTAAACCTTATCTAAGGGCTTTGAGAAAAGCAAATTTCAAGGGCTATATTTTTATAGAGGGCAGTAGCAGTAATCCTAAAAATGATATGCCGCTTGCGTTTCAATATCTTACCCGGCAGTTGAAAGAAGTATATGCCGAATAAAAATATAGCCTGAAAAAGGCATAGGCAGGATATCTGCAAATTGATTTATCAGGTAATTAATCACTTTTCACAACAGGACTGTACAGGACACCGGAAAGTCAACGATGACCTTACTTTATAGGCTAAAGATTGCTTCACATGAAAAAATTAATTACCTCCCCAACAGGCTGTCTGTTTATTATATGCCTGCTCTTTTTACTTAATACGGTTCATGCGCAACCTGTCATGGAAACAGGGGGACAAAAAATGCCCAATGAGTGGATTGACAAAGACACAAAACATAAAGTAATCCGTTTAACAAGGCTGGAGGTAAGAAGCAATCTCAGTTTTTATTTTCACAACAATCCTTTTATCGGAAACCAGATGGTTTTCTACAGCAGCAATAAGAACAATGTAAGCAATGTTGCCAAACAGGAAATTTCCAGTGTTATTTCTGCCAACAGGCAAATACACCTGCTTGATCTAAAAACATTTCAATCAGAGCAGCTTACCAATCATTCATCACCCATGAACGGCGAGATCGTTGACAACAAAGCTGGTATTGTTTATTACCAGATCAAAGACTCTGTGTTTTGTGTGAATGCAAAAACAAAAGAAGTAAAACTCGTATTTGTTTTTCCGGCAGATTTTAAAGCCAGCATCACTGCAGTAAATGCAGATGGAAGTTTGCTCGGCGGTGCAAAGTCAAGCGATGAAGAAAAAGAATTGTTTAAAAAGAATCCTGATAAATCAAGCTATTTCAACATTATTTATGAAGCTAAGCTGCCCCGTACGTTGTTTACTATTGATATAAAGAATAAGCAGCTTACTAAACTTTTTACCGATAGTGCATGGCTCAATCATGTACAGTTTTCATCTACTGATCCCAACTTATTAATGTTCTGTCATGAAGGCCCCTGGCATAAAGTAAACAGAATCTGGACAATTGATGTGAAAACAAAGAAAGTAACACAGATTCACCAGCGAATCATGGATATGGAAATTGCCGGTCATGAATGGAGCAGTGCTGATGGTAAAACCATTTGGTATGATTTGCAGCAACCAAGAGGACAAACTTTTTTTATTGAAGGGCATAATGTAAAGACCGGGCAAAAAACAAAATACCAGTTGCAACGCAATGAGTGGAGCATTCATTTCAATAGCACCAAAGATGACAAACTGTTTTGTGGAGATGGCGGCGATGCAGGTCAGGTTGCCAAAGCACCGGATGGGATGTGGATTTATTTATTCAAACCTGAAGGGGATAAGTTTTTATCAACCCGGTTGGTGAACATGAAGCATCATAATTATAAACTGGAGCCCAACGTTCATTTCAGTCCCGATGAAAAGTGGATTATCTTCCGTGCCAACTTTGAAGGTATTGAAAATGTTTATGCAGTGGAGATCAGTGAAGCAAAACAGTAATCAGTTTATTATTCAACACTACGAATGAAAAAGATAACAGTACTACTTTCTTTTATTTTAACGACGGCATTTGCAGAAGCACAACTCAACTGGCCGTCAGTTACCAATATTACAAAGCCATGGACAAGATGGTGGTGGGAGGGTAGTGCCGTGAACAAAAAAGACTTAACCTGGAATTTAGAACAATACCAGAAAGCCGGGCTCGGGGGTGTTGAACTCACACCCATTTATGGAGTATACGGATATGAAAAACAGTTCATCAATTTTTTATCGCCGCAGTGGATGCAGATGTTTACACATACATTGAATGAATCAAAACGCTTAGGCATTGGAGTTGATTTGGCCAATGGAACAGGCTGGCCTTTTGGTGGTCCATGGGTGAAAGATGAAGATGCAAGCAAAACGATCTACTATAAAACATACTTGCAGAATGAAGGACAACAATTGAATGATGCGGTTGAATACAAACAGGAAGCATGGGTACGTACTGCGAATAATAAAACGGCTGCTATTG
>JANOIQ010000595.1:0-1710 GCA_031407835.1 Chitinophagaceae bacterium
AGTAGAAGCAATTACACCCCTGTTTGCTGTAACTGAAAAGCCACTGTTAACGGAAGCAGTTGAAATTTTAACAGAAGGAAAATTATGCAGAAGGGTTTCTATTGAATTGTCTGTTGAACAATCGTCGGCAACAATCATTTCATAGGGCAGATTCGTGTTTTGCAAAGCCCTTATGCAATGAGGTATAATTTTGAGTAAAAGATTACTGCCATTGTAATTGGGTATTACAACTGAAATTCCTGATATTGATTGCTGCGCTTCCATGCCAGGTATGCAATATACATCAGTAAGAAATTGCATGAATTATTACTTTAAAAGATTGATTAAAGATTTCGGCTGATAATATTACCCGGCCCAGCCTTCCCTGTCTAAACTCCGGTATTGAATGGCTTCAGCAAGATGCTCTATTTTAATATCAGCACTTTGAGCAAGGTCAGCAATGGTGCGGCTTACTTTTAAAATACGATCATAAGCACGGGCACTCAGGTTTAATTTATCCATCGCTGCTTTTAACAATGTTTGCCCGGCCTGATTAATCACACAGATTTCTTTCAGTTGTTTACTGCTGATTTGTGCGTTTGCATACACACCATCAGCACCTTTATAACGTTCCGCTTGTATATCTCTTGCAATGATCACACGGTCACGGATAATGGCAGAAGTTTCACCATTTTCCACTTTTGATAATTCACTGAAGGGAACCGGTGTTACTTCCACATGCAGATCAATACGATCTAAAAGGGGGCCTGAAATTTTATTGAGATATTTTTGTACAGCACCGGGTGGGCAGGTACATTCTTTTTCCGGATGATTGTAAAACCCGCAGGGGCATGGATTCATAGAAGAGATTAACATGAAAGAGGCAGGAAAATCAATAGCAATTTTTGCTCTTGAAATTGTTACTCTTCTTTCTTCCATTGGCTGACGCATTACTTCCAGCACCGTTCGTTTAAACTCCGGTAACTCATCTAAAAATAACACACCATTATGTGCCAGTGAAATTTCTCCGGGTTGCGGATTGGTGCCGCCACCAACCAATGCAACATCAGAAATTGTATGATGCGGTGAACGGAATGGTCGTTTGGAAATCAAGGTTGAATTTTCCGGAAGTTTACCTGCCACACTGTGAATCTTGGTTGTTTCCAATGCTTCCTGCAAACTCAAAGGCGGAAGGATTGTTGGTAAACGTTTTGCCAGCATCGTTTTACCTGCACCAGGTGGGCCGATTAAAATTGCATTATGACTCCCTGCTGCTGCAATTTCCAAAGCCCGTTTAATATTCTTTTGTCCTTTTACATCACTGAAATCAAATTCAAAATTATACTGATCGTTAAAAAATTCTTCTCTTGCATTAACTACGATTGGCTGTAACGAAGTTTCATCTTTAAAAAAATTGATTACTTCAGTTATATGCGAAACTCCGTACACATGCAGGTTGTTCACCATCCCTGCTTCCTTTGCATTTTGTTTGGGAACAATCAATCCTTTAAAATTTTCTTTGCGTGCCTGTATGGCAATAGGCAATGCTCCTTTGATTGGTTGAATACTTCCATCTAAACTCAATTCACCCATGATCACATATTCACTTAATCGTTCAGCATTTTCAATTTGTTCGGTGGCACCTAATATGCCAATGGCGATGGGCAGATCAAAAGCGGTTCCTGTTTTGCGGATATCAGCAGGCGCAAGATTCACAATTACTTTAGTGCG
>JANOIQ010000615.1:0-7513 GCA_031407835.1 Chitinophagaceae bacterium
AAGTTGTCCCGCCTCAACAGGTATGGGAAATGATTGCAGTTACTTTAGATGAACTGGAAGATGACAAACCTTTGCAGCAAAAAATCCTTTCTCTTGAAACAGAAGTGCCCGTATTTTATTGGGATATCATTGAGCAACAACTGGGTGATGTTTATTATACGGAACAATTAGAATATGCAGCAGTTGAAGTTCCGGTTGCTGCCTGGGAAAACATCAGTGTACAACTTGATGAAGAACCTGATCAGCGAATGGCAGATAAACTTATCGCTGCAAAAGAAATTCCACCTGCAACAGTTTGGAATACCATTGAACAAAGGTTGAATAAAGAACAAACCGGAAAAATCATTCCTTTCACAAGAAAATTATCTCCTGTTTACCGGCTTGCTGCAGCAGCACTCATTACCGGAATACTGGCATGGGGTGCATACAGGTTGTTGAATTCAAATGAACCGGTTGCTGAAATTGCAGCCGTGAGTCAACCTTCTATTACAGAAGAAAAAAAGAATGCTCCTCTTGCTGAAATTAAAACAGAAGAACCGGTTGAAACAATTATTCCTGTCAGCTCATCACGGTCAACTGTTAAGAAAAGAATTAAAGAATCTTTTACTGTAAACAACACACTTGCCTATTTAGAGCCCGTAAATCATGATGCCGGGACTTCGTCTCCGTCCAGAGGCACTCATCATAAAAGCATAAGACCAGTTGCTGAAATCAACGGTTTTTCAGAAGGTCAATACCTCATCGTGTTAAATGAAGAAGGTAACCTGATCAGAGTTTCAAAAAAGCTGAGCAACCTGCAGTGTGCAATTGATGCAACAGGAAATCAGGTTGATGCAACCGCTGCCCTGCAAAGCAAAAACTGCGATGAACAGATCAAACAATGGCAGCAGAGAATTGCCACTTCTACTGCTATCTCTCCCTCTGCCGGCTATATTGATCTCACTGAATTTCTTCTGGCAACAGAGAAATAAAACATCTCCCTTTCTTTCTTATTTCCTTTGTAAATTGAGTGCATTCAATTCAAAGCATTATGTCCCGAATAAAAATTGATCTGCCCGATTTATTCTCCTTTACTGCCATCATCCCCATCCGCATCACTGATATTAATTATGGAAATCATGTTGGTAATGATGCCGTGTTATCGCTTATTCATGAAGCAAGAATGCAGTTTCTCTCAAAATATGGATATACTGAATTAAATCTTGAAGGTATTGGACTGATTATGACTGATGTAGGAATTGAATTTAAAAAAGAAATGTTTTACGGCGATATCATTGAAATAAAAATAGCCGCTGCCGATTTTACTTCTGTTGGTTTTGACTTGTATTATTTGCTTGAAAAACAAAAAGACAATAGCATGGTAACAGTTGCCTTTGCCAAAACAGGAATGATTTGTTATGATTATGATCGCAAAAAAATTGCAGCTGTACCAGCAACAGTAAAAGAAAAACTGATGAGTAAATAATGAGTGGTAAAACTGAACATTTAAAAATGACCTTTAAAGATTTTCCTGGTCTGCCATTGATCCTGCTGTTCAATTCATCTTTTTAATTTCATTCAGCAGGTTTTGAGCCAACCCGCTTGCCATTAAAACCAACTCGTTGTACTTTTTTACCGCATCAGGTTTCAGGTTTTGCTTTACATAAGATAAGCCCAGGTAATAAACAGTTGATTCAACCTTTGGTTTCAGCAGATCAGCCCTGGTAAGTTGTTCATTTGCTTCAGTGTACCTGCCCAGCGAAAAATAAGAGATGCCGATTTCAGCGTATGGAAGATAATTCTGCTTTTCGAAAGAAATTGCTTTCTGCAGATAAGGAATTGCTTTTTCAAATAAACCAAGATCATTATAACACCAGCCGATCCAGTAGTATACTTTTACAGTTGAAGAATCATACTCAATCGATTTCAGATAATCGGCCAAAGCAGCGCCTGTATTTTCCTTCCCATCTTTATACAAATCTGCTCTTGCAACATATACCCGTGCAAAGGATGGATTAAGGATGATTACTTTATGATAATCGTCCATTGCTTCATTGGCTAATCCTGCTTGTGCTTTTGCAAATCCATCTTCATAAATAATCCGGTAATCATTGGGCAATAATTGTCTGCATCTTGCCAGAACCGGAAGAGCCAGTTTGGATTGCTGTGTTTCGTTATAGCACCAGCCAAGTTCATACATTGCTTCAGCAAAAGATGGATTCAGTTCGATAGAATTTTTGAGCAGATCAATAGCTTCATTACATTTATTGTCTTTTTTCAGCAGCAATGCTTTTCTGTACAGTTCATCGGCCCGGTCTGCCTGTGCAAAAACGGGGACTGTGTAACAGAAAATTAAAAGAAATATGAACAGTTTTGCCTGCATATGATGTTGAGTTCCGGAAGTGAAAATAAGTTAAACAAAACCTATTTTTTTACTTAAAAATTAACTGTTCCAGATTTTCCAGCTTTCTTCAGCCTGTATTTTAAGCATTCCCGATCCATTCATTATTACAGCTCCATATAATTCAGCCTGTTGGAGAAAAGCCGTTTTAGCAGGGTTATAAATAAGATCGTAGCACAGATACTGACTGTTGAGATTTTTATAAGGTAATGACGGTCTCTGGTTTATACTTGGTTGCATGCCAAGAGGTGTAGTGTTTACAATAACCTGGTACTGCTGAATGAACTCATCTAACTGTGCATAGGTGAAACTCTCCTCCTTTAGCTCCCTAGAAACATAATTATATTCAATACCAAGTTTACTGAAAACCCAAGCAACAGCTTTGGCTGCCCCACCTGTTCCAAGAATCAATGCTTTTTGATGATGAGCTTTGAGTAATGGCAAGAGAGTTTGTTCAAATCCAACCACATCTGTATTGTAACCTGTTAAATGGCCATTTTGAAGCCTGATACAGTTGCAGGCACCAATTTCCTTTACAACAGCAGATACATCATCCAGAAAAGGCAGCACTGCTTCTTTGTAAGGTATAGTAATGTTAAGACCATTCAGATCGGGAACACTCTTTAACAACCCTGGGAGTTCATCAATTGACTTGATGGGATAAAGCTCATAGCTGCAGTCTGCAATGCCTTCATCAATAAATTTTTGGTTGAAATAATTTTTGGAAAAAGAATGGGATAACGGGTATCCGATCAAACCAAACTGCCTCATTGCTTTGTTTGTTTATCAAGGAACAGGTGAAAGGTATCACCTCTCAACCCAATACGCATTGTTTCAAGCGGAATCACTTCGTTTGGTGCAATATTTCCAAGATTTACATTATGATTAATCAGTTCAATAAAATAAAGCTGCTGTGCTTTTTGCGGAGCTTCCCATAAAATTTTTTGCTCCGGAATTTGAGTAAGAATTTCCTGCACCAATCCTTCTCTTACTTCACCCGTGCCACGGTAAATGCCCACATTACCAGCTTCCCTTGCTTCTGCAATTACATAACTTGAACCTGCTTCCAATTCAGCTTTCATCAGTTCTATCCATTTGTAAGGAGGAATGATATGTGCTGCATCTTTGCTTCCCACTTCGCTTAACACCGTAAAATGTTTTACCAGTTTTTCTATATATCCGCATTTTTCAGCGTGGGGTATTTCAATAGAGCCATCGCTTACTTCCACATGCTCCACACCATAATCTTTACAGATGCGGATATAATCTTCAAACTGGTTGCGGATCAGAAATGCTTCAAATAAAGTTCCGCCAAAATAAACAGGAACATTATACTGAGCATATACTTCCAGTTTTTCCCTGAGTACAGGTGTAACGAAAGATGTACCAAAACCAAGTTTTACGATATCAACATGCGGACCGGCAACGCTTAAAAAATTTTTCACCTCCTCAACACTCAGGCCTTTGTCCATGACCATTGTTAAACCATGACTGCGGGGTTGCTTTGTTCTTTCCGGGATTTGTGTAAGAGTAAAATTCATTTCCTGTTTATTTTAAACAGTCGCAAAAATAGGAAAGCAGGGGCAACCGGCAAGAATGATTTATATCACTTTATACATTACGGTTAAAGACTGCACGTTCAGCTAAATAGAACGTGAACGTTTATAGCGTGCAATCAAATCAACAACCTGTGGATGCTGTAAAATTTTTGGCTGAAGTTCAAGCAGTTTTTTAATCAGTTTCGGTGCGGTTGCCATTGCCTGTTCGAGTTGATTGATGGCCTGTTTTGTTTTACCGGTTGCAAAAAAGATGGCGGCCCTGTAAAACATAAAAACCGGCTTACCATTGGTTGCTTCATAAGCTTCACAGGCATATTCATCTGCATTGTCGAGCAAATCTGCTTTCAACATACATTCCAGCATAGCACTCCAGCCTTTTGCATTTTTTGGGCGTGATTTAATTACATTGGCATAATGCTCAATTGCCGGTTTAAACTGGCCCAATTCCACCAATGCCATACCCATCGCCAGGTTATAGTCTGGTTGCATTCGGTTTATCTTCAGTGCCTGCTGCAATTGCTTTACAGCACTTTCATACTGATGTTCATTAATGTAAGTACAGGCTATTTTATAAAACAACTTCCCATCCTGGGGATTCATGTGCGATGCTTTCCGGTAATGAAATCTTGCCTGGGCATACTGACCCATCCTGTCGTAACAATAACCAATTGCTTCGTGAATTACTTCTTCGGGCCTGCTTAATTCAAGTACCTTTTCCAGCATTTCAATAGCATCCTTATACTTTCTTAAACGGATATATGCATCCCCTATGTTTCTGTAAGCATAATCGAATTTTTCATCAATGGCTATGCAATACATGTATGCATCAATTGATTTTTCATACAGCTTCAGTCCCTGGTAGGCAGCACCGAGGTTAAACCAAGCCAGCTCACTATAAGGATAATCGTTGATGATATTGAGGTGCAGACGGATAGATTCTTCGTTGCGACCGGTAAAATCTGTCCAGAAGCAGATTTTATATAAAGCCTCTTCATTGGTTGGGTCTTCTTCCAGAATTAACTTCAGGCAATCAAATACTTTTTCAAACTCCTCATAATCATCGTATACATCAGCCAGTTCAAACAGCAGTTCCAGTCGCTCATTGCCAGAAAAAAGTTCAAGTGCTTCCTGCAGGAGCTCAACCGCCTTTTCCTGTTGATCCAGGGCCAGGTAAGCATCGGTTTTAAGAATGAAGAGATTGATATCATTGCTATCCATTAACTCGGCCTGTTCCAAAATTTCCAGAGCCAGCTTATACTGTCGGGTAGCGAGGAGAATATCTGCCTTTTTAATAAGCAAAGCAGATGAATAGGGATATATCTCAATTCCAAGCTCTGCGGCCTGCATAGCCTGAACCATGTCTTCCTTGTCATCAAAATAATCGATGAGCTTTTCAAAGGCTTCTTCTTCCAGAAATGATTGAGAGCGTCCGTTTTTCAAATTTTCAAACAAACGAAGTAATTCTCTGATTTCTTCTCTGTCCTGACGGAAAGGATTTTGCTTCATTTAATTGTGGGTTATCCTAAGTTAGCCCGTTTTAAAGAAAAAATACAATAGCTGTGTAACATTTAGTTATCAACAGACGTTAATATATATATATAAATATGACAGGCGGCTTGTAATCAGGCCAATTAAATCCTTAAATTTGTTACAACATGCAAACCAAAGCTTCAAATAGTTTCAAAGTTTTGAAAAACAGTTTACTTCTGGTAAGTTGTTTTGCGATGTTCTATTCCGCTTCATCTGCAACATTTTCAAGCGGCGATAAAAAGAAAGATGGCAGAAAATCAGTTATTACTACCTTAAACTTGAAAAACAACCCGCTGAGTTTTAACAACGGCTACCGTTTCAGAAGCGGATTAAGTTTTTCAAACAGTAATTCAAACAAACTTGTACTTCAGGGTAATGCAGTCCGCTATCAAAAAGGGAATAACATTTATGTATTGCCGGTGAAACAGAAAGTTGTTTTCAGTAAGTTTAAAACTCCTCAGAAAGAAATTAAATAAAATGAAAACCCTCCAAATGGAAGGTTTCTTATTTTGATTAATTTTTTGCTCTTGACTTCTTTACTTCTTCATAGGTCATTTCCCTGTAACCGCTTTTCGGTACATCATATAAGGCAGCTGCAACAGGATCAAAGCTGATCTTATCGGCTATATAAGTTACTTTCATTTTGCCCAATTCTGATTCATATTCCAATGGGAATCCGGGCAGGTTTTTAAACTGTATACCATAATCCTTATTCTGAAATGAGAGTTCCGGCGTATAGTACACTTTAAAGGTTGAACCGTCTTTCATTTTTGCAATGGCCAGTTTACAATTATACCCGAGGATCTTTTTTGTATCAGGCAACAGTTCGAACTGTATACCCATATACTTGCTGTTACGGTCTTCATAATTCTCCTTAGTCATCTTTATGAGAATTTTCTGATCACCATATTCATTCATCACCACCGCATTTCCCGCTCTTGAATCATGTAGTGTAACTGTTTTACCTAATATGCTGGTCAACTCAGTTCGGGTATTTACTCCTTTGAACCAGATCTTTTGAGTAGCCCCATCTAACAAGTCAGCAGCCTTCGCTTCATTGTTTCCCGTATTCACCGCAATATTATAAGACACCACTCCTTCATTGTAAGCCTGCTGCGCATTCAACTGACTTAATGAAGTCGTAAGCGCTATCACTAATCCTATCTTTCTGATCGTTTTCATTTTTTGTAGTTATTCTGTACAGGCTAAAGATATAAAAATAGTGTGCCAAGTTGCATTTTGAATTCACAAAAAACCCCGACGCTTCGGTCGGGGTTAATATAGATTTTGTTAAGATTACTTTTTGCCTGGCCCTTTCTTCTGCATACCCTGCAGTTTCTGGTTGCTTTGCTGCACCTGTTCAAGCTTTTCCTGCCATTTTGATTTGGTGACAGGCTTCTTTTTATTCTCCTGCATTTTCGCATGAATCTTCGCATCATCAATGATGAATTTCTGAATAACCAGCTGCAAAAGGAGTGTTACAACGTTTGAAACAGTGTAATACCAGGTTAAGGCAGATGGAAGGCTGTTAAAGATGAACAACATCATTACCGGAAAGAAATAGATCATGTACTTCATCACAGGATTGTCCTGTGTTGGAGTCATCTGCATATTATACGCAGAAATTAAAAAACTGGTAATGGTGGCAGTGATTGTAAACAAACTCACATGATCGCCAAAAAATGGAATCTTGAATGGAAGATGTGCAATTGAATCGTAAGACGACAAATCCTTTGCCCATAAAAAGCTTTCACCACGTAAATCAATATTGGCATTAAAAAAACTATACAATGCAAAGAAGATGGGAATCTGTAATACGGCAGGGATACAACCACCTAAAGGATTTACACCTGCCTGTTTAAACAGCTTCATCTGATCCATGCTCATTGCCTGCTGATCGCTGCCATGCTTTTTCTTCAGCTCTTCAATTTCAGGTTTCAGCACTTTCATTTTTGCACCGCTGAGATAACTTGAATAAGTAAGCGGAGAAATGATTAAACGGATAAAAAACGTAAGCAGCAGAATTACAATTCCGATACTGCTA
>JANOIQ010000618.1:0-3844 GCA_031407835.1 Chitinophagaceae bacterium
TTTCTGCATAATAACTGTGTACATAATACACATAACTGTTTTCAGGAGTATTCTTGAATAAATCTGTTTTCAAATTATAAATATCATTCCATCCTATTTGAGGAACCTTATAGCTCCCCTTTAGGGGCGGGGGGGCAAACAGTTTCACTTTTGCAGGTATAATTCCTAAACACTCTGTATCATTCTCTTCAGAATATTCAAACAGTAATTGCATGCCCACACAAATGCCCAGCACCGGTTGTTTTAAATCTTTAATGATTGCATCCAGACCTTTTTCTTTCAAACTATCCATTGCACTTCTGGCAGCACCCACTCCTGGAAAAATCACTTTATCTGCTTTCTGCAACTCTTCAAAATCATCCGTCACTATTGCTTCAAGACCTAAGCGTTCCAATGCAAACAGCACCGACTGAATATTTCCTGCGTTATATTTTACGATTGCTAAATTCATCTTACCTTTCTTTTACAATTTTAAGCGGAAGTAGCTCATCTGGTAGAGCGACAGCTTCCCAAGCTGTAGGTGGCGGGTTCGAGTCCCGTCTTCCGCTCTTAGTTCAATACTTCTTCCAGAAACTTCTTCGTTGTTTCACTTATATCTATTGCATTCTCCAACGCCTTTATATAAGCCGTTCCAATAATTGCTCCGTTTGCATGTTCACAGGCCGCATCAAAAGTTTGTTTGTCTTTAATGCCAAATCCAACCAGTACAGGATTTTTTAATTGCATGGTTTTCAGCTTTTGCAGATAAGCATCCACATCCGTCATGTTCTTATCACTGCCTGTTGTGGAAGAAGAAGACACCGCATACAAAAAACCAGTACTTAAATTATCCAGTTGTTTAATGCGTTCTTCACTTGTTTCAGGTGTTACCAGGAAAACAAAATCTAATCCATATTTTTTGACAGTGGCACCATACTCCATTTCAAATTCATATTCCGGAAGATCTGGCAAGATCAATCCATCCACACCAACAGATGCAGCGTCTGAACAAAATTGTTCAAAACCGTATTGCAACACAGAGTTCATATAACCCATTAGAATTACCGGCACATGAATTTCTTTCCTGAATTCTTTCAATTGGGCAAACAGTTCATGAATCGTCATACCATTGGCAATGGCAATACTGCCGCTATGCTGTATCACAGGGCCATCAGCTAACGGATCACTGTAAGGCATACCCAGTTCAATCAGGTCTGCACCATTTTGCTGCAATGCCTGCATTACTTCCAGTGTGCTGTTCAGTTTCGGATACCCTGCTGTGCAATACACATTCAGTACCCGGCTTTTCTTTTGTTCAAATAAACTTTTTATTCTGCTCATAATATTTTTTTGCCGTGAAGGTGGTAAGTCGGAAAGAAATACAAAAACTTCTTATCGTCTTTCCGCCTTCCCGGCTTACAGATGTTTCATGTAAGTATCCAAATCCTTATCTCCTCTTCCACTCAAACAAATCACCACCTGGTCAGTTGCTTTAAACTTCATTTGCTTCAATGCAGAAAACGCATGTGCAGTTTCCAATGCAGGAATAATTCCTTCCAGTTTGCTGATTTCAAAAGCAGATTGTAGTGCTTCCTCATCTGTTGCACTCAAAAACAAACCACGACCACTCTCAAATAAATTTGCATGCATGGGACCAATGCCTGGATAGTCCAATCCTGCTGAAATGCTATGTGGCTCTACCACCTGTCCATCCTCTGTCTGCATCAGCAAACTTTTACTTCCATGCAGGATGCCCATTTTTCCCAACTGTGTAGTGGCGGCACTCATGCCACTGTTTACACCATGACCAGCTGCTTCAACAGCAACTAACTGCACACTCAACTCATCAAGAAAATGATAGAACGCACCGGCTGCATTACTGCCGCCACCAACACAGGCCATCACATGCGTTGGTAATTCACTGCCTGTTTTTTCTTTTAACTGCCAGCGCATTTCTTCGCTGATCACACTCTGAAACCTCGCCACCATATCAGGATAAGGATGCGGACCAACCACACTGCCAATAATATAATGTGTATCGTTGGGATTATTGATCCAGTCACGGATTGCTTCGTTGGTTGCATCTTTCAACGTCTTACTTCCGCTAACTGCAGGAATCACTTTTGCTCCCAGCATTTTCATACGTGCCACATTCGGTGCCTGCCGTTCAATATCTTTTTCGCCCATGTACACAATACATTCCACACCTTTCAATGCACACACCGTTGCAGTTGCAACACCATGCTGTCCGGCACCTGTTTCTGCAATGATTCTTTTTTTACCCAAGCGTTCAGCCATCAAGATTTGTCCAACCGTATTGTTGATCTTATGTGCACCGGTATGACAAAGATCTTCCCGCTTTAAATAAATATTCGTGTTGAACTGTTTGCTCAAACGTTTGGCAAAATATAACGGTGTAGGACGGCCTACATAATCTTTCAGCAGCTCCCTGAACTCCTTCTGGAACTCTGCTTCATACATAATCTCCAGGTAACGGCTCTGCAATTCTTCCACATTGCGGTGCAGCATTTCAGGGATATAGGCCCCGCCGAATTTTCCGTAATAACCTTGCGATGAAGGTTGTTGATATGTTGTTGTCATAATAATTTAATTTTTATACCAGCTTCCGTTTTTCTTGGCATCGTCCCTTGCGTCGCAATCCTTTCATCGGTTGTGCAAATAGCAAGATTATTCCGACCTTAAACCATTATATTCTTCAACTCTTCTATTCACTTCATTCAGCACAGTGTTGATTCTTTCAACTTCTTCATCAATAGATTGCTTAATGCTCTTTTTTGTCTGATTAAACTCATCTTTTATTGCCAAGGCCTCCTTATATTCTTTATTAAACATCTCTTCTGCAACTGATGTAATCACTTCTATAAGCTTAAACAGAACACTCAAATCAACAGAACTTTTAGGCACATTATAACTATTCAACTTGTTAGACAAATGCACACTCTCAAAATTGTTTTTATTATCCCTGAAACTATGTGCCAATACATTATGCCTAAAGCTCTTTATGTCTCCCCAAGAATGAACTTCATCTATTGAAGGTTGAACTATATGTCTATATGCTTTGATTCTTGACTCAACTTCACTTTCGCTTGAAACATACTCGAAAAAGTAATTATTTAACTCATCAAATAACGAAACAGTATCAATTAACACCTTTGAATGAATCAAATATCTAAGACCCATGCGCTCAGTATACGTAAGCTTTTTCCCAACATTCAACATATACTCTTTCAAATTGAGCAATGTCCTTCCTATGAATATCACATGGTATACAGATTCTACGAAATTCCTTTCTGTAACTACTTTTGGTATTTTATTACTCTTTTTATTCAAAGTCAAATATTAATTCGTATGCTCTTGTTGGCGTCCTCGCCAACGAGTAAAAATTTAACCTCTACTTATACATGTTGTTGCCGAGGACACCAACAAGAGCGTGCTACTTTCTTCAATCCCAAAAATCCACCTATCCCACTCATCTCAGTTCAGACAAAAACTTCTTCAACAAACCCATATCCTTCACTCCCGGCATTGTTTCAAATTTGCTGTTCACATCTAACGAAAACAGATCTTTAGCCACTTCTTCTTTTGCAAACTCTTTAACAGCGGCTGCATCAGTTGGTTCAATTCCCCCGCTTAAGAAAAATGGTTTGCCGATATTCAATCCCTTCAGCATGTCCCAGTTAAATTTCTTTCCCGTTCCGCCATATCCTGCACCCATGGTATCAAACATAAACATATCGCAGGCTTCATAATAATCTTTGATCTTCCACAGAATATTATCATCTTCTGCAATGCGGAATGCTTTTATCACCGAAATATAATCCGATACCCTTTCACAGAACTTGGG
>JANOIQ010000623.1:0-6167 GCA_031407835.1 Chitinophagaceae bacterium
CAAACGGCATGCACCATTTATGCTCACTACTGATATTGCTCTGCGGGTTGATCCTGCTTACGAGAAAATATCCCGGCACTTTTTCGAAAATCCAGATGAGTTTGCAGATGCGTTTGCCCGTGCATGGTTTAAACTTACACATCGTGATATGGGTCCCATTTCACGTTATCTTGGTAAAGAAGTTCCTGCGGAAGAATTGATTTGGCAGGATCCTGTTCCAACTGTTACACATGAACTGATCAATGAAAAAGATATCGCTGCATTGAAAGATAAAATATTGGCAAGCGGACTTTCATTATCTCAATTGGTATCTGCTGCTTGGGCATCAGCATCAACCTTCCGTGGTTCCGATAAACGTGGTGGTGCCAATGGAGCACGTATCCGTCTTGCACCGCAGAAAAATTGGGCAGTAAATAATCCTGCGCAATTGAGCAAAGTGTTAGATGCATTGGAAGCTATTCAGAAAGAATTCAACAGTGGCGGTAAGCAGGTTTCCATTGCAGACCTTATCGTTCTTGCAGGATGTGCAGCCGTTGAAAAGGCTGCAAAGAATGCAGGCGTTGATGTGATTGTTCCTTTTACACCCGGACGTGGTGATGCGTCGCAGGAACAAACAGATGTAGAATCATTTGCAGTACTGGAGCCGGTTGCAGATGGCTTCCGCAATTACCTTGGTAACCGTGCAAATGCAACTTCTGAAGAACTGCTGGTTGATAAGGCACAACTCTTAACATTAACCGCTCCTGAACTAACGGTGCTGGTTGGTGGTATGCGTGTACTCAATACCAACTTCGATGGATCACAACATGGTGTGTTTACCAAAACACCTGAAGCACTTACCAATGATTTCTTTGTAAACCTGCTTGATTTCGGTACAACCTGGAAAGCAGCCGATCCTGTACAACAGGGATTTATTGGTACTGACCGTAAGACAGGTGCAGTGAAGTGGACAGCCACCCGTGCTGATCTCATCTTCGGTTCCAATTCAGAACTTCGTGCTGTTGCTGAAGTATATGGATGTACAGATGGTAAAGAGAAGTTTGTAAAAGATTTTGTTGCTGCATGGAACAAGGTGATGAATTTGGATCGATTCGATCTGATTTAATTGTAGTATGAATTTATATAATGAGGTGGTCTGGTAACGGGCCACCTTTTTTTATTTCTTATGCAGGAAGGTGAATTGATTCAGGCACAGGCAGGTCTCCTTACCACAACTGTCGGAATGTTGTATTTTTTTTTCATATAACTCCTACGGAGTTTAACTAATCATTTTTATCATTTTTCTACTTACTTGTCGCTCCTCCGGAGCTATTCGTTTTTAGTTTTTAGCCTCGTTAGAGGCGAAATATTAGTAGAAGTGAATTGCAAGTAATAAGCAAAGCTCCATAGGAGCGACATGTTTTATTCTACCGAACAGTTATGGTCGGTAGACATGCGCCTTAGAGTTATAAAGCGTCAATCTATTGCTTATTTGAGTAGTTTGAATGCAGAAATGAAATAATGTTTGTGCACAGGTTGGGAGACCTCCCAAACGAGATATTGCAGTTAAGGAAGCAAATAAAGTGAAACGATATTATTCTCTCTGAATTCTTATATACATAGTACCCTTGTTATACCTTCGTTGTTTTTTCAAAGTGTCCTTAGTATATATTCTGCTTTGTCTTTCAAGTATGGTACTTCAACTTTATAGTATTTGTCATAGTCGGGATACAACACTATGAGAAACATTTTAGAAACAGTTAAACCATAATTTTTTTCAAGAATGTATTTATACAAACTTTGTTGAAGGCAATATCTATTGTAGCTGGTGTCGTGTATCGTCGATAGCTGGCCAACTCCAAAATTCCCCCAAGTGTCGGTTACTATTGGACTACCACTGAAAACGTCTATTATCTTTTTGCTTCTCTTCCAATCATATAATTCATAGCTCGCACCATTCTTGGTAATCAAATCTATTGTCCCCGCAATGTGATGTTCTTCATCAAATACTCTCCATTCTGTTCTGTGAGGATTAAGATTTGCGTGGTCATTACAGAATTGTTCAAACAAATGAAATTCTGAAGTTTTCGCATATTCTTGACCTAGATAAAAATTCTCAATTTGTTCGTGTAAATACGTTCCCTGATTTGCAGCTTCAATTCCCCGTGAATTCCATATTTCCACAATTTCCTCAACTGGTAAACCAAACAGTTGATTGCTTGAACTCAAATTACTGGCTTTGCCATAAGAGTCAAATTCCGGGAAGAATTTTGCAATTATGGTACTTGCAGATGGAGCAGGTGTATTATCAATTGTGTAAATATGCGGTTCTGGATAAAATTTAATTCTACTATCCCTCGAATGTTCATTTTGAAGATTAAAAGCTGTAGATTTTTTATTGTCTAATTTCCCAATTAAAGTAGGCTTAACAAATTTTTCTTCTTTAAGTTCTTGTTCGTCAAAATCTCTCTCAATTGTTTCTGTTTTATCTTCAATGGTTTGAAATATATGATTTAGGTATTGTTCTCTGAATTTTGCTTTTTCCCATTTTTGAGATTGGATAATATCCCAAATTTTTCCGAGTTCGAGCGAGGATGGGCTTAATAAATAACTAGGAATGTCATATTTTGGTATCGCTGATTTTATTGTTTCTGCAATAAATCGCAAACACTCATTTTCTTGTAAATGGACTTGATACTCTGAAAACCGAATAACTACCCAACCTCTATCAACAAAATATATGTCTCGATTAACATCATCGCCTTTGCAATGTGTTGGTTGTCGAGTTATTCCTGCATACGGTTCATCTATTTCAATATCTATTCTAAGGTTTGTAGTATTTGATTTGTCAATTATCGCAATGTCTGGCTCAAAAGGTCTTGTTTCTTTACCTGTGTTAAGCCTTGCGTTTCCTAAAACAATAAATTGCTTTCCAAAATATTGTTCAATAGTTTTTTGAAATGCCTCTTCCTTATATCCTCTGCGTTTTGTGTTTCCTGATCTGTAACTTCTTACTACTGTGCCTTTTTTAGGAAATCTGAAAATTGGGTACGACTTTGTTATCTCATAATTCAAAAACTCATAGTTAACAAAGACAACTTCATCTTTAGATTTTGTTGTTTCTACTTTAGCCTTAGGAAGATGTTCTTCGGATTTTGGTTTAGCTTTTGACTTAACTTCTACAACTTCAACTTTGGATGTTATTTTCTCTTGTTTCTCATCTGTTGATTCTGTGGAAACTGGTTTTAGCTCACTTACATCTATATTGGCTTTGACAGGCTTGTCAGTAAAGCTTTTTAGTTGTGGCTTTTCTGAAGTTGAATTTTCGTTTTGTGTCGCAGGTTTTTCTTTAACAGTTTCTTTCTCTGTAATTTCTTTCATTGTTGGTCTTTGCATTTTTAAATGCTCAACTTTCAACGCTTGTTTCTTCCTTGAAGTTTCCAAACCGAAATAATCACTATACTAGTCACTAAAAAAATAGTTGTCCAAAATTTCAAAGGATGTGCCGCCTTGAATTCAATTAGTAGTCTGTAAATTTCTTCCATTAGGATGTCGTTTTAAAATGAGGTATGACAATTACAAAATGTCCCTTGCAGGAGACATTGATGTAAAGAAGGTGTTTATTTTTTATTGCCTTTTTTAAAATAAATCTTCTTTTCCACCGCACGCCACTATTAACTGTGATAAGACTGATTTTATTTTTTGTTTTGTTTCCTCATCAAGGGAGTTTGGAAAGGGCCCTATCCAAACTTGATATTCCTTTCTTGTCTCAACTAATCCCAATTTTGGGTCGTAAATTTCTCGAATAACTTTTTTTTCGGTATTTGTTGTAGATGCGAGGACACTAAATTTGTCGCCATTTACTTTAATTTGTAAACTTTTTGGATTTAAGTCACTTAGATTAGCCTTTATTATGTTTGACCATAATTCTTTAGGGTCATCTTGTAATTCGAATTTGCATTTTCGCATCTTCGAATAATATTGCCCATATTTTAAATAGGAATCCCGGAGTTCCATTTCAAAACGTCCGTTTATTGGATCATTAGGATCTAACTCAAGTTTAGAATTTAACCATGAGTAAGCATTCTCCTTGTTAAATGAGTTTGCTTTTTGTTTGGTTTGAGCTTTTGTTTGAATTGTCAGGGTACATAAAAATACTAATAGTGGAACTACAAAAATTTTGCTCATTTGTAATTTAATTATACCTACTCTTTCAATATTGCGGTTTTCGGCTTCCCCGTCTTTTGCTATTGTTGGCGTCCCCGCCAACTAATATATTTTGCTTTTTTTACACTTTGGCGGAGCGCCAACATGAGCTAAACAAATTTATAAGTCATAAATTTCTTTTGCCTTCTTCCAATTTTTTTTCAGAATTGGTTTACTCACACTTGTCTCTCCATTTGAAGGTTCACCAGAAAAATGACAGAACTTTTCAGCATAGTCAGGGTCGCTATATTTACTCCAGGATTTGAAGGCTTCATAGCTCATTGGTTTTTCAACATTAAATTGAATTGGAACAGCTGTCCTGATACAAAAACCAGTCGGCTTGTCAGATGTTTTACTATTTGAAAATTTTTCTTCTGCAATTTTCTTTTCTGTCTTAGGTGGAGTATCTGCGGTAACTTTTTTAACGGTCACTCTAATTTCTTCACTTATTGTTAAAAGTCGCTGAACTTCTTCAAGGGTCGCATTATACAAGTCTACGTCCTGTACTTTGGATATATATATTCCCATTTCATTATTGTTCTGCTGCGAAAATTCATACAAATTCATTGAAGTTATTATCGCTTCATTTTCGTTTATGTAACATTTAGCATGTAGGTTCTTACAGAGACTTGTCCGAATACCGATTTGACCTTCTAGCCAATTATTTTCTTCAAGTTGAAGTTTATTCTCCCGATAAACAATGCGAATGTCTCGCTTTTGAATATTCAAGTTGCTTAAATGCTCTTTAATTCTGTCTGTGAATTGCAAGTAGGGGCTTATAAGAATCAATCTGTCCTTTGTCCCTTTAATGAGTTCTTCTAAATGATAAGAAACTCCTGTCGTGTTTAAAAATTTTGCCATTTTCTTTTAGTTTTATTTAGGGTATTCTTGACCTTCAGGGTGCTGATATGAATTAGCTATAGCATCCCCTGCCATCGTAAAGCTTATCCTGCAGCGGTGCTGCGGGCTGGTTGTTATTGTTATATGTGTTGGAGAAATCGGAAGTCTCTGCTTCTATATCTTCATCTCGGGTACTGTTTCCTGGTTGCTTATAGGAGGAAGAAAAAGTGAAATGATTTTGGCTGCTAACATCATCAGCTTCCCTCCATCCGGCAATACTACTAATTAGCAGGTTGCTCTGATTTTGTAAAACAATGAACAATGTAATTCTTAATAAGCAGGTATTATGTTTTTATCTTCTTCTTTTGCCCATAACTGACGAGAATCATTTTCTCTGCATGTTTGGTGAATGTATTTATAGTGGGAATGAGCATACTTACGGAGCGTCATTTCGAAGAAGTGGGGAAGCGATAGCTTCGGAACCACGACTGAGAAATCTCATTAATACATGTAGCCATGCTAAGGATAAGATTTCTCATACATGTTTCCGCAACTGCGTTGCCCCATGTATTCGAAATGACATGGCATGAATGATCTTCCCTTCGAACGTATTCCCTGACCATCCGGTCAGGCCGGGAAATGAGGTACACAATAATGTACTAAACCTCAGAAGTTTTATTCTTATTAAACAAACCGGTCAGACCGCTTAGTGCGGGCCGACCATTTTGCATTCGTCTTTGTATTAAAGTTGATTGCCTTACCTTTTTCCAACATCTCTCTTATTGCTTGTGTGTCGATCGGGGACGTTTTGCATAATTCCACTCTTGAACAAATCGTTCAGACCGCTTGCAGCGTGCCGACCGGTTTGCCTGCTGCCATGAAAACGGAACTGTGAAACGAGCCCCGACGATAAATGTCGGGATGCAGACCAAAGCGTCTGCACGTGGCAAGGGAAGATGATCCTTCGATAAACTCAGGACAGTACTGAAGCCAGTTAAATAAAAAAAATCCCGTCTTTCCAAACGGGATTTCGAAAAATATAAAGAATAGATTAAGCTATTGTAACACTCTTATCCAGGTACACATCCTGTATGGCATTCAATATTTCCACGCCTTCTTTCATTGGGCGTTGAAATGCTTTG
>JANOIQ010000636.1:0-2072 GCA_031407835.1 Chitinophagaceae bacterium
AAAAGCAGATAAAATAACTAAAATGAAAACAAACCCTTTTTTATTAACCGATTATTATAAAGTAGGCCATGTATTTCAGTACCCTGAAAAAACAGAATTGGTTTACAGTAACCTTACCCCACGTAAAAGTCGTATTGAAGGGGTAGAAGAAATGGTATTCTTTGGTTTGCAGTATTTCGTAAAAGAATACCTGATTAGTTATTTCAATGAAAATTTCTTTCAGCAACCAAAGGAAAAAGTACTTGCTGATTATAAACGAAGGATTGTGACATCTCTGGGATCGCACCTAACTTCCTATGAACATCTTTCAGCATTGCATGATTTGGGATATTTGCCGGTTGAAATAAAGGCATTGCCGGAAGGAAGTAAAGTTCCCATGCGGGTTCCATGTTTAACGATTGTAAATACAAAGGCAGAGTTTTACTGGCTCACTAATTTTTTAGAAACTTTACTTAGTGCAATTATATGGCAACCTTGCACCAGTGCAACTATTGCCCATGAATATAGAAAGCTCCTGAATAAATATGCGGAAGAAACAGGCATGCCGATGGAGTTTGTACAATGGCAGGGTCATGATTTTTCTTTCAGAGGCATGAGCTCATTAGAAAGTGCTGTGTTAAGTGGAATGGCTCATCTGTTAAGTTTTACAGGAACCGATACCATCCCAGCAATTGATGCAATGGAAGAATATTATAATGCCAATGCTGATACCGAATTAATTGGCGGCAGTGTAGCAGCAACCGAGCATAGCGTAATGTGCAGCGGTAACAAAGAAGGTGAGCTGGAAACATTTAACCGGCTAGTTACCCAGGTTTATCCTGATGGTATTGTAAGTATTGTAAGTGATACCTGGGATTTATGGAAAGTATGTACGGAGTATCTTCCTTCTTTAAAAGAAACCATATTAAACCGTAAAGGCAAAGTTGTGATTCGTCCTGATAGTGGTGATCCTGTAAAAATTATTTGTGGCGATCCTGATGCTGACACCGAAGCCGAAAGGAAAGGTGTTGTTGAGCTGTTATGGGATGTGTTTGGGGGCAGTATCACAAACAAGGGCTTTAAATTACTGGATCAGCATATCGGGGCCATTTACGGTGACAGTATTAATATTGAAAGAGCAACACAAATTTGCGAAGGACTCAAGGCAAAAGGATTTGCCACGCAGGTGGTTTTTGGAATCGGCAGTTTTACTTATCAATACAATACCCGTGATACCTTTGGCACGGCAATGAAAGCTACATATGTAGTGATTGATGAAGAGGGAAGGGAGATTTTTAAAAGTCCTGTAACGGATGACGGAACAAAGAGATCTGCTACGGGATTGCTTCAGGTAAAGAAAGAGAATGGCGGGTATGTATTATACGATCAGGTGAAATGGGTAGATGAACAGCAGAGTGAATTAAAAACGGTATTCAAAGATGGAAAGCTGGTGAAGGAATTTTCTTTGGCTGAGATAAGGACTTTGCTGGCAGAATGATTTTTTAAGAAAGAGTAAACAAAATGAAAACAGAAAAATATATTGAACAGATAGTAAGGTTGCCGAAAACAGGCAAACAAATAATTGGAAGAAAAGAAGGAGACAGCATAGTGGTCTATCAGGCATTCAATCCCGATATAGCTGCTTATGCAATTCAAAACCAAAAATTTGGTGGAAGTCATTACAGCTTTAACAGGATGTCTTGGATTAAACCGGGTTTTTTGTGGATGATGTACCGTGCTGGGTGGGCTTCAAAGGATAACCAGCAGAATATTCTGGCTATTACATTGCCAATTGTTCATTTTAAGACTATCCTGCAACAGGCTACCAGTTCAACATATGACAGCGGGTTATATGTAACAAACGAAAAATGGAAAGCAGAACTGGAGCAGACTGAAGTAAGATTGCAATGGGATCCCGATCATGATCCTGTTGGAAATAAAATAGAACGCAAAGCGATTCAAATAGGAATGAAAGGAGCAGTTTTGCAGAAGTTTTGTACAGAATGGATAACCAAGATTGAAGATATAACTGACTTTGTAAAGGCAGAGTATCAAAAAATGGGCAATAAAAAATTCGATGAAGTAATTGTTCC
>JANOIQ010000229.1:0-2768 GCA_031407835.1 Chitinophagaceae bacterium
GTTTGATGCAGAAAAGGCGAAAGCATTTTTGTGGACTCATTTTACCAGCGGAGGTATTTCAACCTACAGAACTGATTCGGGTATCCGTGAATTTATTTCAGCACCTGCTGATGAGTTTATTGCCGGCTGGACGAGTGCTCACCCGGATGTTTCTATTGCAGCAGTATTGGCCGATTTGCAGAATGAGAAAGTGCCGGAAATAATCAACTGGTTAACATATCAGCAAACAAACAAAGGCTTTTTCAAATCCTACTGGTGGCGTGGCCCGCATTACACAACTACTTTGTTCTTACGTGCACTGGCAAACAATAAATATCAATTATCAAAAAAGCAGGCAGAGTTGATTGCAGAATCACTTGTTCATGAGCAATTGTTTGATGGAGGATTTGGACTTGATTCTTCAGCAGCCATGAACCCCTTTACAACTGCACTTGCACTTGAATCATTTACACATTTAGCATACATGGGTCAACATGAGGAAAGAATGAACTGTGGTAAGGCATTGCTTCATGCACAGCAGGAAAATGGAAGCTGGGCAGGTGATTATATTCTCCGCATTCCAGCCCCGTATGTAATTGACCCCAACGAAGTTGAATCATGGAACAATGCAGAGGGGGGAGGAAATTCTTTGATTAAAGATATAGATGGATTATTTGCAACTGCTATGGCTTGTTATGCACTTGCTTTCTGGCGCAGTACTGAAACAACAGACATAATAGTTGCTGAAGCAAAAACCAATATCATTTAATGAATTGGTACAGTCACTTTCAAAGAGTTTTTTTTGAAACCTGGCAAAAAGCATCATTGCCTCATCACGATAATTTTTTATCAGCGTATTATACAATGCTGGAACAGCGGGATAAAAAAATTGAATGGATTGAAAGCTCATCCGGTATTGATCACAGCAGACTTTATGATGTGTATGGTTTTGGTGTAACAGTTGGGAAAGTTTTTGGAGAAATGCTGGGGTTAACTACTGAAGAAACCAATCATTCAGCAGACTGGTGCGGACGTTTTAATTTAGGCATCAGCCTCTTTGATTATATCAGTGATGAACAGGATGGAGCAAAAACTGTTACTTCATTAAAAGTATTTCAACCGTTTATTAAAGCAGGTAATTCAAATGGCCGGCCAATAAGTTCTGCTGAAGAATTGTTAAGCAATTTAGCCGGAAGTGTACTGGATGATTTAAAAAATGTTTCTTCAAATAAAGATAACCTGCTGAAAGCAATGCAGCAGATGTTAGAAGCAGAAGACTTTGTTTCAGCAACAAAACTATCTGCCCATGTTGATCTGAAAAAAATAAATAAAGCACTTTATTTAAAAAGTGCGGAGCCCTTCAGGGTAATGGCAGAATATACAGCTGTAATGAAAACTGGAACTGATCCCTTACTCATCAGCCATGCCTGTGCTGTTGGAAAAGCAGCAGGGCATTGTTACTGGTTGATTGATGATGCGAAAGATGTGTGGATTGATTTGGAAGCAGGGCATTGGAATTTATTTCTGCAATTGGCAGCTGAAAAAGATCCTGAAATTTTTGCACAGCAAACGGATAAGAAAACAACAGAGCGGTTACTAAGCACATGGGAGCAATCGAGGCATGCAGAAAAAATCTCCAGACAGGTTGTAAAAAAACTGGTTGATGCAGTTGGCAGAATGGAACTATCTAAAGAAGTGAAAAATCATACAATGGGAATTGTATCTGCTTCATTGTGGCAATGGTATCATTCTTAACAGGGCAAATACCGATTTGTTACAGACAGTATTGCATAAGCAAGGGCATATGATTAATTTCAACCTGAAAGCAGGCAAAACAATTAACAGAATCATCCCGCAACCTCCTCATAAAAATTTCATTTATGAATACACGTCGTGACTTTTTACAAAAATTAACCGCTTCGGTAATTGCCTTGCAACTTTCACCCGGGAAGGGTATTGCTGGTTTTAACGATATTTACAGTCCTGCTTATGATGGACCTGTTTTAAGAGTTGCCATCATGGGGTTGGGCAGTTACGGAAACCGTGTAGCGGAAGCAATGCAGACTTGCAAAATGGCAAAGTTAACGGGAGTAATCAGCGGTACTCCTTCTAAAATAAAAGACTGGCAAAGCAAGTATAGTATTCCGGATGCCAATTGTTACAACTATGAAAATTTTGATGCTATTAAAAACAATCCGGAGATTGATGCAGTGTATGTTATTACACCCAATGCGCTGCATCATAGCCAGGTAATACGTGTTGCAAAAGCAGGTAAGCATGTAATCTGCGAAAAACCAATGGCTGTTAATGCAAAGGAAGGTGCAGAGATGGTGGAAGCATGTAAAAAAGCAAATGTAAAATTACTTGTTGGGTACAGGATGCATTTTGAACCAAAAACGCTGGAAATAATTCGCATGCGAAAAGAGGGAGAGTTGGGAAAGATTTTATTTTTCCAGGGGTTGTGCGGATTTAGAATTGGCAACCCTGCACAATGGCGGTTAAACAAACAACTATCTGGCGGGGGTGCTATGATGGATATAGGAATTTACGCTGTGAATGGTGCACGGTATATGGTTGGTGAAGAACCTGTTTGGGTTACAGCACAGGAAACCAAAACGGATCATGAAAAATTTAAGAAAGGTGTTGAATGAAGGAATTCGACAAGGAGCCGCTGACCAAGTCGCTGCGCGACGCCGGCATCGGTGAAGGCCTGCCTTTCGACCGCGCCGTGATTGACCGCGCCGAGCAGGAAATCAAGCGCCAATACCTCAGCCGCAGCCTCTACGGCG
>JANOIQ010000518.1:0-2909 GCA_031407835.1 Chitinophagaceae bacterium
TTGATATAAAAATTACCAGCACAGTTGCGGAGTTTGGCTGTTGCCAGTTCAATTGAATTTCTGTCCTGCGAAATGACTGCACCTGTTAATGCATAAGGTGAAGTGCTGTCAACCAGCTCCAGAGTTTTTTCAAAACTGTTGGCTGGATAAATATAAACAGTCAATACAGGTCCGAAAATTTCTTCGCACATCGTTACATATTTCGGGCTCTTCGCTTCAATAATGGTTGGCTGAATGAAGTATCCTTCTTTCTTATCGCACTTACCCCCTACCCATATTTCAGCCTTCTCAGCTTTCTTTGCGTTATCGATATAACGTTTAATACTTTCAAAACTTTTTTCATCAATCACAGCATTAATGAAGTTGGAAAAATTTTCAACTGTTCCCATTTTAAAACTCTTCACCCCTGCAATTAATTTCTTTTTTACTTCTTCCGCAATGTTCGATGGAATATAAGCTCTTGATGCTGCTGAACATTTCTGTCCCTGGTATTCAAATGCACCCCGTAACAAAGCAGTTGCTACCACATCCGGATCGGCGCTCTTATGTGCAATTACAAAATCCTTACCACCTGTTTCACCAACAATGCGTGGATAAGAACGGTACATGCCCATGTTCTTCCCGATTGTTTCCCACATATTGTTGAACACACCGGTTGAACCGGTAAAATGTACGCCAGCAAATTCTTTATGATTGAAACAAACCTTTCCAACAGTTGGTCCGCTTACATATACCAGGTTGATAACACCATCAGGTAATCCTGCTTCTTTTAAAATACGCATGATCATCTGTGCACTGTACACTTCGGTATTGGCTGGTTTCCATACAACCACATTACCGGACATGGCAGCACTGGTTGGCAGATTACCTGCAATAGCTGTAAAGTTGAAGGGTGTTACAGCCAGTACAAATCCTTCCAATGGACGATATTCCATGCGGTTATGCATACCTGCACCGCTGATGGGTTGCTGACGATAGATATCACTTAAGAAATGAACATTGAAGCGGAGAAAGTCGATAATCTCACATGCTGAATCAATTTCTGCCTGGTACACATTCTTACTTTGCCCCAGCATCGTTGTTCCATTCATGTATGGACGATACCTGGTTGCCATGAGATCGGCAGCACGCAGAAAAATATTGGCCCTGCTTTCCCAGCTCATGTTGGCCCAGCTCTCTTTGGCTGCTAAGGCAGCTTCTATAGCAAGCTGCACATGTTTTTCTTCGCCGGCATGAAAATAACCCAGCACATGTTTGTGTTCATGCGGGGGATGCATGGCTACTTTATTATTCGTACGTACTTCTTTATTGCCAATGTACATGGGTACATCCACTTCCGTACTTTTTAATTCGGCTAAAACTTCTTTTAATCTTTTTTTCTCTGCTGAACCGGGTGCATAATTTAAGACTGGCTCATTTACCGGCATTGGGTAGTTGAAGTAACCTAAGTTCATAATGCAAGTTTTTATTTGAAGAAATTATTTCGCTTCTGTTTCTTTTTCATTCATCAGGTAAGCTTTAATAAATCCATCCAGTTCACCATCCATCACGGGGCCGATATTACCCACTTCATAATCTGTGCGGTGATCTTTAATCATTTTGTACGGATGAAATACATAACTGCGTATCTGGCTGCCCCATTCTATTTTTTTCTTCTTTGCATTGCTGGCATCCTTCAACTCATTTCGTTTTTGCAGTTCCATTTCATACAAACGGCTCTTCAGCATCTGCATGGCGAGTTCCCTGTTGCCTAACTGACTTCTGTCCTGCTGACAAACCACAACAATACCTGTGGGAATATGTGTTAATTGCACTTTCGTTTCTACTTTGTTTACGTTCTGTCCACCGGCACCACCACTTCTTGATGTTTCCATTTTCACATCCGCCGGATTGATTTCGATATTGATCGTATCATCCACTAACGGATAAGCATACACACTTACAAAAGAAGTATGGCGTCTTGCATTACTATCAAAAGGGGAGATACGAACCAAACGATGAACACCGCTTTCTGCTTTTAAAAATCCATAAGCAAACGGACCATCGAATTGATAAGTGCATGTTTTAATACCGGCACCATCGCCATCCTGCCAATCTATTTCGGTTACTTTCCAGCCCTGCTTTTCACCATACATGCGGTACATACGTGCCAGCATTTCGGCCCAATCCTGGCTTTCCGTTCCACCGGCACCAGAGTTAATCTGCAATACGGCAGGCAATTCATCTTCCGGCTGATTGAGTGTGCTCTTAAATTCAGTTTCTTCAATGGCGGCATTAGCTTTTTCAAATGCTTCCTTGGTTTCTTCCTCAGTTGCATCACCAGCTTTCCAGAATTCAAAAAGCACAGCAAAGTCTTCAACGGCAGAATCGGTATCCTCATAAAGTTTTACCCAATACTCGTTGTTCTTTGTTTCTTTCAGAATCTCTGTTGCACGCTTATTATCGTCCCAGAATCCGGGACTCAGAGTGAGTTGCTTGTCTTCATTGATTTTATATCGTCGGTTCTCGACGTCAAAGAAACCTCCTCAAGACAAGCACACGGTCTCTTATATCATTTAATTTTTCAGTTGTCATAACGGGTGCAAATGTAAGGAGAAAGTTGGTTCTTTCCTGCCTTTCATTAAACCCTGAATAAGTTGTTACTTCAGCAAAGCACTGCCGAATAAATGATTATACCGTTCGCAATGAATGAGCGCATATTTGTATTGAATAAAATCAGGCACACCGGAGATTTCATAGAGCTGGTTGCCGTTGGTGGATTTTAAATTATCAAGTTTGATAAAGTCGGCCGGGGTTCTGTCCTTCGAGAGATATACTTTTAAATCAGGGCCGTTACTGGTGAGGAAGTTTTCCAATGCAAGAATATATTTTCCGTTCTTCAGATAAATCTTTGCCTGCCCTGAAACCTT